>JBDHWI010000010.1:0-49908 GCA_039810125.1 Thermoflexales bacterium | reverse complement strand
AGCGCTTGACAAAGGTGAAAGTCAAGTCCTACACTCCACCCCAGTCGCATACAAGACACACGCTTGTTAGGTGAGGCTCCTGCCCAAAAACAAGCTGCCGCCCGGAAATGTCGAAAGACACCAATGGGTAAAACAGGCAAGGTCGGATTAAGGCTTTGCACGCAGCAGCTGATTCTGATCCCGCCGCTCGACGGAATCTACGTTGGACAGTGCCAAAGCTCTACGAGGGGCGTGCTGCAAACATGCACATCGGATGCTCAATTGCATCGACATGTCATGTCAACTGCCAGCAGCGCCACTCGCTGCTGTTTTTTTGCCTTGCGCTGTGGTATGGGCAGCAAGTGTGACGGTGTTGACAAAGGAGCATGAGCATGGAGTTGCGAACTTTTCCCGTGCGCGAGTCATTGCGCCGGCTGCCACTCGGGCTGGTCGATCTCGCCTTGATTGTGGGCATCATCAGCCTGATCGCAGTGATGGTCGTCGTTGGAGGCGGCGCATTTGCACCATTCCAGCCACCCGACGTGATGCCGGCCATCAGCCTGGATCCGCGCTTCCTCCCCTACTACCTCGTGCGATCAACGCTGCGCATGTTCATTGGGCTGGCCGTTTCGCTGGCATTCACCTTCATCGTCGGCGGGCTTGCCGCGCGCTATCGCTTCGCAGAGCGCATCATCATCCCGGCGCTCGATGTGCTGCAATCTGTGCCGGTGCTGGGCTTCCTCTCGGCCACCGTCACGTTCTTCATCGCACTCTTCCCCGGCAGCCTGCTGGGACTGGAGGCCGCAGCCATCTTCGCCATCTTCACTGGCCAGGTATGGAACATGACGTTTTCGTTTTACTACTCGCTGCGCACGCTGCCCAATGAACTGAACGAGGTGTCGTTGCTCTATCGCATGACGCCGATGAAACGCTTCTGGGGCGTGGCCGTGCCGTTCTCGATGATCGGGCTGGTGTGGAACACAGTGATGAGCTTTGGCGGCGGCTGGTTCTTCGTCAGTGTATCCGAAGCGATCACCGTGTTGAACCACCAATACACGCTGCCAGGCATCGGCTCGTATGTCGCGGAGGCCATCAGCAAGCAAGACGTGCGCGCGCTGGTTCTGGCTGTCATCGCGATGGCTGTGATGATTCTGCTGACTGACCAGTTGGTGTGGCGGCCGCTCATCGCGTGGTCTGATCGATTCAAGATGGAGGCCAGCGCCGGCTCCGACATCCCCTCATCCTGGTTTTTGAACCTGCTGCGCAGGGCGCAACTGCCAGGGTTGATTGGCACGGCCATGAAGCCAGTTTCACAGCGCTGGCAGACGTTGCAATTGCAACGATCAGCCGCTCGCGCCGCCGGCCCTGCGCCTGTGCCGCTCGCGCAGCGCATGTCACCAGCATTGCGGCGCCGGCTCGACGCCGTATTCACCCTCGTGCTGATTGCCCTATCGCTTGCAGCTGCAGCAGCAGTGCTGCAGTTCATCGTAAGCGAGCTATCCCTCAGCGAGATTCTCAACGTGTTTGGGCTGGGCGCAATCACGCTGTTGCGCGTCTTCGCCCTGCTTGTGCTGTGCTCGCTGATCTATATCCCCATCGGAGTGAAGATCGGCTTCAGCCCGAAATTGGCGCGCTACGCGCAGCCGGTGGTGCAGTTCGCCTCATCCTTCCCTGCCACGTTCCTCTATCCCTTCGCTACCATCATATTCATCGCGCTCGGCGTCAACATCGGCCTCGGCGCAATTTTGCTTATGGCCTTCGGCGCGCAGTGGTACATCCTGTTCAACGTGATCGCCGGCGCGCGTTCCATCCCCACCGAGATGCGCGAGATGGCTTCCGTCACACAGTTGCGCGGCTGGCATGTGTGGCGGCGCGTTATTTTGCCCGGCATCTTCCCGGCCTGGGTCACCGGCGCGCTCACGGCATATGGCGGCGCATTCAACGCCAGCATCGTCGCCGAGTCGGTCTCGTGGGGCAACACCACCCTCACCGCCGCCGGCATTGGCGCGTATATCGAACGAGCGACAACCGCCGGCGATTGGCCGCGCATTGCGCTTGGAGTGGGCGCAATGACCATCATCGTCGTCATCATCAACCGGCTCGTTTGGCGCAGGCTCTACGCGCTGGCCGAAACCCGGTATTCCCTTTAATCATGCATTTTTGTGAGGTGAAAAATGGCCTATCAAGCTGACGATCGTCGCGCAGACGATCTCATGGCAGTCAATCGCATCACTAAATCGTTTGCTCTGCCTGGCAACAAGACAGCGTTCACCGTGCTGAGCGACATCAGCTTTGGCGTGCATCCAAATGAGATTGTGGCGCTGCTCGGCAAGAGCGGCAGCGGCAAAAGCACGCTGTTGCGCATCATGGCCGGCCTCATCCCGCCCAGCACCGGCGAGGTCATCTCCGGCAACAAGCCCATCAGCGGCCCAAACCCAGATGTCGCAATGGTGTTTCAGAGCTACGCGCTGCTGCCATGGCTGACCGTTCAACAGAATGTGGAGGTCGGACTGGAGGCAACCGGCGTGCCGCCCGAGGAACGTCATGCGCGAGCGCTGAAAGCCATCGATCGCGTCGGCCTCGATGGCTTCGAGAACGCCTATCCGCGCGAACTTTCCGGCGGCATGAAGCAGCGCGTCGGCATCGCGCGCGCTTTCGTCATGCAACCCAGAGTGCTTTTCATGGATGAGCCATTCAGCGGATTGGATGTGCTGACGGCGGAAAACCTGCGCGGCGAAATCGCAGACCTGTGGGAGCAGGGCAACTTCCCAGCCAGCAGCATCGTGCTGGTGACACACAATATCGAAGAGGCAGTGCTGCTCGCAGATCGCGTCATTATCCTGGGCAACAACCCGGGACACATTCGCGGCATCATTGCCATCGACCTCAGCCGGCCGCGCAACCGCAACGCCGCCCGCTTCAAGGAACTGGTCGATCACATCTTCGCTGTGATGACCAACCCCGAAGCGGTGGTGACCGATTCGGCTGCCGCCACCACTCCCGAAAGGGCCAAGCACAAGATCATCCTGTTGCCCAGCGCGACCGCCGGCGGCATCAGCGGCCTGCTGGAATTGATCCAGGAGCGCGGCGGACGCGAGGACCTGCCGGCGCTGGCCAGCCAACTGCAACTCGACGCGGATGATCTCACGCCGATCACCGACGCAGCCGAGTTGCTCGGTTTCGCAAAGGTCAGTCGCGGCGATATCACATTGACCAGCACTGGCAACCGCTTCGCCATCTCAGATATTCAAGCGAGCAAGCAGATCTTCCGCGAGCAGGTGCTGGCGAATGTGCCCATCATGCGCACAGTCGTAGAGACGCTGAACCTGAAAAAGAACAGGTCCATGAAGGCAGATTTCTTCGTGGACATTCTGGACGAGCACTTTCCACATCAGGAAGCCATCCGACAGTTCGATGTCATCATTGATTGGGGGCGCTATGCCGAGTTGTTTGAATATGATGCACCAGAAGAGTTGCTCTACTTGCCGATGCCGGAAACAGAAGGCGCCCTGGAAGAGACTCCGGTGTGAATCTCACACAATCGGTCTGGATTCATCGTTGCCCCAGTCTTTCCAGGAGCCGTCGTAGATTGCGCTGTTGCGGAAGCCGGCCACGCGCAGAGCCAGCAAACCCATCGATGCAGAAACGCCGGCATTGCAATAGGTGATGATCGGCTGCGCTTCATCGGACACGCCGAGTTCGGCCAACCGCCGTCGCAGCTCACCCGCCGGCAGCAGCGTGCCATCTGCGGCGTTCAACGTGCTGCGCGGCCAGTTCAGCGCGCCCGGAATGTGGCCGGCGCGCCTGGCACGCGAGCTTTGGCCTTCATACTCTGCCGGCGAGCGCAGATCGAGCAACGCTGTCTGCACTGTGCGGTTTGCGACATGCTCAGCAAAACGAATCCACTCGGCCTGCGGACGCGGGGTGAAGGTCGTTGCCGGCGGCAGCACAATCTCCGCAGTCACTGTTTGCCCTTCTCCAACCCACTTCTGCCAGCCGCCATCCAACACAGCCACTTGCGAGTGGCCATAGTAGTTCAGCGCCCACCATAGCCGCGCTGCAAAGAGGCCGCCGGCGTCGTCATAGGCAACGACAAAGGAGTCGTTTTGCACGCCGGCGCGCTGCATCGCCTCGGCAAAACGTGCTGGCGGCGCAATGCGCGCGTGGCGCGGGTCGGCAGGGTCGGTGATCTCATGCACCCAGTCGACGAAGGCTGCACGGGGAATGTGGCTTGTCAGGTAATCATCGCGATGGTTGAAGTAGTGCGGCAATGGATCGGTCGGCGGGGCAACATGCCCACGAATATCGATGATGCGCAGATGGGGATCGGACAGATGTTGGGCCAGCCAGCCGGTGGTGACAAGCGGATGTTGCGTCATAGCTGCGAAGGTTAGCACGCAAAGAAATCCCTGCCGAATCCCTCTTAACCAGAACAAAAGTTACTTCTACAATGTTCGGCATGGCTGCAAAGAATGAAGCGATACTGGATGAGATGATCGCGCTCTCGCACTGGCTTGGTGAGCCGGCGCGCGACCTGGCGATCATTGGCGAGGGCAACACCAGCGCGCGACTGGACGATGGCACTTTCTGGATCAAGGCGAGCGGCGCGCATCTTGGCACGTTGTCGCCGGCGCAGGTGGTGCAGGTGCGTCGCGATCTGATCGTGGACGCATTGAATACCGACCTCGATGACGAGCAAGTCAAGCAGGTGTTGATCGACGCGCGCGTCAGCACGGATGCGCCGCGCCCATCCATCGAGACATTCTTTCATGCGCTGATGTATGTGTTGACCGATGCAAATTTCATCGGCCACACCCACCCTGTCGCCATCAACAGCGTGCTGTGCTCGCAGCGCGCCGAGGACATCACTCGCCATATCATGCCGGATGTGATTGTCGTATGCGGGTTGCATGGCGTGTTCGTGCCATACATCGACGTCGGCGCGACGCTCGCAAACGAGATCGGCAATCGTGTGCGCGCGTTCATTCGCCGGCACAGCACGACGCCAAAAGTGATCTATCTGCAAAATCACGGCTTCATCGCGCTCGGCCAAACCGCAAAGGAAGTGCAGCACATCACGAACATGGCGGTGAAGCACGCGCGCGTGCTGGCCGCGACCTACGCGCTGGGCGGGCCGGTATATCTTGACGAGTTCACACTGAATCGCATTCACACGCGGCCGGATGAAGATGTGAGGCGGCAGCAGTTCAAGTGATTGCAGGCTGCAGTTCAACCTTTCACATCGCTGATTTCGTGTTTGCCGCATGTTGCGCAGCTCGCGCTCCCAAACATGAATGCACACCCCAAACAACCCGAAGGGTTGCAGACACGCAACCGTCGTATCCTGTCCACAACGTGGTGATCCCCAAAACGCATATCGAATCACTGCCCACATTGAGCGATGATTCACTCTTGATTGCGGTGATGCGCGCTGTGAAACAGATCGCCGGCGATGTCGTTGCGGGCCGCGGTTCAGCAAAGATCGTTGTCAATCTCGGTGGTTATCAGGATTCAAAACATTTGCATTGGCATGTGCTGCATGGCAAATCTCTTCACTGATGGCTCGTTGAAACATGAAAGAATCATCTTATTGGGCGGAGACGGTGCAATGGCCGGTGCTTGCCGAGCGCGCGTGGCCGGCTTCTGTTGACGTCGCCATCATCGGCGGTGGCTACACCGGCCTGTCAGCTGCGCGTGAGTTGGTGAGGCACGGCGCGCAGGTGGCTGTGCTGGAAGCGAATGGGTTCGGCTCCGGCGCAAGTTCGCGCAATGGCGGCATGGTGCTGACCGGCATGAAGGTGGCCGCCGGCAAATTGATCAAGCAACATGGCCTGCAGGTTGCGCGCAGCTTGTTTCACACGTCGCTAACCGCCATCACATTTGCAGAGCAACTCATCCGCGATGAGCAGATCGACTGTGGCTTCACGCGCTGCGGGCATGTCGAACTGGCATGGAAGCCGGCGCATTTCGCCGCCTATGCGCGCGAAGTTGAGATGCTGCAGCGCGACTTCAACCATGCAGTGACGCTGGTTGAGCGCAAGGATCTGCGCAGTGAGATCGGCAGCGACCTGTATTTTGGGGGTTTGGTGGATGCAACCAGCGCCGGCGTGAACCCCGCGCAATACGCTGCCGGCCTCATCGCCGCTGCGCAGCGCGCCGGCGCGTTGCTATTCGCGCAGACGCCTGCAACTGCGCTGCGACGGGAAGGTGATGCGTTCACCATCGACACACCGCGCGGCAAGCTCAAGGCGCAGCACATCATCCTTGCTACCAACGGTTACACACAGCGGCTCGCGCCGTGGCTGGCCCAGCGCATCGTCCCAATCGGCTCATACGTCATTGCGACCGAGCCGTTGCCCGCTGCGCTTGCCGCCGAGCTCAGCCCGCGCCGGCGCATGATGTTCGACTCGAAAAACTTTCTGTATTACTTTCGACTGTCACAAGACAACCGCATGATCTTTGGTGGGCGCGCAGCGTTCCAGGCCGAGACACCAAGCACGGTGCGCGAAAGCGCAGCGATCTTGCAGCGGGGCATGGTCGAGGTATTCCCACAACTGCGCGCAGCAACGGTGAGTCATGCCTGGGGTGGCACGCTCGGCTTCACCTTCGATCTGTTGCCGCACGCCGGCGTCTCACCCAACGGCATTCACTTTGCGCTGGGTTGCGGCGGGCATGGTGTGGCGCTGCTGACGTATCTCGGCGCGTGCGTGGCGCGCCAGGTTGCCGGGGAAAAGCCCGATAACCCGCTGTTCACGCTGCCCTTCCCCACCGCGCCGCTCGGCCTTTACAACGGCAAGCCGTGGTTCCTGCCTCTCGCCGAAACGTATTACCGCGCGCTCGACAAGCTCACTTGAACTTGCCAGAACCTGGCCGGACTTTCGCCATTGTGATCCGCAGCAAAGCGCATCAGCACAGCGGTTGCTGATGCCTCGCAGCAACTCACCACTTGGCTAGGTCGGCTTTGCTCACGCGGACGATGCCGAAATGCGCGCTGGCTGATAACCTGTTGCCGAAGGTGGCAATGCACAACGCACTGCCGGCCAGGACCCGCCGGCGCACATTCTCACTTGCGCAACCAGGAGCAACAACGACCAATGATCGACCTTTCGACCACCTACATGGGATTGCAGTTGAAGCACCCCATCGTGCCGTCTGCCAGCCCGCTCTCCAACAGCCTTGACCGCATCAAACGCCTTGAGGACGCCGGCGCGCCGGCGGTCAACATGTATTCCCTGTTTGAGGAGCAGATCGAAGAGGAGAGCCAGATCCTCGATCATTACCTGAACTACGGCACCGAAACCTTCGCCGAAGCGCTGAACTACTTTCCCGACATGGCGCATTACAACGTCGGCCCGGATGAATACCTCAACCTCATCCACCAAGCCAAGCAAGCCGTGTCGATCCCCATCATCGGCAGCCTGAACGGCGTGAGCGATGGCGGCTGGACGGCATACGCGAAGGAGATTGAGCAAGCCGGCGCGGACGCGCTGGAGTTGAACATCTACTACATCGCCACCGACCTGAACGCCACCAGCGCCGAGGTGGAGCAGCGCTATATCGATGCGCTGGCACGCGTGAAGCACGCCGTGAATATCCCAGTCGCCATCAAGGTCAGCCCGTTCTTCAGCGCGATGGGCAACATGGCGCGGCGGCTGTGCGAGGCCGGCGCCAACGCGCTCGTGCTATTCAACCGCTTCTACCAACCCGATTTCGATCTGGAAAACCTTGAGGTGGCGCCGCACCTGGTGCTGAGCAACAGCGACGAAATGCGCCTGCCGCTGCGCTGGACAGCCATCCTATACGGCCGCGTGAAGTGCAATCTCGGCATCACGACCGGCGTGCATTCACATGAAGATGCGATCAAAGGCATCATGGCCGGCGCGCATGTCACCTTCATGGCGAGCGAATTACTGCACCATGGCGTGGGCCGCATCGGCGAAGTGGTGTCGAGCCTGCGTGATTGGATGGAGCAGCATGAATACGTCTCGGTGGCGCAGATGCGCGGCAGCATGAGCCAGCAATCGGTGACGCAGCCGGCGGCATTTGAAAGAGCCAACTACATGAAGGTGCTGCAAGACTGGCGGCCCGATCCTGGCATCGTTGCCAGCAAGTCAAGATGGTGAGGAATGAGGGCGCGATCAAGCGCCCTTTTTGTTATCTGGAGTCAATTGAATGGGAACCGCAACTGCAAACAAGACCGCACCGATCCCCAGCGCGCCGGCTGTTGCGAATCAAGGCGACCCGCGCCTGAATGACAAGCGCTACAAGCTGCTCGAGGCGACGATGCGCAAGCATGGCTATACCGGCCACGCGCTGATCGAATCGCTGCACACCGCGCAGGAATCCTTCGGGTTTCTCGATGATCACACGCTGCTGCACGTCGCCAGATCATTGCGCCTGCCCTACAGCCG
Organism: Thermoflexales bacterium; assembly: GCA_039810125.1. Taxonomy (GTDB): domain Bacteria; phylum Chloroflexota; class Anaerolineae; order J036; family Brachytrichaceae; genus JBDHWI01. Next base: position 41,518 of record JBDHWI010000010.1, on the reverse strand, counting down.
CGTGTATGGCGTCGCTACGTTCTACAACTTCTTCACACTCAAGCCCGCCGGCGATCACGCCTGCGTGGTGTGCATGGGCACTGCCTGCTACATCAAAGGCGCGAACAAGCTCATGGAAGCCGTCGAAGGGAAATACGGCATAAAGGCTGGCCAGACCACGCCCGACAAGAAGTTCTCGATTCTCACAGCGCGCTGCTTCGGCTCGTGCGCCATCGCGCCGGCGGTCACGCTGGATGGCGATTCGCTCGGCAAGCAAACGCCAGAGCTGTTGCTGCGACACATCGACTCGGCCATCAACAAATAGCCGGCGATGATTTGGAGAAAGCCATGAATGCAGAAGAGCTGCAAAAGACAGCATTGAAAGAGCGCCAGGCCATCAGCGCCAATGAGCGCGTCATCAACGTATGCGTCGGCACCGGCTGCGCAGCGTTGGGCAGCGAGCAACTTGCCAAGAAGCTGGAGCAGGAGCTAAAGGCCCAAGGCAAGACTGACACAAAGGTGAAATGCGTGGGTTGCCCTGGCCTGTGCGCGCTTGGCCCGCTGGTCGAGGTGCAGAAAACTGAGCAGCCTGAAAGCGGCGAGATCATTGCGCCGGCGGCTGTCGGCGACACAAACGACCATGGCGAGATTGGCAACGGCAAGGTCATCGCAACGCCGCCGGCCAGGACCGAAGTGCTGTATCAGTTTGTCGCGCTCGAAGACGCGCCCGAGATTGCAAAGAGCATCGGCGGTGAAAATATCAAGCGCCTGGAGTGCCCAACCGACCAGCCCTTCTTTACCCGCCAATACAAGATCGTGCTGCAAAACTGCGGCGTGGTCGATCCAGACCGCATTGAAGATTACATCGCTTACGGCGGCTACCAGGGCTTGATGAAGGCCTTGAACGAGATGACGCCGCAGCAGGTGCTGGATGAAATCACCAAGAGCGGCTTGCGCGGGCGCGGCGGCGCCGGCTTTCCCACCGGCTTGAAGTGGGCGACGGTCGCCAAGGCCAACCCTGACAAATATCCGCATCACCTGCCCAATGGCATGGATGCTCGCAAGTTCGTCATCTGCAACGGCGATGAGGGCGACCCCGGCGCGTTCATGGATCGCAGCGTGCTGGAAGGCGATCCGCACCGCATCCTCGAAGGCATGGCGATTGCCGCCTATGCCGTCGGCGCCAACAAGGGCTTTGCCTATGTGCGCGCTGAATATCCGATGGCGGTGAAGCGGTTGCGCACTGCCATTCGCCAGGCCAATCGCGCCGGCCTGCTGGGCAACAACATCGCCGGCACCGCATTCTCATTCGATGTGGAAGTGCGGCTGGGCGCCGGCGCATTCGTGTGCGGCGAAGAGACTGCACTGATGGCGTCGATTGAAGGCGGCCGCGGCACCCCGCGCCCACGCCCACCCTTCCCCGCAGAATACGGCCTGTGGGGCCGGCCCACACTCATCAACAACGTCGAGACGCTCGCCAACATCGCGCCGATCATCCAGAATGGCGCGGACTGGTTCGCCGGCATCGGCACCGAGAAGAGCAAAGGCACCAAGGTGTTCGCGCTCTCCGGCCAGGTCGCCAACACCGGCCTGATCGAGGTGCCGATGGGCATTTCACTGCGCGAGATCGTCTACGACATCGGCGGCGGCATCCCAGAAGGCAAGGCTTTCAAGGCGGTGCAGACCGGCGGCCCATCCGGTGGCTGCATTCCGGCCGACTTTCTCGACATGTCGGTGGACTATGAATCGCTGGCGAAAGTTGGCTCGATCATGGGCAGCGGCGGCATGATCGTGATGGACGAGACCACCGACATGGTGGAAGTGGCGCGCTTCTTCATGGAATTCTGCATGGAAGAGTCGTGCGGCAAGTGCATTCCGTGTCGCGCCGGCACGGCCCAAATGCATCACCTGTTGACCAAGATCCAGAATGGCAAGGCCACGCAGCGCGATCTGGCGCAACTGACTGAACTGTGCGACATGGTGAAGTATGCCAGCCTGTGCGGTCTCGGCCAGTCTGCGCCAAACCCGGTCATCAGCACCATGCACTACTTCAAGGGCGAATACGCAAACAAGGTCAAGGCATGATTTTCAATTTTCGATTGCCGATTTTGGATTGGTCATTCCCCCACCCAGAATCGAAAATCGGAATGAGAAATGAGAAAGATATGTCTGTCAAAACACTCACGATCGATGGCAAGCCGGTTAGCGCGCGCGAAGAGGATTCGATCCTGCAGGCAGCGCGAGAGAACGGCATCGTCATCCCCACCCTGTGCCATCTCGACGGCGTGTCGGATGTAGGCGCGTGCCGGCTGTGCCTGGTGGAAGTGGCCGGCTCGAACAAGTTGCTGCCGGCCTGCGCGACGCGCGTGCAGGAAGGCATGGACGTGAAGACCGATAGCGCACGATTGCAGAGCTATCGCCGGCAGATCGTCGAACTGCTCTTCGCCGAGCGCAACCACGTATGCGCGGCGTGCGTGGCCAACGGCAATTGCGAATTGCAGGACGCCGGCATCGCCATGGGCATGACCCACGTGCGCTACGACTATATGTTCCCGAAGCTCAACGTCGATCTTTCGCACGAACTCTTCGGCGCCGACCACAACCGCTGCATCCTTTGCACGCGCTGCGTCCGCGTGTGCGATGAACTGGAAGGCGCGCACACCCGCGACGTGCTGGGGCGCGGCGCACAGTCGCTGATCATCACCGACATGAACATGCCCTGGGGCGAATCGCCCAGTTGCACCTCATGCGGCAAGTGCGTGATGGCCTGCCCCACCGGCGCGCTGTTCAAGCAGGGTTCAACGGTGGCCGAGATGACCCGCAATCGCGACAAGCTGAATTTCTTGAAGCAGGCGCGCGAGATGAAGCTGTGGGCGATGTAGGAGAGCAATGAGCAAAATCAGATTCGCTTCCATTTGGCTGGGCGGTTGTTCCGGCTGCCACATGTCGTTCCTCGATCTGGATGAATGGCTGATCGATCTCGCGGCAGCAGTCGAGGTGGTCTACAGCCCCGTCGCTGACATCAAGCAATTCCCTGAAAACGTCGATATCACGCTGGTGGAGGGCGCCATCGCCAACGAAGACCACATCGAGATCATTCACCAGATTCGCAAGAACAGCAAACTGGTGGTGTCTTTTGGCGATTGCGCAGTGACTGGCAACGTGACGGCCATGCGCAACCCGCTGGAGAACGGCGCTGAAGTGGTGCTGGACCGCGCCTACAAAGACGCGGTGCTGCTGCGCCCGCAAGTGCCGCACGAGGATGGCATCGTGCCGCCGCTGGTAGATCACGTGGTGCCGGTGCACGCCGTGATTCCAGTCGATCTGTATATCCCCGGCTGCCCGCCGCCGGCGCCGCGCATTCGCGCCGTGCTGCAAGCCGTGGTTGAAGGCAAGCCGCCAGAGATGATCGGGCGCGAGATGTTGAAATTTGGATAGGAGAAAAATGACCACCCGAGTAATCATCGACCCTGTCACCCGCATCGAAGGTCACGCAAAGATTTCCCTGTATCTGAATGACGCCGGCGAGATCGATGATGCGCGCTTTCACGTCGTCGAGTTTCGCGGCTTCGAGAAATTTTGCGAGGGCCGGCCGCTGGGTGAGATGGCCGGCATCACCGCGCGCGTGTGCGGCATCTGCCCCATCAGCCACATCCTCGCCAGCGCCAAGACCGGCGACGACATCTTTGCCGTGCAAATCCCGCCGGCCGCTGAAAAGCTGCGCCGCATGATGAACCTCGGCCAGATCACGCAGTCGCACGCGCTGAGCTTCTTTCATCTCAGCTCGCCCGACTGGCTGCTGGGCTATGACAGCGACCCAGCCGGCCGCAACGTATTCGGCCTGATCGCCGCGCAGCCTGAGCTGGCGCGCGCCGGCATCCGCCTGCGGCAGTTCGGTCAGGAGGTGATCGAGTTGCTGGGCGGCAAGAAGATCCACCCAGCCTGGGCAGTGCCAGGTGGCGTGCGCGAGCCGCTGACCGAGGCGAATCACGCCCACATCCGCAGTCGGTTGCCTGAGGCGCTCGATACCACCCGCAAGGGCATCGCCCTCTTTAAGCAATACATCGAGACGCATCAGGAAGAGGTTGACAACTTTGGCAGTTTCCCCACCCTGTTCCTGGGCATGGTGAGCAAGGACGGTGGGCTGTGGGAGCATTACGACGGCCACCTGCGCGTGATCGACAGCGATGGCAACACGCTGGTCGATGGCTTCGACCCGCGCCGCTACGCCGAGATCATCGGCGAGGCTGTGGAGCCGTGGTCATATCTCAAGTCGCCGTACTACAAGCCACTGGGTTACCCGCACGGCGCGTATCGGGTCGGCCCGCTTGCGCGCTTGAACCTCTGCACGACGATCGGCACGCCTGAAGCCGACGCTGAGTTGATTGAGTTTCGCCAGCACGGCAAGAACGGCGTGGTGATCTCATCATTCCTGTATCACTACGCGCGCATGATCGAAATTCTGGCCTCGCTCGAGCGCATCGGACTGCTGCTGGATGACCCTGAGATTCTTTCAACGCGGGTGCGCGCCGGCGGCGGCATCAACAAACTCGAAGGCGTGGGCGTAAGCGAAGCCCCGCGCGGCACGCTCTTCCATCATTACAACGTGGATGAGCGAGGCATGATCACAAAGATGAACATGATCATCGCCACCGGTCAGAACAACATCAGCATGAACCGGACGGTGAAACAGATCGCCCAGCACTGGATTCACGGTGTCAAGGACGCCAGGATTCCGGAGGGCATGTTGAATCGCGTCGAGGCCGGCATCCGCGCCTACGACCCGTGCCTGAGTTGCTCGACACACGCCGCCGGCCAGATGCCGCTCAAGGTCACGCTGTATGACGCAAACGGCAATGTGCTGGACGAGGTGGGTCGTGAATAATCAAGTGCTGAGTTCCGGGTTCAGAGTTCCGGACAGCAGACAGCGCTCGGCGATCCGATCACGAAACTCGGAACGAAGAGCTCAGCACTCAGTGCTCGTCATCGGCTATGGCAGCCTGCTGCACAGCGATGACGCGGTTGGACAGATGGTGGCCGATGCGGTGTCGGCGTGGCATCTGCCCGGCATCATCAGCGTGGCCACCACGCAGCTCACGCCGGAATTGGCAGAGCCCGTTTCGCAGGCCGGCGAGGTGTTCTTCGTCGACGCGGCCATCAAGCCCATCAAACCGCACAAGCCGCGCCGCAGCTTTGGGCTGATCCGGTTGCAGCCGGCGCGCGATGGCTACGAGTTGAGCCGGCACTTCGGCGACCCGCGCGCCCTGCTCGCGCTGGCACAGCTGCTCTATGGCCGCTGTCCCAAGGCATGGCTCATCACCATCCCGGGTCAGAACTTCGAGTTGGGCGAAGCACTCTCGCCGGAAACAGCACGCGGCATGGCGCAGGCACTCGATCACATTCGCACGCAAATCAGCTGCATGGAGCGTTGATCTCTCCTTCCCAAATCGCACGCTCCATGCAGCACAGGAGAAACAACATGACTCCAACGCATGGAAGCACCATCGGCTTGGAATCGCTTGAATACCACAAGCGCGCACCGAGGGGCAAACTCGGAATCGTTCCCACCAAACCTTGCTCAACGCAATATGACTTGACACTGGCCTACAGCCCGGGCGTGGCTGAACCGTGCCTCGCCATCCACGAAAACCCGCCCGACGTCTACGAATACACTGCCAAGGGCAACCTGATCGCGGTCATCTCGAACGGCACAGCCGTGCTGGGGCTGGGCAACATTGGCGCAGCGGCCAGCAAGCCGGTGATGGAGGGCAAAGCATTGCTGTTCAAGCGCTTCGCCGACGTCGACAGCATCGACCTCGAGATGGCGACCGAAGACCCTGAAGCGCTCATCGCTGCGATCAAGCTGCTGGAGCCAAGCTTCGGCGGCATCAACCTCGAAGACATCAAATCACCAGAATGCTTTTACATCGAAGAGCGCCTGCGCGCCGAGATGAATATCCCGGTCATGCACGATGACCAGCACGGCACAGCCATCATCTCTGGCGCGGCGCTGGTGAATGCATGCGAGCTGGCCGGCAAGAGACTGCAAGACGTGAAGATCGTGGTGAACGGCGCCGGCGCCTCGGCAGTGGCGTGCGCCCACTTCTATGTCTCGCTAGGCGCAACCCGCGCAAACATCCTCATGTGCGATAGCAAAGGCGTGATCTACAAGGGTCGCACTGCCAGCATGAACAAATACAAGGAAGTCTTTGCCGTTGAGACGCCTTTGCGCACACTGCAAGAGGCGCTGGTTGGGGCAGATGTGTTCATCGGCTTGTCAGTTGCAAACGCCGTCACGCAGGACATGGTGAAGGCGATGGCGCCCAATCCAATCATCTTCGCCATGGCCAACCCCGACCCTGAAATCACCTATGAGGATGCGAAGGCCGCCCGCCCGGATGCGATTGTCGCGACAGGTCGCTCGGACTACCCGAATCAGGTCAACAACGTGCTGGGCTTCCCGTTCATCTTTAGAGGCGCGCTGGACGTGCGCGCCAAGCACATCAACGAGGCGATGAAAGTGGCAGCGGCGCGGGCATTGGCAGCGCTGGCGCGCGAAGACGTGCCGGACGAAGTGGTGAAGGCGTATGGCAACGCGCGCATCACCTTCGGCGCGGAATACCTCATCCCCAAGCCGCTGGATCCACGCGTGTTGCTGTGGGAAGCGCCGGCGGTGGCACAGGCTGCCATGGATAGCGGCGTGGCGCGCATCAACATCGACATCGAGGCATACCGCGAGCAGCTTGAAGCGCGGCAGGGCAAGAGCCGCGAGATGATGCGCATCGTCTTCAACAAGGCTGCTACCAACCCCAAACGCATCGTGCTGGCCGAGGGCAACAACGAGAAGGTCGTGCGGGCTGCACGTCAGTTGGTCGATGAGGGCGTGGCGCATCCTGTGCTGCTGGGCGCTGAGAGCGAGGTGCGCGCAGTGGCGCGCCAGCTCAATCTGGACCTCGATGGCGTTCACATCGTCGATCCGAAGACGTCGCCGGATCGCCGGCGCTATGCCCGCCGGCTCTACGACCTGCGTCACCGCAAAGGCGTGACAATGGTCGAAGCGGAGGAGAAGCTGACGCAACGCAACTACTTCGCGGCAACGATGGTGGAACAGGGTGATGCTGACGGCATGATCAGCGGCATGAGCCTGCATTATCCGGATGTCATGCGGCCGGCGCTTCAGGTGATTGGCACCGAGAGCGGCGCTGCTGCCGGCGTCTATCTGGTCACGCTCAAAGACCGCGTGCTGTTCTTCGCTGATTGCACCGTAAATATTGAACTGGACGCCGAGAAACTGGCAAATGTCGCCATCCTCACCGCGAAACTGGCGCGCCAGTTCGACGTGGAGCCGCGCGTGGCGATGCTGAGTTTCAGCAACTTCGGCAGCACGCGCCACCCACGCGCCGATCTGGTGCGCGAAGCAGTGGGGATCGTGCGGCAGATGGAGCCGGCGCTGCGCATCGACGGCGAGCTGATGGCCGACACCGCGCTGTCCGACGAAGCGCTCAGGGCAGATTATCCGTTTACGGTGCTGGGCAAAAGCGCCAACGTGCTGATCTTCCCGAACCTGGAAGCCGGCAACATCGCCTACAAGCTGATGAAATCACTGGCCGATGCCGAGGTGGTCGGGCCAATCCTTGTCGGAATGGCGAAACCGGTGCACGTCTTGCAGCGTGGCGATAGTGTGCGCAGCATCGTGAACCTGGCTGCGCTGGCAGTGGTGGAAGCGCAGCGCCAGCAGGACAGCGAGATCGCTTTCAACTTCAGCATTGAGGATCGCGCGGTGATGCAGGTCTGAGTTGATGATGCGAGGGTCGGAGCGCTCAATGCATTCCGACCCTTTTCATCTCACAGCGCCGTCTTCACAGCATCATCTCGCTCAACTCGCGGCGCGGGGTGTGCTCGGCTTCCGGCTCGGCATAGCCCATGCGGAAGAGCATCTGGATGGCACGTCCTGTCGCCGGCAGCACGCTGGCAAGTCGCGCCTTCAATTCAGGCACTTGCAACGCCTGATTCATCGGCTGCACACTGAGGCCAAGATATGTGGCAAGCAGATGCAGCCGCTCGAAGACCTTGCCGGCGCGCACCTGCGCCCTGCGCGTATCCTCCTGCGTGAAAAGTGCCGCCAACACAGGCGATTGCTGCAGCACCTCGGCGTCTTTGCGCATCAGGTGCATGCCCAGATCGACATAGCGCATCGACACCTGCGCCAGCTTCGACATCAGCCACGACGCGCCAAACACGCCCTGGCCGATCCAATACGCGAGTTCTTCACGAAAGGCTGTGTCGGCAAACTGCATTGCATCGGCCTCCACCACCAGCGCATCCACCTCGCGCCTCGTCGTCATGCTGCTTGTGGCAAACAGCGCAACGTCATCTTCAACCAGATAGCTGCGCAGAAGATCGAGAGTGGCTTGATCGACAGGCCGGCCATCATAGGATTTGTGGTTGGTGTGCCGTGCAGGGATGCAATCGAAGAGATGCCTGTGGTGCGCCGGCGTCTGAGCGCCTTTGCCAAATCGCACCGTCGCAACATGCGTCTCATCCTGCGGTTGAGGGAAGTAGCGCACGTGCGGCGCAAAGCCGAAATGTTCGCCGGCGATCAACAGATTCTCCAGCGCGCAGCCGGCGCTCAGGTGCAATTCGCGCTGGTCGGCATCAGCCACCCGCAGCCAGCGCGAAAGGTCGAGGTGCAGGCGAATCTCATCGCTGCCGATCGGCCCCAATTCGAATTTCCACGGCTGGGTGTTGTGGGTGGAAGGCGCCAAAATGGCAAAACGCAGCAGAAAAACCAACTGCCCGGCAATGTCATCTCCGGGCAATGCCTCTGCCTTCACGGTCCAGGGGGTGACTTTTGGATTGAATACGCTCACCGCGCCTCCTCAGCGCCGGCCAGCGTCATGCCGCATGTCGTTCCTTCGCTGTCTTCTTCATCGCATCAGACAGCACGCCGTAGGCCTCGATCCATGCGGCCTTCACTTCCGGCGTGAATTCGCTGCCCATCGATTGCTCCAACGCCCAGATCAACGCCGCGCCAAAGGTGTTGTAATCACCCATGCCGACGCCATAGCCGGTATGGCGCACGCCCAGCGTCTTTACTGCATCTTGCACAGTCTGCGGCCGGTCGAGGCCGCGCACGGCAAGGCCGATCACAGTCATCAGCATGAGCGCCTGCTTCTTGATATCGCCCTTGAACAGCGGGCGAATCGTGGGGTCCATTTCAAACAAGCGCTGATAGAACAGATCGCCAGTTTGCTGGGCAATGGGTTCCACCTTTTCAAAGGTCTTTTGCACGAGGGAAATTTGCTCAGCGTTCATCCTTCACTCCTGAACCAATAGATGTGAAAACGATACCTTTTGGCGCACTTGAAGGCACTGGCTGAGGTGACGATACCAAACTGGCCTCACGGCTAGTCCTATGAACCAGAAGAACGCGGCTCAAGACGGACGCTGGGGCATCGCTGCGGTATAACTACCTGACGCGATGATCGATTCCATTCAGCATCCCCACGTTCATGAAACGCTCGCCTCGGCGCGCGCGCGCAAATCGTCGATCACGCCTTCGCCGGCGGATTGGCGCGATCACTGGATCTACTTTCTGCTGCTGGACCGCTTCAACAACCCGAGCGCGGCGCCGCGCCGATCGCCCTGGGATGGCGCGCACAACACCTTCCAGGGCGGCACGTTCAAGGGCGTGCAGGCGCAGCTGGGCTACCTGAAGGGGTTGGGAGCAGGCGCGCTCTGGCTCTCGCCGGTATTCAAGAATTGCCAGTATGAGGCCGAGACCTATCACGGTTACGGCATCCAGAATTTCATCGCCATCGAGCCGCGTTTCGCTTCCGACCCGGCCGCAGCGCAGCGCGATCCTGCCTTTGCAGAGCGCGAATTGCGCGAGCTGATCGACGCCATTCACGCGCACGGGATGTATGTCATCCTCGACATCGTGCTGAATCACGCCGGCAACGTGTTTTCATATCACACGCACGCCGGCGACGTCGCTCAAACTGCCTGGCATGATGGCGGCACGCTCCCCATCCGCTGGCATGATGCAGATGGATCAGCCCGCGCTGATTGGCCAGAAGCGCCAGCCAACCCGCCGGCGGATGCAGCGGTCTGGCCGGCAGAGTTGCGCCACAATGCTTTTTTCCGCCGGCAGGGCAATGCCTTCACCCGCCCAGGCAACCTCAGCGAAGAGGCCGGTGATTTCTATTCGCTCAAGGAATTTGCGACGGACTACGCGCGCTCCGACCCGCTTTACGGCACGTCGCATCCGGTGCGCGATGCGCTCATCCGCGCCTACCAATACATCATTGCGAAGTTCGACGTGGACGGCTTTCGCATCGATACATTGAAGTTCATCGAACCAGAGTTCTCACGCACCTTCGGCAATGCCATGCGCGAGTTCGCGCTGTGCATCGGCAAGAAGAATTTCTTCACCTTCGGCGAAATCTATGATGATGAGGGCAAGGTCGAGCAATTTGTCGGGCGCGATTCGAGCATCGCCGGCGACATCATCGGCGTCGATGCGGCGCTCGATTTCCCGCTGTTCTTTCGCCTGCCTGGCATGGTCAAGGGTATGCGCTCGCCAAGCGATGTGATCTCACTGTATCTGCGCCGCCAGCAACTGCAAAGCACGCAGATCAGCTCGCACGGAGACGCCGGCCAATACTTCGTCACCTTCCTCGACAACCACGACCAGTCGGCGCGCTTCCGTTACGTCGATCCAAACGATCCACATCGCTATGATGCGCAAATGTCGATGGGGCTGGGGTTGTTGTTCACCTTGCAGGGCATCCCCTGCCTGTATTACGGCACCGAACAGGGGCTGCACGGCGCCGGCGCCGGCCCTGAATCGGTGCGTGAGGCGCTGTGGGGCAAACCGGACGCCTTCGATGCTCGCCATCCCATCTATCACGCAGTGCAGTTGCTGGCCGGCGCGCGCGAACATCACCCTGCCCTGCGCTATGGCCGGCAATATTTCCGTCCCACTGCCGAGAATGGCATCGACTTCGGCTATTGCTCCGCGCAATCTGGCGTGCTGGCATTCTCGCGCCTGCTGTTCGATCGGGAAGTGCTGGTGCTTGCGAATACCGATACGCAACTTGCATTCACCGGCGAAGTCATCATCGATGCTGCATTGAACTCCCCTGGTGCGCCATTCGTGTGCGTGTTCTGCAACACCGGCAGCACGCCGGCGCCGGTGAGCGCGCTGGAAAAAGCGCTGCATACCGTGCGCATCACCGACGCGAACGAGCATGTCACCAACGGGCCAGCGCGCACATTGCCAGTGCAGCTTGCGCCAATGACATTTCAGATCTGGGCCAAGGCGTCGTAACGCGTGGCAAAGGCGGATATGAAGATACATCTGGTCGATGGCACCTATGAGTTGTTTCGCAGTTTCTATGGCGCGCCGCCGCGCAAGGCGCCGGATGGTCGCGAGGTCGGGGCGACGCTCGGCCTGCTGAGCAGCCTGCTCGCGCTCATCACGAAGAGCGGCGCAACCCACATCGGCGTGGCGTTCGACCATGTCATCGCGTCATTTCGCAACGACCTCTACGCCGGCTACAAGACCGGCGAGGGTGTCGATCCCCTGTTGCTCGCGCAGTTTCCCCTCGCCGAACAAGCTGCCGCCGCGCTCGGCATTGTCGTCTGGCCGATGGTGGAGTTCGAAGCCGACGACGCAATTGCGACTGCAACATCGCGCTTTCAAGATGAACCGGATGTTGAGCAGGTCGTGATCTGCTCACCCGACAAGGACCTGGCGCAATTGGTGCGTGGCAACCGCGTGGTGTGCTGGGATCGCCGGCGAGAGGTGATCTATGACGAAGCGTTGGTGATCGAGAAGTATGGCGTGCCACCAGCATCGATCCCCGATTGGCTCGCGCTGGTCGGCGACGCAGCCGACGGCTACCCAGGCATCGCCGGCTGGGGCGCGAAGTCGGCAGCAGCGGTGCTGATGAAATACGATCATATTGAGGCGATTCCTGATGCGCCGGCGGAGTGGGGTTTGGGCGCGCGCGCCGTCAAGTTGAACGACAGCTTGCGCGCACATTATGACGAAGCGCTGCTGTATCGTCTGCTGTCCACGCTGCGCCACGACGTGCCGCTGAAAGAAAGTGCGCCTGACCTTGCATGGCGCGGCGCCACCGCCGGCTTGCGCGCCTTTTGCAGCGCGCTGGGCGACACCAGGTTTGTGGAGCGCGTGCCGGCCTGGGTGGACTGATCCACATCAGATCCTTGCCGGCGCACTTCAGGAAACCGGCACGAAGAAACTGCCCTCTGTCACACCCTGTGGCGCAACATCGGCCAGTTGCGCGCCCAGCGCCTGCGCAGTGATGCGGTTTGCCAGCGCGTCCTGGAACGCCAGGCTGACGTCTCGCACCTGTGCCGGCGTCTCATGCACGAATTCCAGCCGGTAGTGCGCGATGCCGGCAGCGCGCAGCGCATCCAGATGCGGGCTGATCTCTTGCGCCTCTGCGCCGAACACGGTGTTGCGGCAGCCCACATCGGCCATCACCGGATGCGCGCGGCCATTCACATCGCGCAACGCCACACGGTGCTTCTCGCATGGGTGACCGCAATCCTTGTAGCTCGTGCCGTTCGACAAAAAGCGGCAAAACACGCAATGCTCGGTGTGAAACACGGGCAGGTGCATGTAGGCTACAACTTCGATCCTCGCCGCATCGACGTTGCGCGCCAGCGACGCGATCTGTGCCGCGTTCAAATCGTAGGTCGGCGTCAGGCGTTGCAAGCCCATGCCGAGAAAAATGCCGGCGCTGATGCGATTCGCTGCGTTCAGACTGAAGTCACCGTGCAATGCCGGCGCTTCTGCCTGCTGCGTCAGCGTGTGCAGCAGGCCGCTGGAGCGCACCAAAATGTCACAGCCGAGTCGCATCAAGAAATGCACCACGCGCTCTTCGTTCGGCTTCAACACACGCGGGCTGGCGACCCGCGCAACGATGCCGGCAGCCTGCACGCGCTCCACCGCCGGCCGCAAGCCATACAGTTCCAGATAATCCAGCGTGATGCTGGCCGGCTGCTCGCGCAGGTTGAGCACCGCATCCAACTGCTCCGGTGTGCGCACGAGCAGATGCAATTGCGGAGCCATGCTTCCCTGCCCTTTGGAAGGGGCCGGAGATGGGAATGTGAACACCCCGCTCGCCTTCCGGCGCGGCTCTGCCACCTGTAACGCTGCCAGCTTCTCCATCGCATCACGGCGCACCTGGTTGAGCAACGACGCCGGCGCAAACGGCGCGCCCTCAATCTCTGCGTGCAGATCAACGAGTTCGTAGGGTGTGTTGCCCAGCCGGCCCAGTTGCTCGCGCAGCGCCGCCTCATTCAACGCCTGCTTCTGCGCAATTCGCAGCGGCGCGTCACTCTGCACGCTCACTTGCATGGCGGGGTCGCGCTGCAACGCGGCCGTGAGGATGAGGCGCTCGCCGGCGCGTGCCGTCACCAACATCACCACCGGCTGTCTGCTCACTGGCAAGGTCGCCTCGGTGTAAACACGCGCCGCCCTGGCAATATCAGGGTCATCGCTGCGCCACAACCAATCGCCGGCGCGAATGCGTTTGAAGTCGATCGCGCCATTTGCGAAGCGCACTTCCAGTTTGCCGTCACGCATCGCACGCACAGCATATACGCGCCCGCCCTCTTCACGCTCTTGCGGGTTGCGCCAGTCAGCGGCATCAAACACCACACCATCGCCGGCTTTGAGCGGCGTGATGCGATGGGCTGGCGCCGGCGCAATCAACACGCTGTCAAGATTCACCCGCGCAACGGCGCCAATGCGCACCCCGCGATGGCGCGGCGCGCGACCCTGCACCACCGTCTGGTGATTCGTGCCGGCAATGAAATGTGCGCCCAGCCCGCGTGAATACACCTGCTCCAGTTGCAATTTTTCGGCCGGCGAATGGCTAAGTGGCAGCCCGGCAAACGCCTCGTCCACCGCCTTGCGATATGCCGCCGTGGTCAGTGCCACGTAATCCGGCTCCTTGTAACGCCCTTCGATCTTCAAACTGGAGATGCCGATCGGTATGAGTTGCGGTAACAGCGGCAGCGCATAGAGATCGCCAGGCGAGAGCAGATAACGCGCATCGCCGAGCGGTTTGTGTTTGCCATCCACAAACATCGCATAGGGCAGGCGGCAGGCCTGCGCGCACTGGCCGCGATTAGCGCTGCGCCCGCCCCATGCTTCTGAGGAAAAGCACTGGCCGGAATATGACACGCACAGCGCGCCATGCACGAACATCTCCAGTTCCAGGTCGGTCTGCGTGCGAATCTGACGGATCTCGTCGAGGGACAATTCGCGCGCCAGCACCACGCGCGACACGCCAAACTGGCGCGCCCACTCCACGCCCTCGGCGCTGGTGATGCTCATCTGCGTGCTGCCGTGCAATTCAAGGTCCGGCGCGATGCTGTGCGCGAGTTGCGCAACACCCACGTCCTGCACGATGATGGCGTCAACGCCGGCATCCGCAATCTGCCCAATCATCTTTGCCGCCTCGCGCACCTCGCTGTCAAAGACAAGCGTGTTGAAGGTGAGGTAGCCTCGCACCCCTCGCGCGTGCAGCGCATGCACCACGTCGCGCAGTTCGCGCATCTCGAAGCCAACTTTGGCGCGGGCGGTAAATTGCGTGAGGCCGAAGTAGACAGCATCCGCGCCGGCCTCGACGGCGGCCTGCAATTGCGGCCAGTAGCCGGCAGGGCTCATCACCTCAGGCTTGATCGGCCGGGCGACAACTGGAATTTCGCTCACGCCGCGTATTCTACAAAGGGGCTGCGGCACGCTGACCTGGCGCGCAAAGGGGATTGGCTGCTATGGCTGCCTCAGCGCTGCCGGCACGAAGATGAGATGCTGGTCGCTGGCATACAGCGGCGGCCGGCCTCCATCCGGTGGGTCAAAGATCACCTCATCCAGCGTGCCAAGGAACGGGTCGTTCAAGTGCGCCGGGTCTGCGCCAATCCAGAACGTGCCGCCATTTGTGAAGAAAGAAACCGCATTGCGCGGCGTGAATTGCGACACGATGCTGCTGCCAACGCTGTTGCCGACGTAGTGAGTTGTGGTGTAGACATCCGGCCCGCCGTCATGCTCCACCGTGAACGTGTACGGCACGCCGGTGGCAAGCCGGATTGCGGTGCTATTCGTCACGCCGTTGAAATGCGACAACAGCTGTGATGATTGCGCGGCATGCAGCGGGATATTCAGGCCCAGCGCCGGCACTGTCGTGGTGTTCGGCGTGTAGATACCGATGGGGTTGGCCGTTGCCGCAAGCGACGCGTTGCTCGAAAGCGTGCCGGCGGCGACGATGGTGAAGTAGGGATAGCTGTCCACATCGGGCATGGTTGCCGGCGGCGTCAGGGTTGCCAGCTTCTGCTTGATGTTGACGTCGCAATACACATACCCGCCATTGAACACGCCCCGGCCGCTAGCTATGGCGATCTGGCTGCCCACACCGACAATCTTGCATGTCACCGGCACAAAATTCGTCGGCGCATACACCACGCGATACAGCATCAGGCAGCCGCGCGGCGCGACGCCATCCAGCACGTCAAAGTTCATCACGAATGCCCAGCCTGGCGTGCGCGGCACGATGCGCGTCTTGGTGGCGCATTCGGCAGGGATGGCGGCGCCGGCGCGCGCGGATGGGCCAGCTGCCATCATTGCGCCGGCCAGCGCCAGCAAGGCGAGCCAACGAAGGATCTTCACGCGCATGATGTTAACCTGAAAGCGCCGGCGCGACCATCATTTTTTAAGCGTTGACTCTCACCCGACTCGAAAGCGCGCCCGTGCGGCAGCGCTCGCTGCAAAACCATACAATGGGCTCCTCAAGTTCAATATGGCCAAGAGCAAAAAGAGCGTGAAGGCCGGCGATGCCTTCATGCAGGCAGTGGAGCAGGCGCTGGAAAAACTCAGTGAGCCTGAAGCACTGGGCAACCAGTCGCCGTTGGCCGCGCCATATTTCATTGGCAATCTGGCCGGCGAAAACAACACCGCGTCGCCGGCGCAGCGCGGACAGACGCTCGCAGCAGCCCTGCGCGCCACCGCGCAGCAACTGGGCGCCGAGACTGTGCGCATATTGAATGTGTCGTTCTTCGAGCGCAAGCCCACGCTGAACAACACCGGCATCGCGCGCGTGCTGAGCATGTCGGAAGCGACTTACTATCGTCATCGCGCTGCGGCCATCGAAGCGCTGGCGCATGCCTTCAACCAGCGCGTGGTGCCGCCGCTGCGCGCCGAAACGCCAAAGCTGCAGCGCATCATCGGCCGCGCCGGGTTGATTGAGGCGTGTCTGGCTGCATTGAACGCCGGCGAGAGTGTCTCGCTGAACGGCTTGAGCGGCATCGGCAAGACTGCCGCCGGCGCGGTGATCGCGCAGCAGTGGGGCAACGAGCGCGCCTTCTGGTTCACGGTGCTGCCCGGCCTGAACGACACGCTCAGCAGCTTCGCATTCGCCTTCAGCCACTTCCTGCGCGCGCTTGGCGCGTCGAATGCCTGGCGACAACTTGCCGCCGATCATGGCGCCATCAACGCCGAGCGCATTTTGGGCTTGATTCGCCATGACCTGAGCGAGTTGCGCGGCCGGCGCGTGCTGGTGTGCATCGACGAGAGCGATCATCTCAAGCCAGAGTTGCAGGCGCACGCGCAGGTCATCCGCTTTGTCGAGTCGCTCGGCAAGATGACGCCGGCGCTCTTCATCAGCCAGCAGCCGCTGTTCGACGCGGACCAAACATTCATGCTCGGCGGCCTTTCACACACTGAGATGCGCGCGTGGCTGGCACAGGAGCAACTGCAACTGAGCGACGCGCAGTGCAACGCATTGCATGAGGCCACACGCGGCCGGCCGCTGCTCATCAAGCTGTTCATGGCGCTGCTGCGCGATGGTGAACCGGCCAACGACGTGTTGCGCGTGCTAGCCGGCGAGCGCAGCGCTGAAGCGCTCTTCGCGCGGATGTGGAAGAGGTTGAATGATGATGAGCGCGCCTTGCTGATGCAAGTTGCCATCTTCCAAACGCCGGCGCCGGCAGATGCCTGGGGCAACCAGCACCCGCGCATCATCAGGCTGATCAACATGGAGTTGGTGCAGCGCGATGAGCAGGACGGGCTGCAAGTCGCACCGCACATGCGCGCACTGATCGCCAATCGCATCCCATCCGAAGTGCTGCCCGCACTGCAACTGCGCGCAGCCAGCATCCGCGAGGCGCGCGGCGAATTCACCAGCGCGACGCGGCACTACCTGCTCGCCGGCGAGCCGGCAATGGCAACCTGGCTGTGGTTTGCGCACCGCGAGACCGAGATGGACAAGGGACACGGGCCGGCGGCATTGGCGCTCTTTCGCAACGTGCGACAAAGCGACCTGCCCCATCCCGATGATCGTCGCGCGTTAGCGCTCATTCGGGCGCAATTGGCCGAGCGGGCCGGCCAGGCTGATGAGGCCGAGCGCGATTTGTCGGCGCAGACATGGCCGGCGAATGACACCCTGACGCCGCTGGCGCGCGAGTTGATGGGTGACGCGCAGCAACTGCAAGGCCGCATCGAGCAAGCGCTGGAGCAGTATCGCGCGGGCCAGCAGTCGATTGCCGCCATGCAATTGCGGCAAATGGCGCGGCTGCATGTGAAAAGCAGCTATGTGTATGCGCTGCGACTGCGCGAATTGGGGCTGGCGCGTGATGAGGCGTGGATGGCACTGAGCCAGGCGCACAACTACTGTGGGCTGGTGGAAGAGGAGGCCGGCGATTACACAGCAGCGCTGAAGCAATATGAGGCGGCGCTGCAGGCATGCGATGGCATGCGCAACGGCAATGCACCACGCGCCGACACACTCTCGCATCTGGGCCACTTGCATATGCGCATGGGCAACGCTGCACAAGCCATTGAGTGCCTGCGGCAATCGATGGCGCTTGCCCAAAAACTTGGCACGCCAGTGCAGGGGCTGTATGACGCGCTAAATCTGGCGTCGGCTTATATCGTCGCCGGCCAGCACGAAGCTGCGCGCGATCTTGCGCTGCAATCCCTGGAGATGGCGACGGCAATGCAGCATTCGTTTCTGGTGGCGGGGCTGGCCGCCGGCGCTGCCGAAGCCTGCCTGCACTTGAACGCACTGGATCAAGCCGAGTTGTTGGCGCTGAAATCGCTGCGCGAGGAAGAGGATGTGCACCGCCCCTACGCGCTGACGACGCTGGGGCAAGTGGCGCTCAGGCGGAATCAACCCGAATCAGCGCAGCGCTGGCTGCGTGAGGCCGTGGCAAATGCGCGGCAGACCAGCGATAAATACGCCGAAGCGTATGCGTGGATTGCGCTGGCCGACACGCACCTTTTGACTCAGGATGCTGAACAGGAGCGCATGGCGCTGAAGGAAGCGGAAATGTTATGCCAGCAGCTTGGGTTGGCTGAATCACCAACCGTTATGACGCGGCTGCGCGCGTTGAATGAGCAATCTTGATCTTGCTGACAGCGCGGCGTGGTGTGACTTTTGTCACTCGACGTAGCCTGCGAAATGTCGATACTGTGCGCATCATCATCCCGTCGTTCCCCTCCCCGACCCCTCAAGCGGCGGGATGATGACCCTCTTCGAGATAAGCCTTCATCCGCTGCACTGCGCGTGCAGGATCTCGCAACAGACCAGCCCGATCCGCCAGCATGAACAGTTGCGCTAGATGTTGCGCTGAGCGCGCCGTCTCCTGCCCACCCAACATTTTGAAGTGGGATTGATGACCATTGAGATAAGCGAGGAAAGTGATGCCGGTCTTGTAGTAATAGGTCGGCGTCTGAAAGATGTGGCGCGACAGGGCGACGGTCGGCGCAAGGACATCGTTGTAGGTTTGCACATCGCCGGCATCCAGTGCAACAAAGGCTGCCGCAGCCGCCGGCGCAATCGCGTCAAAGATGCCAAGCAACGCATCGCTGTAGCCATGCGCATCACCCAGAATCAACGCTGGGTAGTTGAAGTCGTCACCAGTGTACATGCGCAGACCTGGCGGCAAGCGCCGGCGCAGCGCAATTTCGCGCCGATCGTCGAGCAGCGAAATCTTGATGCCATCGATCTTGCCGGCGCTCTCGCGCAGCACCGCAAGGCACGTCTCGGTTGCTTCATCCAGGTTGCGCGAACCCCAATAGCCGGCGAGTTTCGGATCAAACATGTCGCCGAGCCAGTGGATGATGACCGGTTGTCGCACTTGCGAAAGCACACGACGATAGACCCGTGCGTAGTCGTCCGGCCCTCGGGCACAGGCAGCCAGCGCGCGACTCGCCATCAGAATGACGCGCCCGCCCAGGCCTTCAACATAGCCGACCTGCTCTTCGTAGGCCGCGATGACTGCATCGATGCTATGGTTTTGATTGGGTGCAAGATGGTCGGTGCCGGCGCCGGATGCAACGACCGCCCCCTCGGCCTTCGCTTCGGCAACTGAGCGGCGGATCAACTCTTGTGCCAGCGGCCAATCCAACCCCATGCCGCGCTGCGAAGTGTCCATCGCCTCAGCCACAGCAAAACCGTGCGACCATAGATGCCGGCGGTAGGCAAGCGTGGCGTCCCAATCAATGCCCCTGCTCTCGCCCTCAAGCCCTCTTCCTTCGAGAGAGGAGAGTGCCACCACATGCGCCGCTGCAAACCCGATGCGACTGGTGAATCGCCGGCTGGCCTTGCCAAAATCGCGCGGCTCACCGAGCGTGTAATGGATGATCCGCCCATCTTCGAGTGGGAGTTGAATGGTGTGTGGCATATATTCCTCCGCGCGGCTCAGAGCGCGTGATCGGCGAGGGCATCGTATCCGTTCCAGATTTTCTTCGCGGTCCAGTCTGCCGGCGGGCCGGCCCAGAAAGGGTCTTGCGGCGGCAGGCCAAGCGGCAACAAGCCAGCCGCGCACAGATACAGGCTGCCGGTCGAGATGTATGTTTCACCGAGGTTCAACTGATGACCGCAGAAGCCAACGGTGAGCCAGCCATTTTCATCAAAAGTGCCGCGCGCTTCGATCATGCGACGGATGACGGCGGTCATGGCGCAGCGCACCTGCGCCGGCGTCACCGGTTCTGGCTCACTCGGCAACTGCCGCATCAACGCGATCTGCGCCAGTAGCTGCAACGCGCCAAAGCGATAGGCCAGCGAGCGGCCAATTGGCGGGAAGGCGCCTTCAGGTGAGATCAATCGCTCTTGAATGGCGGCGTAGCGGCGCGCGCGAGTCATTGCCGCGCCTCGCATATCTCGCCATGCCGGCTCCACATCACCCAGGGCGCTCAGCACATCCAGCAGCATGGGTTGGATGACGAAGCTGTTGTAGTAATCCCAATGAAAATCCGGGCCGTCGTTATAGAGGCCATCGCCGGCATACCACTGCTCGTGCTGGCGCAAGGCGTAATCGACTCTCATGCGATCCCACGTTGCGCCGCATTGCTTGAGCGCCGCTTCGACCATCGCGGCGAATAACAGCCAGTTGTTAAAGGCCGGCAGCATGGCGCGCGTCGATTCAAGCGCGGTGACGAGGTTGAATTGCACCCGCGCCGGCAGTGTTTGCCACAGCGCATGCGGCGCGCGCAGCAGTGCCTGGCTGAGGAAAGCTGCATCAACCAGGGGTTGCCGGCCCACCCTGCCGAAGTTCATGCAATCCGGCGAATCGGGATCGGTTGCTGCGTCGATGGCTGCCCGCGCAAGCCCAGCAAAGCGCACTTGCAGCGCGGCCTCATCGCCGTGCAGCCCCCGCAATTCCAGCCACGGCGCAATGCCGCACAACAGCCGGCCCAGCGCCTCGAGGTGCGTGAACTGCGCGCGCTCTGCCTGATAACCCGACTGCGATTCCACCGGCATGACTGCCCTGAGCCGCCGCGCAGCGAGGTGGGTCAGCACCGGGCTGGCGATGCGCTGCAACACATCCAGCCAGTAGGTGCGATCAGACATGCTCATCTCTTGCGCTCACCTTCGCTTTGCCGCCTCAAGCAATGCACGCTGCGGGTGTGCCTTGTAAAACTCATCCAGTGGGAAGCAACCGCTGACCAGGCCATTGCGCGGGCCGGTGGTGCAATCGCTGAAGGTGCGGCAGATGCGCTTGCGCTGCAGCGGGGCGCCAGCGAGCGTGTCGGCCACCATCTCAGGATATGCCAGCGCCATGCGGCCAATGCCCACCGAGTCGATCCAACCTTCGCGCACGGCCGCCTGCGCCACATTTGGCAGCCATTCTTGAAGATACGAATAGCCAGTGCCGACCATCACCAGATCGGGACGATGGCGCTTGAGCTGTGCAGCCACATTGAGCTGGCGCGCTACGCCTAGCAGCGGATCTTCGGGCGGCTGATAACCATCTGACGGCGGAAAGAGTGCCGGCCGTTGAATGTGCGGGTTGTAATACGGGCTGCCGGCGGTGAGGCACACCAATTTGACACCAAGGTGCGCCAGCAGATCGAGGAATTGCTTCGGTTCAGCCAAGTCGATGCCCACGCCAGTGTCGTCGCCGCCAAAGGCATACGGGTAGCGGGCAGCAAACGCCTCTGGTTCGCCAATGTGATCCGCGCCGGCAGGCTTGAAGGGGATCCAGTCGAAGGCGCTGAGGCGCACGCCGATGCCCATGCCCGGTGCAGCCGCGCGCACCACTTCCACGATTTCCCGCAGGAAGCGCGTGCGATTCTCGAAGCTGCCGCCATATTTGCCTGGCCGGTCATGCGCAGTGAGAAATTCGTGGCCGAGATAGCCATGACAATGCTTGAGGTCGACGAACGCAAAGCCGGCGCGTTGGGCGATGCGCGCCGCCGGTCCGAAATCCTCGACGATGCGCGCCACCTCGTCGTCGCTCAGCAATGCGCGCTCCGGCACGTTGAATTTTTTGTCGAGCAACGGATGGCGATACAGCGTCATCGGCTCAAGGCGTTTCTTGTCATTGGGGCGCGCAAAGCGGCCCGAATGTGTCAATTGCAGTCCGATGAGCAAATCGTCAGTGTCGCCAAATCTCGCTGCATGTTCCCGCACCAGCGCCTCGCGCAATTGCGCCAGGCCGGCCAGCGTGTGTTCA
This sequence comes from Thermoflexales bacterium, assembly GCA_039810125.1. Lineage (GTDB taxonomy): Bacteria > Chloroflexota > Anaerolineae > J036 > Brachytrichaceae > JBDHWI01. The sequence goes on along the minus strand of JBDHWI010000010.1, from coordinate 19,546 downwards.
CTCGCAACCAGTTGATTGGGATTGGCGCGGCCATCGTGGCGAATGGCGACCGCCTCCCCACCCCAGATCAGCTTTGCGCCGCTCGTGCCGAAGCGCTGCCAGCGCCGCAGTGTCAGAGCGGAAGGCCGGCCATCTGCTTCGCCATCCCAGCCCTCCATCGGCAGGATGGCGAAGCGATTGCCAACGACCTTGATGCCTGTGTCCAACGATTGTGCGAGTGGCGCGCCGGCGCCGTGCTGCACATCATCATCAAACGGCAACAGCGCGCCGATCTTCGCGAGGTGCGCGCGAAAGAGCGCGGGTGTTTTGAAGGAGGCGACGCGGGTGTAACTCATGGATATGACAACTTTACCGCTTGACACACGGCTTTGCAGCCATGCAGTTTCGGGCAAATGAGATATACACATGAGGCGCCATCGCGTCAAATTACGCGCAGTCAAGCAACTCGAAAGCGCAGCACGCGGTGATCTGGCGCACCAGGCCACAAGCGGGTATTCGCCGGCGAAACGTGGGGCATCGGCGGGCATTCACCGGCTGCACATTTGCCCAGAATAAAATAAGATAATGCGCAGCCTTGCAGCTTTCCGCAAGCAACCTGCACAGCGCAATGTGTTTCGCGCCGGCTGCAACGAAGATTCAAGGGAAAAAAATATGACCACACAACAAGCACGCACTTTCAAGCCCCTCTGGAAAAAACTTGCCGGCGCTGCCACGCTATGCGCCGCGCTGATCATTGGTCAGCAGGGTCTGGTCTCGGCAGCCAGCGTCGCTGCGCCGGCCGCACAGGCCAATTGCACCCCATCGGCGATCACCACTGGCACTGTGAACATGCGCACTGGCCCTGGCACCAACAACCCCATCATTACGGTGTTGCCAATCAACGTTGTCGTCAACATCACAGGCCGCAACAATGACCGCTCGTGGTATCAGGTGGTGTTCAACGGCCAGCAGGGCTGGGTAAGCGCGCAGTTCCTGCGCGCGTCGTGCGTGCAGGGCGTGCCGGTGGTCGCACCAACGCCCGTTCCTCCGGTTGTGCCGGCGCCGCCAGTGGGCGACGCAACTTTCGTCGCCAACACAACACGCGTCAACTTCGGGCAATGCGTCACGCTGAGTTGGAATGTGCCAGTTGCCACTCAAGTGCTGCTGAGCTATGGCGCGCTGCAGACGCCGGTGAATCCTGCCGGCACGCAACAGGTCTGCCCCACCCTCAGCACGCGCTACTACCTGCAGGTGAACAACGGCGCGAACCAGCAATTCTTCCCCATCGACGTCACAGTGGTGAATCCGTACAACCCGGCCAACTTCCGCTCGAATTCCTACGTCGTGCGGCCTGGGCAATGCCCAACGTTGAGCTGGGATGTGGAGAACGTGCAGGGCGTGTGGCTGTTCGAGAACAACCGCAACCCGCAGGGTGTGGCCGGCGTTGCAACGCGCCAGATCTGCGTCAATCAGCCGATGAACTTCGCGCTGCGCGTGCTGGACAACCAGGGACGTGAGACGCTGACGCCGTTGACGATCAATATCCTGGATGCGCAGCCGGCGAACGTGGTGCTCATTGCCACACCGAACACCGTCGGCGCAGGCCAATGCGCGCAGTTGCAGTGGATCGCCGGCAACGCTCGCTCAATCAACCTGCTCGATAGCAGCACCGGCAGCAACACCGTCGTCGGCAGCGTTGGCGACATTCAGGTTTGCCCCAGCCGCACGGCCACCTATACCATCCGCGCCACTCTGTCGAATGGCACTGTGGTGGAGCGCCAGCAAACCGTGCATGTGAGCGGTTCGATCGCAACGCCGATTCCCTAGTTCAACGATTTTGCCAAAGCAACACAGCCGCCCGTTAAACGGCGGCTGTGTCATTTTTCCTCCGAACGGATCATGCTACGACATTTGCCGGCCTGAGGACAATCGCCGACTGGACAGTCTTTTTCTGTTTATCCCGCTCATTGTGAAGCCCGCCTGCTGACTATGGCACAGCGCGAGGCTGCATCTATGCTGCTTTTCCGGCATGTGACACACCTCGTTTTTCGGCAGGGAGATCAAACAGGGACAGAAATGAAAACCTTCACTTCACTCGCCATTGACAAGCTCGATGACTTCATCTACGGCCATGCGCTGCATCCGGTCGCCACGCGCAGTGGGTTGGTAATCGGCGCCGGCACGGTCTATCCGGAATTGAATTTCACGCTGCCCACCATGCAGATTCACGCTGCCACGATGCGCGAGGTGCGCGATGAATACACGCAGATGATCGAGGGCGTGTGCCGGCGCGCGGCCGAGCTGCATGCGCCCGGGCTGGTGGTGGAATTTGAGTTGCTGCCGCCGATGACGCTGGAGCCGGAATGGGGCGCCGATGTCACGCACATCCTGCGCAAGACGCTGGACAAATATCGCAAGAGCGACGGCCTTGTTGGCGCGTTGCGCGTCACACCCAACGACATCCGCGAGCATGAGCGCCCTCCGATCCAGCGTGGTGGACATCTGTGGCACGACATGGTGCGCAGCTTCGAGCTGAACGCACAAGCCGGCGCCGACCTGCTCTCAATTGAAAGCACCGGCGGCAAGGAAGTGCACGATGACGCGCTGATGAATGGCGACCTGATCATGATGACATTCGCGCTCGGCGTGCTGGGCTGCCGCGACATGGCATTTTTGTGGGACATGATCGTGGATGTGGCGAACCGCAACGGCGTGGCGCCGGCCGGCGATTCAGCTTGCGGCTTCGGCAACACGGCGATGGTGCTGGCCGAGAAGCGCTACATCCCGCGCGTGTTCGCCGCCGTCAACCGCGTGATGACGGTGCCGCGCGCGCTGGTGGCGCATGAGCGCGGGGCGATTGGACCAGGGAAGGATTGCGCCTACGAAAACCCCTATCTCAAGGCCATCACCGGCTTCCCCATGTCCGGCGAAGGGGCAGATGCAGCCTGCGCGCATCTTTCGCCAGTAGGCAACGTCGCGCGCTGCACGGTCGATCTGTGGAGCAATGAATCGGTGCAAAACATCCGCCTGCTCGGGGCGATGGCGCCAACAGTTTCCATCGAGCAATTGGTGTATTCCACGCGCCTGATGAACACGGCCAGCGCGCACGGCGCGGATTCAGCGCGCACCCTGCGCAACTGGCTGGCGGAAACGGACGTGCCACACGACCCACAGGCCTATGTGCTGCGGCCGGATGTGGTGTTGAACCTGGCAAACAAGATCATCGCTGAAGACACACCCTACAAACGCACCCGCGCCGCGGCCATCGTCACCCTCGAAGCGTTGCGACAGGCGCATGGCGCAAATGAGTTCAGTCTGTCACAGCGCGAACTGCAATGGCTGGATCGGTTGAGCGACGAAGCTGACGAGCTGCCCGAAGATGAGAGCGAGTTGGTGGCAAGCGTGCTGCCGCTGATCGATCCGGGCAAGGTGCGGCTGGATCAATATGAGATTGTGCCGGTATAGCTGCGCCGGCCTGTCTGGCAAACGATCAGCCTGCCGTGCTGTTCATTAGCGCGCGCGCCCCAGCCATGCTGGTCGCTCGGCCGGCGATGTTCAATGCGACAGCCACCAATCCCACGAGCGCGTCCTCGCCCCCTTCCGCCAGCCGCGAGGGGCAGTTGAAGCGCGCCAAAATCTCTTCGCGCAAAAGGTTGGATTGCAGCGCCAACCCACCGGAGAACACGATGCGCTGCCAGGCCTGCGCCGGCGACAGCCGCAGCGCACACGCCCGGTAGTTTTCGGCCATTGCCGCGTAGGCAGCCCGGAAGAGGCTGCCGGCGCTTAGGTTGTCTTCGCGGATGCGCGTGATCGCGCCCTCGCTGCCCAGCGCGCCGGCGAAAAACGACAGATCGATTTGCAAATCGCTGGCTGCAGCTGCGCGCGCCAGCCGTTCGATAGTTGCCCATGTGTGCTGCAAATGCACGCCTTCCTCATCAGCCAATTCCGTCAACAAGCGCATCAGCACATTCAGCGAGCGGCCGGCGGGGATGTGGATGAGCGTGAGCAGCCATTGGTCATCGAAGTAAGGGCGCGTTTGAAAATCGCCGCGCGTGATCGTCTCAGCCAGCAATGCCACCTGCGAGCCGGTGCTGATGTTGATCGACAACTCACCGGCGCAAAGGCCCGCGCCAAGCAGCGAACATTGCTGGTCAGCTACCGGCGGATACCACGGGATGGCGCGGCCAGCATGTGCGTAGTAGCCGATCACCTCATCCCGTCTGACAATCCGCGGCAGCGTGAGGTGATCGAGGCCGAGCCGGCGCAACAGATCAATCTGCCACTCGCCCTTTGCAATGTCACAGAAGGCCGAGGCCGCAGCATGGCCGAGATCAGTGGCGGGCGGCGCCTTGCACAGTGACGCGGCAACAAAATCAGGCAGCGCACAGAAGGTGGCGCCGGCGGGCAGTTGTTCATGCACATTCAACCAATGCAGCACCGCAAGCGGCCGGCTGGGCCAAACGTCATTGCCAACCGCGCGCAGGTCGCCGGCGGACATGGCCGCCTTGAGCGCGTCGAACGAAGGGGAATCGCCGGCCAGCGCGCGTTGATCCTGCCAGGGAATGAGGTTCGTCATGGGTTGATAGGCGGCATCGAGCAGAATCGTGCCATGCATCTGACTGCACAATAAAATGCCGCCGGCGTCCGGCGCTCGCGCAAGCAGCGCGTCCAGCACTTCCCGCGCTTCGCGCAAGACAACACCGGGGTCGATTTCATAGTGCAGGCGCGGCAGATGCGCGACGGGAGCCGGAAAAGGCCGGCGGATGATGTAATCGAGCGATGGCGCATCAAGATCCAACACCGCGCCCTTGATCGATGTCGTGCCGAGGTCGATGCCGATAAAACGCATGGCGCGCATGATCGCACAGCCGGCGAGATCACCTGCCTAAACAGAAAATGGTTTCCACAATTTTTCAGAATTGGTTGAAGACTGCCGAGATTGCTGCTACATTAACAACCTCAGTTCCAATGAGAGGCATTGCCTTCAGACTCAGCACGAATGGAAATGTGAAGCGTGAACGGCAACATGGCGCCGCCTTGAACTTGAGATCAAACCCAATCGATCATGTAAGGCACTTTTGAAATGCGAGAAAACATGCCCGAGCTGGCAACGCGCACCCAGCCCGATGCAGTGGTGAATACGCCGGCGTGGCAGGCAACCTTCCCCGATGAACTGGCCGATGAAGCGATCTACATCCTGCGCGAGACCGCCGCGCAATTCGAGCGGCCGGCGATCCTGTTCTCCGGCGGCAAGGATTCCATCGTCGTCACGCGCCTGGCAGTAAAGGCATTTGCGCCGGCGCGCGTGCCATTTCCGTTGCTGCACATCGACACCGGCCACAACTTCGCCGAGACCATCGCGTTTCGCGACCACCTCGTCAAGTCGCTGGATCTGAAGCTGATCGTCAGGTATGTGCAGGACTCCATCGACGCCGGCCGCGTGCGCGAGGAGAGCGGAAAATATGCCTCGCGCAACATCCTGCAAACCACCACCCTGCTCGATGCGATCGAGGAACTCAAACTCGATGCGTGCATCGGCGGCGCGCGCCGCGACGAGGAGAAAGCGCGCGCGAAGGAGCGATTGTTCTCTGTGCGCAACGAATTCGGGCAATGGGATGCCTCGCGCCAGCGGCCAGAGCTTTTCGACATGTTGAATGGCCGCATCAGCCCGGGTGAGCATGTGCGCATCTTCCCGATCTCAAATTGGACCGAGTTGGATGTGTGGAATTTCATCCGTCAACAGCGCATCGACTTGCCATCGATCTACTTTGCGCACGAGCGCGCGGTGTTCAAGCGCGACGGCCTGCTGTGGGCTGATTCACCCTTCATTCACAAGACGCCGGACGAGCAACCCTACCGCGCGCGCGTGCGCTTTCGCACCGTCGGCGACATGACTTGCACCGCCGCCGTGTTGTCGGACGCAGTCACGCTCGACACAGTGATCGATGAGATTCGCCGTGCCGAAATCTCCGAGCGCGGCGCACGCATCGATGACAAGCGCTCTGAATCTGCGATGGAATCGCGCAAACGGGATGGCTACTTTTAGCGCCGAGTTCCGAGTGCTGAGCAGTCATCTGACAACCTGACGACCCGACATGGACATCCTTCGCATTGCCACAGCCGGCTCTGTAGACGACGGCAAAAGCACTCTCATCGGCCGGCTGCTGTATGAAACACGCTCGGTCACGCAAGACAAGCTCGACGCCATCGATGCGGCCAGCAAGCGCCGTGGCGCAGACGTCCTCGACCTGTCATTGCTGACCGACGGCTTGATCGCCGAGCGCGAGCAAGGCATCACCATCGACGTCGCGCACGTGTTCTTTCAAACAGCCACCCGCAAATACATCATCGCCGACACGCCCGGCCACTTCGAATACACCCGCAACATGGTTACCGGCGCGTCGACCGCTGCCGCGTCAATCATCCTGATCGATGCGCGCAATGGGCTTGTGGAACAGACGCATCGCCATTTCTTCATCGCCTCACTGCTGCGCATCCCCACCGTCATCGTCTGCGTGAACAAGATGGATCTGGTTGACTACTCGCAGGCGCGCTTCGATGCGATCGTCGCCGAGTTCAAGGCGCTGGCCGCGCAGGTGCAAATCGCCGGCCAGGCCATCACCTTCATCCCAGCCTCATCGCTGCACGGCGAAAACATCACGCGCGGCTCAGCACACATGCCCTGGTATGCCGGCCCGACGCTGCTCGTTGCGCTCGAGAAAATTGATGCCGTGCCACAACGCCATCTCGCGGCACGCCTGCAGGTGCAGTCGGTCATTCGCCCGCGCATCCACAACCGCCCCGATCTGCATGACTATCGCGCACTCGCCGGCCGCATCAGCAGCGGTGTGTTCAGTGTGGGCGATGCGGTCATCGTGCTGCCCAACCAGCGCAACAGCCGTATCACTGCCATTGAGCATTTTGGTCAGCGCGTGGAGCGCGCGCAGGCCGGCCAGTCGGTGTCATTGCATCTGGCTGATGACATCGACATCAGTCGCGGCGCATTGGTTGCGCCCGCGGACCAGCCGCCGGCGCTACGCAAGGAATTCGTGGCGCGCGTGTGCTGGCTGGATCACCAGGCGCTGAGCGCCGGCAGGACCTTGCAATTGCAGCATGGCGTGCATCGCACCCGCGCAAAGGTGCAGGCGCTGCACAGCGTGATCGATGTAGTGACGCTGAACAGCAGCGACAACCCGCCGCAGATCAACCTGAATGAGATCGGCGATGTGTCACTCAAGCTGGCGCAGCCAATCTACGCAGACGCGTATGAGGCAAACCCGGCAAATGGCGCTTTCATCTTGATCGATGAACTGACGAACGTGACCGCCGGCGTCGGCTTCATCGCCGCAGCAGGCTAGCCCTTCTGTCCGTAGACATAGGTGTAGCGGTCGTAGAGCTTTGCCACATCTTCCTGCGCAAGCGGAATCGGCGCGCCCAGTTGCAGCGCATAGAACGACGTGCGCGCGGCGTCTTCGGCCATCACCGCCGCCTTCACCGCCGCCTCTGCGCTTGCACCGATGCTGAACAGGCCATGGTTCTGCATGATGACAGCCTTGCTGCCGCCAATCACGCGACACACCTCGCGACCAATCGCCTCACTGCCGATCAACTCGAAGCCACCGAGCGGAATCTCGCCGCCGAATTCATCAGCCATGCCGGTAAGGAAGCACGGGATGGGCCGGCCCACCGCTGCAAACGCAGTGGCAAATGTGCTATGCGTATGGCACACGCCATGCACGTCGGGACGCTGCTTGTAGATGAACAGATGCGTCAACGTATCGCTGCTGAACTTGAGCTTGCCTTCGACGATGTTGGCGTCCATGTCGACGATGACCATGTCTTCAGGGCGCAAGTCTTCGTAGCGAATGCCGCTCGGCTTGATGGCAACGAGGCCGGTTTCAGGATCGCGCGCGCTGACGTTGCCCATCGTCCACACCACAAGGTTATATTTGACGAGTTCGAGGTGCAACGCATAGAGTTGCTGGCGGATGGAATCAAGCATGGAGATCCTCAAGGACAATTGGCAAGCAGATATGGAGCGATTGCCAATCACTGATAGTTGAAGTGCTGCACAACCTGCAATTCATTGAAGGGCCAATAAAGCAACAGCGCGCGCCCAATGATGTTTTCCATCTTCACCGGCCCGAACACGCGCGAATCCTGGCTGAAGCTGCGGTTGTCGCCCATGATGAAGTATTCGTCGGGGCCAAGCGTCCACTTGTTTGTATCGCGCGTCGGCCCGCTGTTGGCATCAGGCGGCAGATACGGCTCATTCAACGGCTCACCGTTCACAAACACGCGATTGTCGCGCAGTTCGATCGTATCGCCGGGCTTGCCAATCAGTCGTTTGATGAGTTCAATGTCTTGCGCCGGCGAATGCACGATGACGATATCCCCACGATTCAGGCCAAGCAGATGCGGCGTCACCTTGTCCACCAGCAGGCGCTCTTCCTCGTGGTAGTTCGGCTCCATGCTCTGGCCAAGGATGGAATAGTTGCCGATGGCAACGCGCGCCACCGTGAAGACCAGCGCGAAGAGCGCGATAGTCTCTACGATCTCACGCAGGACAGCGCGGCCGGCGGCGCCTTTGTCGGGCGCCGGCAAAGGCGTCGACGCTTCAACAGGCTCAGGGGGCATTTCTGCGCCCGATTCAACGGTCTCACTCATTCGGCGGATTCTAACGCCATCCGCCCGCCCCAATTAGCCCTTGAAAAGCGCAGGGGAAGAAAAGAGAATGCGCGCCTGGCAACCTCTGCCTTCCCCTGCAAAAGACGGCTTTGATCTAACCTGGCTAACCGAGCCAACCGCGCGCGACGATGTTCTGGTAGCTGCGGCGGGCGCTTTCGATCTCACCCTTCGGGCATTGATCCTGCTCGACGATATACCAGTCGACATCGTTGGCATCGCCGGCCTTGAAGATGGCATCGAAGTCGATGACGCCATCGCCGACGCACTCGAAGGTCCTGGATGCGTCAGCGGTCATGTCCTTGATGTGGATCAGCGGCGTGCGGCCGGCATATTTGTTCATGTAGGCCACCGGGTCCTCACCGCCCTTCTGCACCCAGAACACGTCTTCTTCCCACTTCACCAATGTTGGATCCGCAGCTTCGAACAAGACATCGAGGCCATATTTGCCGTTGATCTTCTGGAACTCGAAGTCGTGGTTGTGATAGAAGAAGGTGATGTCGTGCTTCAACGTTTCAGTCGCCGCCTTTTCCATCAACCGCGCGGCGCGGTGCCAACCCTGCTCACTGCGCCACTCTTCGCCGGCCCACGCCACGCCCAGATACGACGCGCCGAGTGTGACGAAGTCGCCGAGCGTCTGCTCCATGCTCTTGCCGATGGCATCCATGTTGGTATGGCCGCCGACGGCGATCAGGCCCAGGTCGTCAAGCAGGGCGCGCAGATCCTTGGCGGACATGCCGCCGAAGCCGGCCAGTTCCACGCCCTTGTAGCCAATGCCGGCCACCTCTTTGAGCGTGCCAACGAAATCCTTCTTCATCGATTCGCGAACGGTATAGAGTTGTAGTGCTATTTTGCGCATGATGTTTCTGGGCAATCAGTAATTCGTAGTTGGGGATTCGGCATGATCTCACATCGCCACAATATCCCCTGCAATGGACAACTACGCTTTACCAACTTGCCAATCACGGATCATCAATTTACCCATGGTCAATTACTTGCTCGCTGCCGCCCGCATGGCGCGCAGCTTTTTGATGGCGCTGTTTGCATCGCGGCCAAAATAATCGTGCAGGCGCACATATTCGGCGTAGAGCGCATCGTAAGCCGGCTTGTTGGCCACATTCGGCACGAACATCTCATCCTTCAGATGCGCCATCTTTGCTGCGGCGTCTTCGATGGTGTCATAGCCGCCGGCGGCGCTGCCGGCAGCCAGCGCGCCGAACATCGCGCTGCCCAACGCAGGCGTCTGCGACGATGCTGACACCTTGATCGGCAGCCCTACGATATCGGCGTGGATCTGCATGAACAGTTTGTTCTTCTCCGGCAAGCCGCCGCACGCCACAATCTCATTCACCTGCACGCCGGCGCGCTTGAACGAATCGATGATGACGCGCTTGCCAAAGGCGGTCGCCTCAATCCACGCGCGATACATCTCCGGCGCGGTTGTCGCCAGTGTCATGCCGAGGATGACCGCGCTGAGATTGGCATCCACGAGGATCGAGCGGTTGCCGTTCCACCAATCCAGCGCAAGCAGGCCGCTCTCTCCCGGCCTTAGTTGCGCGGCGTGCATCTCCAACACCTGATGAATGGACTGACCCTTCGATTTTGCCTCGTCGAAATACTGTGGCGGCACACAATTCTCGACAAACCACGCAAAGCCGTCGCCGACGCAGCTTTGGCCGGCTTCGTAGCCGAGAAAGCCAGCGAGGATGCCATCCGCAGTGAAGCCGCACATGCCCTCGACCATCGCCTCTTTCGTGTCGAGCAGCATGTCGCATACGCTGGTGCCCATGATCGATACCATGCTGCCCGGCTGCGTAACAGTACAAGCCGGCACCGACACATGTGCATCGACATTTGCCACTGCCACAGCGATGCCCGCCTTCAAACCGGTCAGCTTTGCCATTGCGGGCGTCAGGTCGCCGGCGCGCTGGCCGATGGGATTGAGGTCGCGCTTCATCTTCTCGTCGACTACATGCTCGAAGCGCGGATCGAGCGCCTTGAAGAAGGCATTGCTGGGAAAGCCCTCGCGCTTCGACCAGATCGCCTTGTAGCCGGCGGTGCAGGTGTTGCGCGTCTCCACGCCGGTCAGTTGCCAGACCACCCAGTCGGCAGCTTCCAGCATCCGATCAGCCGCAGCATAAACCGCCGGCGCTTCATTCAGAATTTGCAACGCCTTCGGGAAGAACCACTCCGATGAGATCTTGCCGCCATAGCGCGGCAACCAGGTTTCGCCCATCGCGGCGGCTGTTTGGTTGACAAGGTCGGCCTCAGGCTGCGCGGCGTGGTGCTTCCACAGTTTCACCCAGGCGTGCGGGTTGGCGCGCCATTCTGGCAGCCGGCACAGTGGCGTGCCGTCGGCCTTCGCCGGCAACATCGTGCAGGCCGTAAAGTCGATCCCGATGCCTATTACGTCGTCGGGCGAGACGCCGCTCTGCTTCAACACAGCGGGTATCGTCTCAGCAAAGACGCGGATGTAATCATCGGGGTCTTGGAGCGCCCAATCTGGCTCCAACTTCACATTGCTTTCGGGCAGACGGTCGTCGATGACGCCGTGGGAATATTCGCTGACAGCGTTGGCAATCTCTGCGCCGTCGCTCACGCGCACCAGCACCGCGCGGCCCGACAGCGTGCCAAAGTCAACGCCAATGGTGTATTTTGAGGGCATGCCTGTTTACATTCCTGATGAGGTATGTGTTACAGGGTATGCTATTCGCAAGTAGTGACGTTGGCAAGTGAAGGGAATGTGACGTCCTCCCATTGCCCCTTCAGTTCTCCGCCGAATCCTCTCTCCATCAAGGGCGCATCACGACCCGAAAACCATAGTCGTAACTGCGTTCGAAGGGGGATGCGCCGGCGCGGTAGGCGCAGCGCACTGCGCTTTTGTTGAAATCGAAAGCGCCGCCGCGCAACACTTTCATGGCGCCGGCTTCCGGGCCGAGGGGATCGATGGCGCGCGCCTTTGCCCGCCGGCGAAATTCGTCGTCAGCATACCAGTCTGCGCACCATTCCCACACGTTGCCGCATATGTCGGCGATGCCATAGGGGCTATCGCCATCCGGTGAGTGCTTGCCCACTGGCGTCGTCTCATGAAGATCGCTCTCATGGCTGTTCAACCGCTTCACGTCGAAGTCATCACCCCATGGATAGATGCGGCCATCCGTGCCGCGCGCGGCCTTTTCCCATTCTGCCTCTGTCGGCAGATTAAATTGAAAGCCGGTGAGCTGACTCAACCACGCGCAAAATGCAACCGCGTCATGCCACGACACATTCACCGCCGGATGATCCTCTTTGCCCTCGACGAGTTTGAAATCGCGCTGGGTGGCTTGCGCAAACATCACGTACTGGCTGTTGGTGATGGGATGCCGCGCAATGTAGTAGTCAGTAAGTTTGACGCGGTGGCGCGGGTGTTCGTTTTCCTGCGCAACTTCATCACGTGACAGGTGGCTGCCCATCCAGAACGAGCCGGCCGGCACGCGCAACAGCTCTACGCGCATCGGCACTTCAATCGTCACCTGCTTCGACCAGCGCATTTTGCCATTGCTGCTTTGCAAGTGCCGCGCGATGCTGTGGGCCGCCACACGCGCCCGTGATGAACCAAGCTCCACCAGCAACTCCGGCAGCGCCTTTTCATAGCGATTCACAAAAGAGATGATCTGATACGACGAGATGAACGACGACAGGTCTGATGTGTCACATGCTTTGAGCAGCACCGGCAGCACGCGCATCTTTTTCTGATGCTCCAGCTGAATTGCCACGCGCGTTTCGCTTTTCACCCAGGGCGATCTGACCGCCGCCGGCGACAGCAGGGCGAGGAACACGCCACTCATGTGCAAGCCGCGGTCGATTGCGCTGACCCAACTTTCACCCGCATCGATGCAATCTGGCGCGATCCATACATCATGACCATGCTTGCGCAGATCGCCTGCCAGCCGTTGCGCCACGCGGCGATCTTCGTGGGCATGACTGATGAAGATGCGACGCTTGTCGCGCGTGATGCGCGGCGCGCCGGCGCTGGGGATGAGCGTAAATCGCTGTGAGAATGATTCGCGCCGCTCCTTTTGCAGCGCAGCCTTCAAGCGCAGCATCAGGCTGTGGCGCCGGCAATAATCGACCAATTTATGCGCCCATTGGGTCTTCGACATGCTTGAGCCTTCAAAATCAAAAAACACATCGCGAAAGTAGTCAGCGCAAAACACCTCCATCTCCTCACGGCTGAAATGCTCCACCAGAAATTGTCGAAGTTCGGCGGTCTCCGTCTCAATCGCAAAACGCTGGATATGATGTCGAGAAAAGAAGATCATCTTTGCGCGAAAGGCGCTGCAATTCTTGCCCCCTGGTGTTGTGCCTTTCCACACAGATAGTCGCGGTTGCGCACTCACACCACAATTGCGAAATATGCCGAGAGTGATAAGGGAATCACAACTTCATTGCGCCGGCGCTGCGCGCGGTAATCTTTAACCTCTGTGTCGCACAAACCTCGCCACGTATAATGCCGCAGCGGGCAAACGCCGGCGGAGAGTTGGAGAGGAACATGGAAGCGCGAGTGTATGAGTTGCCGTTATTTCCCCTGAATGTGGTGCTATTTCCAGGCCAGTCATTGCCCCTGCACATCTTCGAACCACGCTATCGCGTGATGGTCAAGAAGTGCGTGGACAACAACGAGCCATTTGGCGTGGTGCTGGCAGTGGACGAGGAGCCGGATTCGCCGGCGCCAGTCGGCACCTCGGCGCGCGTGATCGAAGTGAAGCGTCTGCCCAATGGCCGCATGAACATCGTCACGATGGGCGAAGAGCGCTTCAAGCTGCACGACTTCCACGAAGGCGAGCATGGCTATCTGATCGGCGACGTGAGCGATTTTCCCCTGGATGACACGCAGCCAGTCGATGAGCGCGTGACGGCAGTCGTGCGCCGGCAACTCACGCGCTACTTGAAACTGCTCGCAGACGCCAACGGCCTGAAGTTCCGCTTTGACCAATTTCCAGAATCACCGGCGGACATCGCGCTGTTTGCTGCGATTGCGTTGCGCCTGCCATTGGAGGCAAAGCAGGAATTGCTGGCAGAGGATCAACTCGCCGGCCTGCTGCAACGCGAAACACAGATATTGGGCGAAGAATTGAAGATGATGCAGATCGTCGCAGCAGCCATTCAGCCGCCCGACAACAACCACGCTTTTTCACGAAACTAACGCTGATTAAGCCGGCAAGCCGCTACCAGCAATTCCCCACGCGCATTTCACAAACGGTAAACCCCACATGAAGATTGTCCTTGATGCCATGGGCGGCGACTTCGGTCCCGCGCCAAACGTTGAAGCTGCCATCGCTGCCGCCAGGGAGTTTGGCTGGGAGATCGCGCTGGTCGGCCGGCAAGAGCTTGTGCGCCCGCTGCTCGTGCAGCACAACACCGCCGGCCTGCACCTGCCCATCATCCACGCGCCTGACGTGATCGAAATGCATGAGCATCCAGCGCAGGCTGTGAAAACCAAAAAGAACAGCTCGATGGTCGTTGGCATTCAGATGGTGAAGAGCGGCGACGCCGACGCCTTCGTGACGATGGGCAACACCGGTGGTGCGCTGGCCGCATCCTTGCTGCACCTGGGGCGCATTCGCGGCATCCAGCGCCCCTGCCTCTCCGCCGGCTACCCAACTGCGCAGGGTTTCAAGTTTCTGTGCGATCTCGGCGCAAACACCGATTGCAAGCCGGAATGGCTGGCGCAATTCGCACTGATGGGCAGCATCTATGCCGAAAAGGTGATGAACATTCGCAACCCGCGCGTGGTGCTGATCTCGAACGGCGAAGAGGAGACAAAGGGCAGCCAACTCGTGCAGGAAGCCCACCAGTTGCTGAAGCAGATGCAAATCAACTTCATCGGCAATGCCGAGGGGCGCGATTTGCCGGCTGGCAACGCCGACGTGTTCGTGACTGACGGCTTCACCGGCAACGTGATCTTGAAGCTGAGCGAAGGCATGAAGACGATGGTGGAAGGCTTGCTGAAAGACGCCTTCATGAGCAGCACCGTCGGCAAGATCGCCGGCGCGCTCGCCAAAGACACCATCAAAGCCACAATGCGAAAGCGATTGGATTACGAAGAAGTCGGCGGAGCGCCACTGTTGGGTGTCGATGGTGTTGTCATCATTGGGCATGGCCGCAGTAATGCTCGCGCCATCAAGTCGGCGCTCATGCGCGCGGCAGAATCCGTCGAGCGCGGCGTGGTGGATGCCATCGAAAAAGGCCTGCAGGCAATGCCAAGGATTGAGGGGCAAGGTGCAAGGAGCGCAGCGCCAAATGCCGCATCGGAGATGTCCAACTAGCCGTTTTTCTCTTTGATCTGTGCACTTTCCAAATGGCGCGACCAAAACGATTCTCCAAACTTTCTGGCGGCATCAAGCGTGTCGCCAGTTACACCAAACGCAAGGTGTTGCGGCGCGACAAGCGCCACGCCACCGACTACGTCACGACGCATGCGACAAACGGCTCGAACAAGCGCCGCGTGGTCATCACCGGCATTGGCGCAATCACCGTGCTGGGGCTGAACACGCTGGACACCTGGAACGGGCTGGTCAATGGGCAGAGCGGCATTGGGCCGATCACGCAATTCGACGCAAGCCACCTGCCAGTGCGCATCGCCGGCGAGGTGAAAGGCTTTGAAGCCACGCGCTATATCGAGCCGAAGGAAGCGCGGCGCATGGCGCGCTGCTCACACTTCGCCATTGCCGCCGGCCAGGAAGCGCTCGCCCATGCCGGCCTGCGCATCGCCAAAGACGTGCATCCAGACCGCGTCGGCGTGGTGATGGGCACCGCGCTGGGCGGTTACGAGATGTCGGACTATGGCGCGCAGGAATATCGCCGGCTTGGCTGGCGCAGGGCCAACCCATTTGCACTGCCGGCAGCGCTGCCCAATGCCCCTGGCCACCACATCAGCACTTTCTTCGGTGCAAAGGGGCCGCTCAGCACGGTCGTGGCGGCGTGCGCGTCTGGCACTCAAGCCATCGGCGAAGCGGCAGAACTCATCCGCAACGGCAAGATCGATGCGGCGTTTGCCGGCGGCGTGGAAGCAACAGTCATCGAGCCAGCCATCGTTGCCTTCAACGCCATGCGCGTGCTGAGTTCGAAATACAACGACACGCCGGCGCAGGCGCAACGCCCCTTCGACGCCACGCGCGACGGCTTCTGTTACAGCGAGGGCTGCGTGGTGATGATCCTCGAAGAGTATGAGCGGGCAAAGGCGCGCGGCGCAGACATGATCGCCGAGGTGCTGGGCATGGGTGTGTCGTCCGACGCGCACCACATCGCGATCCCCGACCCCACCGGCAGCGGCGCCATTCGCGCCATGCAGTGGGCGATCGAGGATGCCGGCCTCACACCCAGCGATATGCAATACATCAACGCGCACGGCTCGGCAACCGCCACCAACGACACGCTGGAGACGGCGGCCATCAAGCACGTGTTTGGCGAACGGGCGTATGACATTCCGGTGAGCAGCACAAAGTCGATGACGGGTCATGCGATGGGCGCTGCCGGCGCGATCGAGGCGCTTAGCACTGCATTCACGGTGCGGAATGGCATCATCCCGCCCACCATCAACCTGCACACGCCCGACCCGGCCTGCGATTTGGATTACGTGCCGAACGTGGCGCGCAATCAGGAAGTGGATTTCGCCATCTCGAATTCATTCGGGTTGGGCGGCCAAAACGCAACGCTGGCCATCGGCAAGGTTATTTGATATTTTTCATCCCACGTCAGTTCTGAATCAAGACAATGAAGATCGTCATCGACGAAAAGAACTACAAGCGCAAAGCGCTGTTTGGGCGCATCGCGCTGTTTGGTTCCATCGGCATCCTGCTCGGCGGGTTGTTGCTCACGCTGTTCGGTCAGCAACTCGGCTTGCTCAGCCCTGAGAACAGTTCGCTGTTCTTTGTGCTGTATCTGGTCATCCTGATCACCGGGTTTGCGGTCTCGCGCGTGGGTTTCTTCCTCGGCAATCGCTACCTCGCGCCCACCCGCCCCGATGCCGTGCTGCGCGACGCGCTGAAGGGCCTGGATCGCAAGTATGCACTGATGCTCTTTCAGGGGCTGACGAATTACATGCTGGTGGAGCCGGGCGGCATCACAGTATTTGTGGCACGCGGGCAGGAAGGCAAAACCGCCTTTCGCGAAGGCAAATGGAAGCGCAAAGAGAGCTTCCTCAAATTCTGGTTTGGCCGCGATGAACCGTTGGGCAATCCCACAGCGGACCTGCATGCCGAGATGGCCAAGGTGAACAAGACGCTGGCTGAGAAGATGCCGGCATTGAAGGTGCCGGTGCGCGGCGTGGTTGTGTTTACCAATCCGAAGGCGATCCTTGATGTCGAACCGTCACCGATCACCATTTTGCCGGCGATCGAGTTGAAGGACTACATTCGCGGCGCCGGCAAACTCAAGGATTTGCCCAACTCCATCCAGCGCAAAATGCGCGAGGCTGTGGGCGCACCCGATTTGCCGAAACCTGATCAGCAAGCCTGACGCAAAACGAGAGCCTGACAACGCAGATTTTTCTGCGTTGTTTGCTTTATATCCTCTGGATTTCTGACTCGGGCACGGCCAATGCATAGGCCACGCTATGTGCCAGCGTGCGCCGCCGGCCCTTCTGCCAGAAATAGCTGAAAAGATTCAAATCGACTGGCGTGCCGGCCAACGCCTCGTAGCGTGCCGCGCCGGCTTGCATGTCGAGCAGCGGGAACCAATGATTAGCCATGCCGCCCAGCCATTCGCGCTCCAACTCCACCGCGCCGAGCAATTGCGCCATGCGCTCGGGAAACTGCTCGATTCCGGAGATGTAGGCCAGCCCCTGCAGGCAGTAGCTGATCGCAATGTATTCCGATAGATCCAGGCCGGTGCGCTGCATGTGCTGGAGCGCATTCAGGTAGCGCAATCTGGCCGGCACGCAGTCGCCGCGATCGAACAGCAGCGCGCCAATCCAGACCTGGGTGACAGTGGCATAGATGCCATCGCCGGCCTTCAGCAATTCGCGCTCACTTTGCTGAAAGTGCTGCAGCGCTGCTTCGTAATCGCCGCTCACAACTTCAACAGCAGCGCACTTGTGATGCGCATCGCCCATCAGCCAGGGATTGTCAAGCGCATGGGCGATAGCCTGCACGTTTGCAACGCGCTGGCGCCATTCCATCACTGTTCCATGCGACTGATCGCGATCGATCATCCCAACCAGAATCTGGCCGGCCACCCATTTGTCATCGCATTGCCGCGCCAGCGATACCGCCTCTTCGGCCAATGTCGTGCTGGCCTGCGTGTCGTTCTGGTAATTGGCCAGCACGGCCGCAGTGAACACCGCCCGAGCGCGAATGTCGATGGGGGCTGAATTCTTGTGCGGGAGCGCGCGGCTCAACCACATGCGGCCCTCGCTCACGTGGCCGCGGGTTTGCCAGAATCGACGCAGCGCGCCGGCCATCTGCAACGCGCTACTGTATTCGCCATGATCCAGCAGCCAGGCCAGCGCCACGCGAATATTGTCAAGGTTGTTCTCGTGGGCGCGCAGGACATCGACTTGCTCCGGGCCGAAGAGCTTCAACTCGACAGATTCCGCCATGCGCACCATGCAATGCGCGTGGCGCTCGGAGATCAGGCGCTGTTCGCCGGCCTGGTCGAGTTTCTTGAGGGCGTAGGCGCGAAGCGTTTCGAGCAGGGTGTAACGCGCATTGCCCCACGCATCGACACCAAAGACAACCATCGACTTTTCAACCAGCGCAGCGACCAGGCGCATCACGTTTCGCGCATCGCCTGCATCATCTGCACAAACCTGCTCTGCCATCTGCATCGTCCAACCGCCGGCGAATATCGCCAGCCGGCGGAAGATGCGCTGCTCATGCGTGTCGAGCAGCACATGACTCCAGTCGATGGCCTGCTCCAGTGACATTTGCCGCTCCGGCGCAAGGCGATTGCCGGCGGTTAAGAAGGCAAAGCGATCATCCATGTGAGCCAGAATGTCATCGATGGACATGGATGCAGTTCGCGCAGCAGCCAGCTCGATCGCCAGCGGCAAGCCATCCAGCCGCCAGCAAATGCGCGCAACTTTGCGCAGCGCCTCCGCGTCAAGCGCTGTCGCACGATCATTCCCTGCATCCCTGGCGCGCTCGACAAACAATTCGATTGCCTCGAATTGATGCAAACTCTCTTTGCTCATCGAATCCATCTCATCGCGTTGAGGCATGGAAAGCGGCGACACCCACCACACATGCTCGCCGCTCAAGCGCAGCGACTCACGGCTGGTTACCAGGATCGACAACTCGGGGCAGGCGCGCAACAGCTGATCGACCAGGGAGGCGCATGTCGCGATGAGATGTTCGGCATTGTCGATCACCAGCAGCGCCGGACGGGACTTGAAGAAGCGCACGATGGCAGCCGTTGGATCAGCCGGCGCGTGAATGATGTGCAGACTGGCTGTGATGGTGTGCGTCACCGCCGCCGGCTCATGGCAAGCGCTCAAGTCGATGAACCACGCTTCCAGGGCATGCTGCTGGCGATAGTGCTGCGCAACCTCGATGGCCAAACGGGTTTTGCCGCTGCCACCGGTGCCAAACAGCGTGACCAGGCGATGCCGGCCCAGCACAGCGACGAGATCCTCCAGTTCCTTGCGCCGGCCCACAAACGAGCTGAGCGGTGTCGCGCTGCGCAGCGTGGCGCTGTCGTCAGCCGATTGCCCTTCCCTGCGCGCGCTGAGGGCCAGGGCGACAAGCCTGCTCGCCAACACAGGGTCGTCGATCAGCAGCGCCGGCACGAGTGTTTCCTCCACCCATTTGAGATTGGGCAGGCGCTCATTTTTTTCGAGCCGGCTGAGCAGACTATCGGTGTAACCAGCCTGCTCGCCAAGCTGGCGCAAGGTCAGACCAGC
>JBDHWI010000009.1:0-50499 GCA_039810125.1 Thermoflexales bacterium | reverse complement strand
GAAGTTCGCGACTACTCCTCAACGCCAAACTCGACGTGTTTCTAAGCGTGCGTCGAGATTTAGCAAAACAAAAACGCAGGTCACGAACCTGCGTTTTTGTTTTGGTGATACAGCTCCAACCACCTTTTCGTTAGCGCTTGCCAGCGATAAGCGGCTGATTGCTGACGTGCGCCCTGCGCCAATTGCACCTGCAAGGATGCGTCCATCAGCACAGCCAGCAGACCCTCTGCCAATGCCCCCGCCTGGCCGGCCTGCACCAGCACGCCGGCCTCGCCATTCGCGAGCATCTCGCGCCGGTCGCCCACGTCACTCGTCACCACCGGCACACCGGCAGCCAGACTCTCCACGATCTTCAGCGGTGAGCGACCGCGCATGGCCGGCGTGTTGCTCACCGGGTCGACTGAGCAGGCAGCCAGCGTAAACCAACGCCGCGCTTCTTCCGGTCGCACGCGACCCGCCCAGTGGATGGCGTGTTGTACGCCCAATTGCTGCGCCTGATCCAGCAGGCCGGCGCGGTCATCACCATCGCCCACCATCAACAGTTTGGCCTCGGGCATGGCGCGCAGCACCAATGCAAACGCATCCAGCAGCAGGTCGACGCCATGCGCGACCGTGCTGAGGGTGCCGACATACGCGAGGGTGGGGCAGCCGGCCCACGTTGCGATTGCCGGCGGCAGCGCCATCGGCTCAACTGCATCATCGCTTACGCCATTTGGCACATGCGCGATGTGCGCCGCCGGCACCCCTTGCGCTTGCACGCGCTCGAACAGGAAACGTGTGTTCACCGTCACGCCTTTGGCGTGTCTGGGCAGGTGGTCTTCCCACCACGTGATGATTGCGCGTTGTGCGGTGCTGCTTACGCGATTTGCGCCGGCCTCGTAGTCGTCGCAATCGAGATGGAATGGCAGGCGCAGTGCGCGCGCTGCGCGCCAGCCGGCCAGCCCATTGATCGGTTGCGGCTTGCAGATATGAATGAGATCGGGCTTGAGCGTGAGGGTTGCTTTTGTCAATGCGCCGGCTGCCTGCCACGATACCCGCGCGAGTTCCATCGCGCCGAAGTAGCGCCGCTCGCCGGGCAAGCCGTAGACGTGCATCTGCGCAACGTGCTGGATGCGCACGCCGGTTTGCACGAAATCGCGCTCACCATCTTTCATGCGATCAAATGTAGGGTGCAGCAGGAGCAGATGTGGCTCATGGCCGAGCTTTGCCAACTCGCTCGCCAGCGGCAGCCAGCGCCCGCGCGGTGAAGCGTTGTCGAGGCCGGAGGTGCAGAGGAAGGCGATGCGCATGAGCTTAAAGTCGGCAGGCCGTCAGATCGGCGCAAGTTTGGATGCCGTGATGGGCTGAAGACCATCTGACTTGGCGACTTGGACGTTATAGCACGCGCGGAGAGGACATGGTCGCCGGCGCATGTTCGGTTTTTGATTGTGGCAGCGGCTCGGCCAATTCCTCGATCAACTGCACCAGCGGCTGCCACGATGCAGTCTCCTTGCCCTTGCGAATGTTCTGTGCAAATGGCTCGGCCAACTCCTCGCGAAAGAACTTGAGAATGGCCTGCGCCAGCGCGCGGCTATCCGCCGGCGGCACCAGCAAGCCGGTCTCGCCCTCATGCACCACATCAGCCATGCCGCCCACCGTCGTGCCGATCATGGGCCGCTCGAAGCCGATTGCCAACTGTGCGATGCCACTTTGTGTCGCTTCGAGGTAGGGCAGGGCAACGACATCAGCAGCCGAGAAATACATGGCCATCTGATCGTTTGGCACGTAGCCGCTGTGGAAGACGATCGCTTCACTTAAGCCAAGCTGGCGCACCTGGTCACGATACGGGCGCTCATCCTCCCAGAATTCGCCGACGACGAGCAGCTTCGCCGGCATCTCTCTGCGCACTTCGGCCAGCGCTTCAATCAAATATTTCAAGCCTTTGTAGCGCCGCACGAAGCCGAAGAACAGAATCACTCTCTCGTCCTGCCCCAACTCCAGCTTTGCGCGCGCGTCGGCCTTGGCGACGGGCTCGCGGCTGAAGATGTCGTAGGGCGGGTGGGTGGTGCCTTTGATGCGCGCCCAAGGCAGCGCGCGCCGCAGCAAGGCGAAGTCCTCCTCGCTCATCACGATAAAGCCGTTGCCGCGCCAAAGGATGCGCCGCGCCAGAAACCAGTCGAAGATACCGCCGTCAGGTGCGATGAGGTGATGGCACAGGAAAATCACGCGGGTCTGGGTGCTGCGGCGCAGCAGGCGCGTGAGCATGAACAGCATCGGCGAGAAGAACGGCGTCCACCACTGCAAGATCAGCACGTCGGGCTGCTCTTCTTTGATGATTTGATATGCCTTCCACCATGTCAGCGGCCCCAACGGCGTCAGCACACGATCACATTCGATCTTCAGCACACTCGAATCGGGGCTGGGATCCATGGCGGTGTTGCCTGGATACAGCCACTTCGGGTATTGCTTAAGGTAGCTGATGAAGCGGACATGGTGGCCGGCCTCGCGCAGGTGCTTCACGAGCAGCGTGGTGTAGTGGGCGATGCCGCCGCGAAAGGGCCAGGTCGGGCCGATGATGCAGATCTTCACGTTCGCGTCATTGTACAAGTTCGAAGATCAGCACGCCGGCCTGGTCGTAGATCATACGGAAGGCGTCACTGTTGCGCAGGGCATCCACATCGATGTGGTCGGCCACGTCTGGGCCGGGAGTGGCATTCGCGCCGATGTAAATGTGGGTGATGTCGGCGTCGCGCAGGCGCTGCAAATTCTCCGCCGTCGTCAGATTCACCGCCACTGGCGCGAGATCAGTCAACGGCTTGCCGCGCAGCGATGCGACCAAGTCGTTTGTGGTGGCATAGAAATCTTCGCGCTCCCACTTCTCGCTGCCGTATGTCATGGGCGGCAGGTTCGTCCAGCGGCCGGTAAGTTGCGTAATCCACCAGCCGCCATCGCTGCCGGCGATGAGCGTGCCGCCATATGCGGGGAAAGTGTTCACGACAAAGCGCGCATCCGCCGGCACGTTGTCGCGGATCCACTGCATGGCCTGCTCATCGGCAGCAGTCAGCATCTGCTGATTGCGATTGACGATGCCGGGCAGCCATGTCAAGCCGAAGGCGCAGATGGCGGCGATGACGATGGCAGTGAGGCCGGCCATCACTTTGGGCAAATCAACCTTTGGCAAGCGCGGCGCAAGATTGTCGATGAGCCAGTCTTGCCCGGAAGCCAGCGCATAGCCGGCGAGTGGCATGAGCGGCAGATATAGCGCGATGTAGGTGGTGAACTGCTCGACCACGCCGGCGCCGGGCAGTCCCAGCGTCTGCGGCGTCACCAGCACGATCATCAGCAACGCCCACACCGCGAACAGCGCAGCCTGCCAGTGCCGGCGTGCCAACCCTGCCAACAAACCCACCGCTGCCAGCGCCAGCAACCACGGGCGAATGAACAGCGGCGTGATCGACGTAAGCGCGGATGCGGCGGCTTGTCTGTTTGTGCCGGCTGCGCCGGTCGCCATGGTCGTGGTGTTGCGCACCAGACCCGAAGTGAGCGTGTTTTGGATCCATGGCAGTGCGAAGGCAAGCGCAATCAGAGCGGTGATGGCTGCCGGCGCGAGCATCTTTATCGCACCGCGCCAATTGCCCTCGCGCAGAACCGTCGCCAGGAAATATGCGCCGATGATGACCACCGCGAACATCAGCACGATGTAGTGCGTGAGCATCAGACTGGCGGTGAGCAGGGCCGCCAACGCGATGAGCGGCGTTTGCCGGCGCAGCGTTGCTCTGCGACTCGCCTCAATCAGCTCGAACCACGCCACAGCCAGCGCCATCGTGATGAGTTGGCCGGCGAGTTGGGTGTAACGCCCCCAGTTCACGTAGAACGCCGGCATGAGGTTGACGAAGCCGGCAAAGGCGCCTGCCCACAAACCAGCCGCCAGGGCGAGCGGCCATCTGCTGTTGCCCAAGCCATGCAGCGCGCGCGCAGTAAAGATAAAGATCAGCGGCACAGTGGCAGCGTTCAATACCTGCCCGATGATGAGCGTGCTGAGTGTAGCCGGCACGCCAGTGAGCCAGGCGTAGAACGCAGCGTTGCTGTGAAAGCCGAAATGATAGGTGAAGGTGGTGAGCGGTGCATACGGCTGCCAACTGCTGAACAGGCCGCCGCGCTCCAGCAGCAGCCGCACCATCAGGGTGTGATGCACCGAATCGCCGAACATGCCGGCGCGCAGGTCGTTCACCATGTAGAGCTGGATCGCGAGCGCGAGCAGCGTCATGCCGATCAGCAGCGCAAATGTCCAGCGAGCTTGCATCTGCCCTCGCTCTCTGGAGGAGGAGCTGAGGGCAGGCGATTGCTGACGCCTTGCAATCTTGAAAACGGTTGGCGCAATCAATGCGACGCCGGCGAGGGTGAGATAGAGCCATGTCGCGCTGGTGCTCCACATCAGGCCGATCAGATGCGCAGCATATAGCAGCGCCGGCGGCAGCGCGATGCCGATGCCGAGCGCCAATGCAAACCGCTCGGCGGGATGCAGCGGACGCGCGGCTGCCGGCCATAGCCATTGCAGCAGCGCATAGCCTGGCACGAGATACAGCACAGCGCACACTGCCAGCAGCAGGATGAATTGCGGGAGGGATTGGAGCAGCCAGCCGAACACGGTGTTAGCGTTTGTCTGCCGGCTTCGGCGTGTAATCGCCTTCGATCCACGATGAGCCGTCGGGGCGCGTCTCCCTCTTCCATACCGGCACGATTTGCTTCAGGCGGTCGATGCCATAGCGGGCAGCTTCAAATGCGCCATCGCCGCGATGGCCGGCGCTCACCACCACGGCTACTGTCGGCTCGCCCACGCGCATCTCGCCGATGCGCTGCACCAGCGCCACACCATGAATCTGGGTGAAGCGCGCGCGCATCTCGTCGACCACTTGCTGCAATTTCAACAGCGCCATCTCGGCATAGGCTTCGTAATCCAGTTTGTCGGTATGGTCATCGCCGGTGATGCCGCGCACGGTGCCCGTGAACAGCACTACTGCGCCGTCGCGCGGTGTGGTCACCTCACATTGCAGCGCATTCAGGTCGATTGGGTCGGCGGAGATGCGAAGGATGGTTGGCTCGCTCATGGTGATGTAATGCGCAGCGCGCTTTCAAGGCGCATCGCTCGCAAACACGCTGCCACCGCTGACGGGTGGGAACAGCGCCACCTCGTCCGCCGGCTGCACGGTGTCTTCGTTGAATGCAAATTCGCGGTTGACCGACACCACGGAGCGCGCAGCCAACTCGGCCAGCGTCGGGTGTTGCCGGCTGATCGCCGCGCGCAATTCTCGCACGGTGGCCGCCGCCGGCAGCTCGAGGTCAATCTCTGCTGCGCCGGCGCGCTCCTTCAAAGTGGCAAACAGTTTGATCTTCACGAGGATTTGAGGGTTGCGAGTGCTGAGTTTCGAGTTGCGAGCGCTACGTTTTGCGCCGTGCATCCTCTGCGTCCCAATCCCCACTCTTGCCGCCGCGCTTGCTGAGCAACTGCACATCGCTGATAACCATGCCGCGATCAAGCGCCTTGGCCATGTCGTAAATGGTGAGCGCGGCTACGCTTGCGGCGGTCAGCGCCTCCATCTCCACACCGGTCTTGCCCATGCACTCTGCGCGGGCGAGGATGCGAATCTGGCTGTGCGCGTCATCTGGCGTCAGAGCTACTTCTACCTTAGTCAAGGCGATGGGATGGCAGAGTGGGATCAGGTCGCTGGTGCGCTTGGCAGCCATGATGCCGGCGAGGCGCGCCGCGCCGAGTGCGTCGCCCTTTTTCAGGTTGCCTTGCACGATGGCGGCCAGCGTCGCCGGCTGCATCGTGATGATGGCCTGCGCCTCAGCGATGCGGTGCGTGTCGGCTTTGCCACCTACATCCACCATATGCGCCTCGCCGGCGTCATTCAAATGAGTCAATCCAGTGTTGTGCGTCGTCATCACGTCAAAAATTCATCCCCAGACTACCCACCGATCTCGCTCATGATGCGGTTCATGGGGATGACGCCATGCGCGAGATCATGGCCCCACGGCTTGCGCCAGATCGCCTCACGAACCAGCCCTTCAAGGTCGTCAGCCGTGGCGCCGCGCCGCAGCGGCGTTTTCAGATCCAATTCGCCGTCCTTCAGCAGGCATAGCCGCAGCGTGCCATCGGCGGTTAGGCGCACACGGTTGCAGCTGGCGCAGAACGGGGCGGTGACAGGGCTGATGAAACCGACAGCGCCCTTTGCATTGGGCAGGCGGTAGATTTTTGCCTCGCCGTCCAGTTGGCCGGCATTCTCAACTGTCAACCTGCCCAGCTTCGCTTCGATCTGCTGCATCATCTCCTGCGTCGTCACGATGTGCGATTGCTGGAAATCGGCCACGCCGGCGAAGGGCATCACCTCGATGAAGCGAAACTGCCAGTCATGCTCCAGCGTGAGCGCGGCCAGTGGCACGACATCCTCTTCGTTGAAGCCGCGAATGATCACGGCGTTGAGCTTGATTGGCAGCAGGCCGGCGCGCTCGGATGCCTCGATGCCCGCCAGCACATCGCGCACGTCGCCCCAGCGCGTGATGCGCTTGAACTTGGCCGCGTCGAGTGAGTCGATGCTGATGTTAACGCGACGCAAGCCGGCATCTTTCAACGGCTGCGCCAGCTTCGCCAGACGAATGCCATTGGTGGTCATGGCAATCTCGCGGGTGTTGGGCAGGCCGGCGATCTCGTGCACGATGTCCACGATCCCGGGACGCACAGTCGGTTCGCCGCCCGTCAACCGGAATTTGTCGAAGCCAAGCGTGCTCATCACCTGCAGCACCTGCATGAGCTCGGCGTCGGTCAGCAATTCCTCGCTGGGGCGGAACACCATTTGCTCTGGCATGCAATAGACGCAGCGCAGGTTGCATTTGTCGGTCAGAGAGACGCGCAGGTAATGGATGTGCCGGCCAAATGCATCGAGTGTGCGCTGTGGGGCGGGGCCGGCGGATTGCCCGGCGGCTGACCGCGTTTCCAAGATTGTCATCACAGTCGAAACCTCCTCCCCTTCCAGTGGATGGATGTTAGCACGCTTGTTTGCTCGTCTGAGAAAAAGGAGAGCGGATGCCCTGGATGGCATCCGCTCTCTCAAAAGTGGGTTCAGGACACGCCTGACGTGCGAGTGATTTATCAGGTAGACGGCTTGGGCAGGGCAGCCCGGCACACCTGACACACCAGATCGCCTTCAGGCATCTCATCGATCTCCGCACGACCTCGACACTGCTTGCAATTCTCAAATTGGTCCCAATCTTTCTCTGCAACGAAATCGCCTGTTTCCGTGTTGAAACGAAAGATGCTAAGGGATGCATCGGGAACTTGTTGCATGCGCATCACGTTGCCTACTCTAGCCACGATAAATGTAAGTGTCAAGGTGTGACGATGCTCCTGAAGGAATTGACAAAGCTTTATTTGGATGAGGCGTGCATTCGTCGCTCCTCGCCACCGAATCAGCCATTGCGATCTTTCAATCTTGTCACGGATGCTTTCCACATAAGAAAATGAAATAGGGCATGCAACGCAATGGAATGGCGTTTTAGCACTGGATTCTGAGATTGACTGTGCGGAAGTTGTCGTGTGTCGAATGAATCTCATCGAAATCCACCTTGTGACACGGAAAAAGGCCGGCGAACACGGCCTTGATTTGAAATTGTATGAGTTTGATGGATTTTAGAGTGCAGTAATGTCATGTAGATACGACAATCTATGTAGCGAGAGGGGTAATTTAATCGGCTAAACGGCGTGTATTTGTAACGAATTGCGAGACAAAACGCAGATTCGTTGCAGTTTCATTCTGCCGCTGCTCATATCTAGTCGTTGTGCTCTCGCGCAATGTCATTTACGCAAGTTTGTGTCAGGGGAGAGCAATGGTAGAGGTTCACGACTCAACTACGTTTTCTGGCGCGCCGGTGCCGCCATCTCGTTACAGCAAATTCGACCTCCTGCTCAAGGCGTTGATGGACTATGGCTTCACCATGTTGGGCCTTGTCATTCTTGCGCCATTCATGCTTGTGCTGGCCCTCATCGTCAAGTTGGACAGCCCCGGCCCGGTCATCCACCGCCGGCGCGTCCTAGGCAAGGGCGGCACACAATTCGACGCCTTCAAGTTGCGCACCATGCACTTGAATGGCGACGAGATTCTCGATCGCCATCCCGAATTGAAGGCGCAGTTGGAGCGCGATCACAAGCTGACCAACGACCCGCGCATCACTCGCTGCGGGGTGTGGATGCGCAAACTCAGCTTCGATGAACTGCCGCAACTTTTCAATGTCTTGCTGGGGCAGATGAGCCTGGTTGGCCCACGCATGATCTCGCCTAAAGAGCTTTCGCGATATGGCGAGCATGCGGAGGAGTTGCTGACAGTCAAGCCGGGCATCACCGGCCTGTGGCAGATCTCCGGTCGCTCTAGTCTGCAACCTGAAGATCGCGTGCGGCTCGACATGCAATTCATTCGCACCCGCAGCGCCTGGGGCGACTTCAAGCTGCTCTTGCGCACGGTGCCGGCGGTCTTGCAGAGCCGGGGAGCATTCTAAATGTTGATTGCGCGATCACCCGTGCGCGTCAGCTTCTTCGGCGGCGGCACAGATATTCCAGCATATTACGAGCGCTATGGTGGCGCAGTGCTCAGCACGACCATTGACAAGTATGTCTATGTGCATCTGAATGCCAGCGCGCATAAGACGCTCCAGATCACATCAAGCGATTACCGCACGTTCTATCGCCACACCCCTGGCGAACCGTTGCTGTGGGACGGCGACCTGAGCCTGCCGCGCGCGGTGCTGCAGCAATTCGGTGTCGAGCACGGCGTCTCCATGTTTCTTGCTTCTGAAGCGCCGCCTGGCACTGGCCTCGGCTCATCCAGCGCGGTGACAGTTGCGCTGATCAAGGGCGTGAGCGCAGCATGTGGCCTGAACCTGACCAAGCAGCAGGTGGCTGATTTGGCGTGCTACATCGAGATCGAAAAGCTTGGCAAACCCATTGGCAAGCAAGATCAATATGCAGCGGCCTTTGGCGGATTGAACTGGATCGAGTTCAAGGCAGACGGCATCACGGTTGACCCGCTGCACGTCGCGCCCAGCACGGTGGGCCGGCTCGAATCGAACCTGTTGCTCATGTTTACCGGCGCAACGCACGACTCGGCGCAAATCCTGGCGCAACAGACCAGCGGCTCCAAACGCAAGGGCATTGTCGTCGAATCGTTGCAGGCGGTGCATGAATTGGCATTGCAAGCGCGCACCTATTTGCTGCGTGGCGAGGTCGACCGCTTTGGCGCGATGCTGGATGTCGCCTGGCAGCACAAAAAGAAATTTGCGCCGGGCGTGAGCAATGAACTGATCGACCGCTGCTATGCCATTGCCCGCAACAATGGCGCGCTGGGCGGCAAGATCGCCGGCGCCGGCGGTGGCGGGTTCCTGATGCTGTATTGCGAAGAGGGCGCGTCCAATCGTGTGGAACAGGCGCTTGCCCGCGAAGGATTGAAGCGCATGGATTTCCGCTTCGAGGGCGACGGTGGGCGCGTGCTGTTCAACGCCGGCATTCGCCTGCGCCACGCGCCGAGTTGGCAGCCTATTGACCAGATGAAGCCAGTGATGGCCTGACGGGTGAAAATGATGAGGATAAACATCCCTGATTCTGCGCATCGAAAAGCAAGTCCTGAGCGCTTGCGCAGCCAGCGCCAGTGGCGTGTGCTGATCCTGGTGTTGTTGCTGGCAGATGCATTGTGTATTGCCGGCGGCTTGACGCTGGCCTACTTCACTCGCATCGACGGTGTGCTGCCCTACGAACATGCAGCCAACCCGGCTGTCTATCGCGCGATGGTGGCAGTGGCCGTGCCGCTATGGCTGTTCTGCTTCGCGATGACAGGGCTTTATCGGCGCGACAACCTGCTGGGCGGAGTGATCGAATACAAACAGGTGGTGAAGGGCTGCTTTGCCGGCGCGATGACCCTTGTGGCCTACACTGTCTTTGCGCGCGTGGATGATTTTGACGTGTCGCGCTTGTGGCTGGTGTTGTCGTTGATTTTCACCATTCTGCTGGTGGGTGGAATGCGCTTCTTTGTTCGGCGCATGGCCTACAAATTGCGCGCCGCCGGGCACTTGGGCTCGCGCGTGCTGATCGTTGGCGCAAACGATCAAGGCGTCGCCATTGCCGAGCAATGGTTGAGCAGTCCGGCGTCGGGCATGCATGTGCTGGGCTTCCTCGATGATTTCAAGTCGATCGGCACGCAAGTGATTGGCAACATCAAGGTGCTGGGCCGGCCCAGCGCGCTCGATGAGATCAGCAAGGTGATGCAAGTCGATGAGATCATCGTGGTGTCGTCGGCAGTGGCATGGGAGTCGTTCGGCGAGCTGGTGACAAGCGCCAGCGGCGACAAGCCCTATACGCTGCGCCTTTCCCCTGGCTTCTATGAATTGCTCACCACCGGCGTGGCCGTGACGAATAAAACCTTTGTGCCGCTGCTGACGATCAACGAGGCGCGCATCGTCGGCGTGGATGCTGCGCTGAAGGCCATGCTGGACTATGGCCTTGGCGCGCTCATACTGCTGGCTACACTGCCATTCATGCTGCTATTTGGTCTGATTTTGCGCGCGCGGCACCCGCAGCGGCCCGCGCTTTTGCGCAGCACGCTCATTGGTCAGGGCGGCAGGCCCTTCGCCATGCTGCACTTCAATATCGTGCCGGGTGATGACGGGCATCGCCGCTTCGAGCGCTGGTTGCGCGTGACCGGATTAAACAAGCTGCCACAGCTCTTCAATGTGCTGAAAGGCGAGATGAGCCTGGTGGGGCCACGCCCGCGCAGCCACTTCGATTACTCGGTTGACTTGCATGCCAACCACAACCTGATGGCGGTGAAGCCAGGCATGGTCGGACCGTGGATGCGCCACGATCATCTGGCGTCGCCGAACATGCTTCAAGACGAGTTGAGCTATGTGCGCAAGTGGCAAATCTGGCTCGACCTGCCGATTTTGTTTCAAGCGATGATGACGGTGGGGCGGCGAATACTGTTCCCGAGCCGGCATGGTTCAGCGAAGCCGGCGTCGCAAGCGCAACCCACCCGCCGGCCCGATGCAGGCTGGCAGGAAGACCTGCTTACATGATGAACACCCCCATCCGTTTTGCACCCCCGCGCGCACTGGTGCTGGCCGCCGGCGAAGGCACGCGCTTGCGCCCGCTCACACTCGACCGCCCCAAGCCGATGGTGCCGATTGCCGGTAAACCGTTGCTCGACATCACACTTGGCTGGCTGCGTGACCAGGGCATCCACGACATCGCCATCAACCTGCACTACAAGCCGCAGGTCATCACCGATTATTTTGGCGATGGCCAGGCATATGGCGTGAACCTGCACTATTCACACGAGGAGACGATCCTTGGCACTGCCGGCGCTGCGCGCGCCATTCGCGATTGGGTGGATGCCAGCACGCTGGTGCTGGTGTATGGTGATGTGCTGACCGACCTTGACCTGCGTGCCATGCTCGATTTTCATCGCGATGCGCAGCGGCGCGACCCATCTGCCGCGATCACGATGAGCCTGTACCACGTGCCGAACCCCACCGAGGTGGGACTGGTTGGCATGGATGAGAGCGGCAAGGTCAATCGCTTTCTGGAAAAGCCAAAGCCCGAGGAGGTTTTTACCGACCTGGCCAACGCCGGCGTCCTGATTATGGAGCCAGACGTGATTGACCTTATTCCAGAAAATGCATTCTGTGATTTCGGGCTGCATGTCTTTCCCATGCTATTGCGCGCCGGCCTGTCTATCTATGGTTGGGTCATACCCGACCACACCTATCTCCTCGACATCGGCTCCCCGGAGAAATATGCGCAAGCGAACGCTGAATGGCCGGCGCACACGGCGAGAGCGGCTGAAACAGCCCTGGCTGCCTCGAAATAGTTCGCAATCATGTGATATTCTGGCGTTGCTCATCGTGCTTTCGCAGTATTTCCTTCTGGGTGCGACAATCTCTTTGTAGCTGCGCAGGCCGGCTCGCACCGATTTGCCGTTCGGAGAACGTGATGAGCTGGCTGGGTGCGTGCGCCGATGAGCATGCGCAAATGAGGGAGAGGACAAGTTCATGGAATTGCGACAATTGATGGCGGCGCTTCGTCGCTGGTGGTGGGTTATTCTGGCCAGCGTGGTTGTGGCCGGCATCACCAGTTTTCTGGTGACGCGCGCCACGCCGTCTACCTATGAGGCGCACACCACGCTGCAAGTGGGCGATGTTGCCAACCCAAACCCCGATCAAGGTTCGCTGATGCTGGGGCAAACGCTGGCCGGCTTCTATGCGGAGTTGGTCAAGCGCGAGCCGGTGCTGCGCGGCACATTGGACGCGCTCAAGCTGGATTGGGACTGGCAGGCCTTGCGCGACATGGTGAGTTCGCATGCGCAGCCGACCAGCCCCTTCATCGAAGTTTCGGTCGTGGATACCGACCCGCAGCGCGCGCAGGTGTTGGCGAATGAGATTGCACGCCAGCTCATTTTGCAAAGCCCGCAAGGCAATGAAGAGCAGCGTCGTGAGCAGGAAAGGCAATTTGCGCGGCAGCAAATGGCCGCCTTGCAAACGCGCATCAAGGCAGCCGAAGGTGATCTTCGGCAACTGGATGAAACCATTGCAGCCGCCACGAGCCGGCGACAAATCGAGGATGCGCGCGCGCAACAGGCCACCCTCAACACCCAGATCACCACCTGGCAAACCACCTACGCCCAACTGCAGTCGAACCTGCTCGTGGGCGTGCCGAACTCTCTGCATGTGCTGGAGCCGGCCTCGATGCCGACGGTGCCGGTGGGGCCGAAACTGATGCAAAACGTGCTGCTGGCTGCGCTGGTCGGCCTGGTGCTGGCGCTGGCAGCGGTGGTGTTGATCGAGGTGATTGACGACACGCTGAAGACGACGGAAGATGCGCGCCGCGCGCTCAGCCTGCCGGTGCTGGGCAGTGTGTCGCGCTTCAGTGGCAACAGCTATACCGACCGCCTGGTGTACTCCTCGTCGGATCACGCCAAGCAGGCTGAGGCATATCGCGTTTTGCGCACCAATTTGCAGTTCAGCACGGTTGACAAGCCATTCAAGACGCTGATGGTCACCAGCAGCAAACCGAAGGAAGGCAAAAGCACCACTGCGTCGAACCTCGCCATCATCGTGGCGCAGTCGGGCAAGCGGGTGATTCTGGTCGATGCAGATCTGCGCCGGCCAGTGCAGCATCTCGTGTTCGAATTGGACAACACGCAGGGCCTGACCTCGGCGTTTCTGGATCCCAGGGTGAACATTGAACGATTCATGAAGCCGGTGACGACCGATTCGCTCAGCGTGCTGCCCGCCGGCCCAGTGCCGCACAATCCATCGGAACTGCTCGACTCTGCGCGCATGATCGAAGTGATTGAGGACTTGAAGCAGCGCGCCGATCTGGTGATCTTCGATTCGCCGCCAGTGTTGAGCGTGGCCGATGCCACCATTTTGGCCGCCAAGATGGATGGAGTGCTGCTGGTGGTTGATAGCGGCTACACGCGACGCGGCACCGCCAAGCGTGCAAAGGAAGTGCTGCAAGGCATCGGCGCAAATCTCATTGGCGTGGTTGTGAATCGCGCTGTGGTGCGCGCAGAATCGGATTACTACGACTACAGCTATGGCCCAGACGGGGAGAAGCAACCGCACAAGCGCCGGCTGAAGCTGGGTAAACCTGCGCCACAGCCGGCAGCGTCATCGGCGGCCACGGCGGAAGGCAGCGCGCTCAAACCCGTGCGCTTGAACAAGCCGGCGTCGCAACCCGATGCCAACGGCAAGGGCGCTTCACCCGAACGCGCCAAGTGAAGACGCCGATTGAATTTTTCAAGGTCTGCGCAGTTGCCTGTAAAAAAACACGTATAATCGCGCCCATGTTTGATCTGTCGATTCGCGCTCGTCGTCTGCGCCCACTGGACTGTGTGTCTGGTGCGAGCGCGATTCAACTGGCTTGGCGCTGAATCACAATCGCATTGGCTTGTTCGATCAAAGCCCCTGACACATGGTGTTTGGGGCTTTTTTGTTGCTGATTTTGGATGTGTGATTTCCGGATTGATCACGGCGATGCGCGAGAGTCAACCATCCAAAACCAAAAATCAAGAATCCAAAATGATCAGAGTTGGCATCTTCGGGGCAACCGGCTACACCGGCGTGGAATTGGTCAAGCTGCTTGCGCGGCACGGTAAAGCGCGCATTGTCTTTGCGCATTCAGAAAGCAACGCCGGCGCGCGCCTGAGCGACGTGCTGCCTTGCCCGTTCGACATTCCGCTCATCAGGAGTGACGATGCGCCGCTGGGCGATGTGGACGTGGTGTTTTCGTGCCTGCCACATGGCGCAAGCGCCACGCTCTGCAAGCGCGCCCTCGACGCCGGCAAGCGCGTGGTCGATCTTTCAGCCGATTTTCGCCTGCGCGACAGGGATGTGTATGCGCAGTGGTACAAACATGAGCATCCCTTCCCCGAACTGCTCGCCGAGGCTGTATATGGCCTGCCGGAGGTGTATCGGCGCGATATTGCAGACGCGCAGATCGTTGGCAATCCGGGCTGCTACCCCACCAGTATTTTGCTTGGCGTGCTGCCGCTGCTGGAAGCCGGCGCGCTGGCCGATCCGGTCGTCATCGCCGACAGCAAGAGCGGTGTGAGCGGCGCCGGCCGCAAGCCCTCGCAAACGGTTCACTTCGTCGAAGTCAACGAGAGCCTCGCACCCTACAACATTGGGCATGCGCATCGTCATGTGCCGGAAATCGAACAGGAGATGAATGCGGCGAGCCTGGAGGCGCAATTTTCTGCGCCACTGCAACTCCTCTTCTCGCCGCATCTGCTGCCCATCTCGCGTGGTATGTTGAGCATGATTTACGTGAGGTTGACGCCGGCGGCTGTGGCGCACGACTGGCAGGCTCGCTTTGAGAAACGCTATGAGGGCGAACCGTTTGTGCGCGTGTTGCCGAAGGGGCAGATCAGCACCGTTGCGCATGTCAATCACACCAACTACGGCGTGATTTCGGTGCATCCGGTTGCTGGCATGGCTGGCCATTTGCAAATCGTCTCGTGCATCGACAACCTGGTGAAGGGCGCGAGTGGCCAGGCATTGCAGAACATGAACATCATGTTCGGCGTCGACGAATGCGAGGGGCTGAAGTGAGCGCGCCGGCTATCGAGATCATCGAAGCACAGACGCCGCTGCGCATCGAGCAATTCCGCGCGCTGCTGCAGCAGTATGCAGCCGAGCGCGAGGGTAGCTTCAGCGAACGCATGACGCAAGACTTGCGCGATCTGCCTGGACGCTATGCCGCGCCAGATGGCGGCCTGTTCATCGCCCTGTGCGATGGCGAGCCGGTGGCGACGGCAGCCTGGACGAAATTCGACGATGCTTTGGTCGAAATGAAGCGCGTGTATGTGCAGCCGGCGCATCGCGGCAAGGGCATCGGGCGCCGGCTCTCGCTGCACATCATTGGCGTGGCGGCACAACGCGGCTATGCGCGGGTTGGCATCAGCACATGGGCGACCGCAACGCCGGCTATCGCGCTCTACGAATCGCTTGGCTTCCAAACTATCGCACCGTTCAAAACCTCAACCACTCCGGGGCTGGTTTACATGGGATTCGACATGGCACAACGACACGCAACCACACAAGTGATCAAGGTCAGTGGCAGCGATCTCGACGATGCGGCGTTCTCGACGCAATTTGCAGCTGCCATCGCCGGCATGGCCAGGGCCGGCTTGCCACCCGTTGTTGTTCACGGCGGCGGCAAGGAACTCACCGAGTTGCTCGCCGCGATGCATGTGCCGACGCGCTTCGTGGAAGGCTTGCGCGTGACCGATGCCAAGACGCGCGACGCGGCGCTGATGGTGCTGAGCGGCCTGGCAAACAAGCGGCTGGTGGCGGCGCTGCTGGCGCAGGGCGTGGATGCCATTGGCGTGAGTGGGTTGGATGCCGGCCTCATCCGCGTCGAGAAAATCGATGCCGCGCTGGAGTTCGTCGGCAAGCCGGTGAGTGTGCGCGGCGAGCTGTTGGCGCAGTGGGTGGGGCAGGGCGTTGTTCCGGTGCTGTCGCCGATGTCGATTGGCAACGATGGCGAGATCTACAACGTGAATGCCGACCATGCCGCTGGCGCGATAGCTGCGGCGATGGATGTCGATCTGCTCACCTTTGTGACAAACGTGCCGGGCGTGTTGGATGGCGACAAGCAGTTGATTGAGCGGCTGACGCCGGCGCAGGTGGATGCCTTGATCGCTGATGGCGCCATTTTTGGCGGCATGATCCCGAAGGTGCGCACAGCGCTGGAGGCATTGGACGCCGGCGTCAGCCGCGTGCGCATCACGAACCTTGCAGGTTTGAGGAGCAACAGCGGCACAGTGTTTGCCAGAAATCCAACTTCGCCAAAATCAGACGCCTGAGCGGACAACATCCGCATTCTCACCATGTACATCCCCAAACACTTCCGTGAAAGCGACCGCGACAGGTTGATTGCCTTCATGCGCGAGAACAGCTTCGCCATTCTGGTGACCCAGCGCGCCGGCGCGCCCTTCGCCACGCATTTGCCGCTGGTGATCGAGGCAGATGCTGACAAGATCGTGTTGAAGGGTCACGTGGCGAAGGCGAACCCGCAGTGGCATGGCTTTGCGATCGACGACGATGCCCTCGCCCAGCCCCTCCCAGAGGGGGAGACGCTGGAGGCGCTGGTGATCTTTCATGGGCCGCATGCCTATATCTCGCCGGAGAACTATGAGAGCCGGCAGAGCGTGCCGACATGGAACTACATCGCCGTTCATGCCTATGGTGTGCCGCGCAAGGTCGATTCGAAAGACGCCATGCTCGATGCGATGCTCATGCAGTACGAGCCGGCGCAACTTGCGCAATGGCACGCGCAGGATGAGAAATACAAAGCCGCGATGTTGGCCGGCATCGTCGCCTTTGAGATCGAGGTGACGCGGCTGGAAGGCAAATACAAGCTCAGCCAGAACCGCCCCGAAGGCGACCAGCGGCACATCATCGAATCGCTTGGTCGGAGCAATGACCCGACGATCAGCTGCATCGCGGCCCAAATGCAACATCATCTCGACTAATCATCTTTGCAACTCAGAACTGAGAATTCCCTATCATGTCTCGCATTCTTCAATCACTCCCCAAAGGCGAAAAGATCGGCATTGCATTCAGCGGCGGCCTCGACACGAGCGCGGCGGTCACCTGGATGCGTGAGAAGGGTGGCATCCCATATTCGTATACCGCCAACCTCGGCCAGCCCGATGAGCCGAACTACGATGAAATCCCCGAACGCGCGTTGAAGCATGGCGCGGAGAAGGCCGTGTTGGTGGATTGCCGCAAGCAGTTGGTGCAGGAGGGGCTGGTCGCCTTGCAGTGCGGCGCATTCCACATCAGCAGCGCCGGCAAGACCTATTTCAACACCACGCCGCTGGGTCGCGCCGTCACCGGCACCATGCTGGTGAACGCGATGAAGGAGGACGGCGTGAACATCTGGGGCGACGGCAGCACTTACAAGGGCAACGACATCGAGCGCTTCTACCGCTACGGCTTGCTCGTCAACCCTGAACTGCGCATCTACAAACCCTGGCTCGACGATCTCTTTGTTAGCGAGCTGGGCGGACGCAAGGAGATGAGCGAATGGCTGGAGCAGCGCGGTTATCGCTACAAGATGGCAACCGAACGGGCCTACTCGACTGATGCCAACATCTGGGGCTGCACGCACGAAGCCAAGCACCTGGAGTTTCTCGACACCAGCGCCTACATTGTCAACCCAATGATGGGCGTGAAGCACTGGGATGCCGGCGTGAAGATTGAGCCGGAGACGGTGAAGGTCACATTCTTCGAGGGCTTTCCAGTGGAGATCAATGGACGCGAATATCAGGACGCAGTGGCGTTGGTGCTGGAGGCGAACAAAGTCGGCAGCCGGCACGGTCTGGGCATGAGCGACCAGGTTGAAAACCGAATCATCGAGGCAAAGAGCCGCGGCGTGTATGAGGCGCCGGGGATGGCGCTGTTGTTCATCGCCTATGAGCGCCTGGTCAACGCCATCCACAACGAGGACACGATCGATAACTATCGCACCATGGGCCGGCGCCTGGGCCGCAAACTCTACGAGGGCCGCTGGTTCGACCCACAGTGCATGATGCTGCGCGAGAGCCTGCAGCGCTGGGTGGGCAAGGCAGTCAGCGGCACGGTAACACTTGAGTTGCGGCGCGGTGATGACTACACCATCCTGAACACCACCGGCCCCAACCTGACGTATCACCCTGAGCGGCTCAGCATGGAGAGTGGCAAGGCTGAATTTGGCCCGCTGGATCGCATCGGCCAGCTCACCATGCGCAACCTCGACATCGCCGACAGCCGCGAGAAGCTGGGCGTGTATGCGAAGGCCGGCGTGCTGAACATCGATGGCGGCGCGGAGCTGGGCTTGCTGGAAGCCGAGAAGAAGGCTGAGCCGGCAGAGGTGTTGCCAGCGGTGGAGTCCGGCGGGGAGTGGATCACCGATCTCGAGGGTTAAGGCGATGCGCATTGGCCTGATTGCCTATGGCACGCGCGGTGACGTGCAGCCAATCCTCGCGCTGGCAAAGGGGTTGAACGCGGCTGGGCATCACACTCGCGTAATTGCGCCGGCCAACTTTGAGGCGTGGGTGCGCTCGCATGATCTGGATTGCGCGCCAATCCGTGTAGACATCCAGGCCATGATGCAGAGCGAGGAGGGCATCGCGTGGGTGGAGGCGAGGAACCCGCGCCAAGAGTTGGCAATGATGAAGCGGTTGTTCAATCGGGTTGGTCAGCAGGCGGCGCGCGACACGCTCGCCGGCGCGCAGGGCCTGGACATGCTGGTCGGCGGGTTCACATCAGATTGTTTTGGCCGCGCCATCGCTGGGAAGCTGGGTCAGCGCTATGCGATGGCGTCGTTGCAACCGCTGCATCCCACGCGCAGCGGCGAAGCGACGTTGCGGCCGGCGCTGCCGCGCAGCTACAGCGCACTCAATCTGTTCATGGGCAAACTGGCCGAGCGGTTTCTTTATTCCGTGTATGGCGAGACAGCCAATGCATTTCGGCGCGAGATTGGCTGCCAGCCGTTTACGCTATCGAGCTATTACGATGGGTTTCATCGGCTGCCAACGCTCAATGGCTATTCTGCGCATGTGGTGTCGCGCCCGGCAGATTGGCCGGCCAGCCAGCACATCACCGGCTACTGGTTTCTCGATGAGGATGCCCAGTGGCGGCCACCAGGCGACCTGGAGCGTTTCATCGCTGCTGGCTCGGCGCCGATCTATGTCGGCTTTGGCAGCGCGACTGGCAGCGATGCGCAACGTCTGACGCAGATGATTGTGGCCGCGCTCACGCAAGCGGGGGTGCGCGGCGTCATCGCCCAGGGCTGGGCCGGCTTGCACGCCGGCGACCTGCCCGATTCGATTCATCTGCTCCAGTCTGCACCGCACGGCTGGTTGTTCCCGCGCATGGCCGGCGTGGTGCATCATGGCGGCGCAGGCACCACGGCGGCCGGGTTGCGCGCCGGCGTGCCGTCGTTCCTCATCCCGCACTTTGCCGATCAGCCATATTGGGCGCGGCGGGTATATGAGCTGGGGGTGGGACCAAAGCCGGTGAACAGGGTCAAACTGACATTGGCGGCGCTGACCGATGGCATCCGGCAGTTGGCAAGCGATGCCGGCATGCGCGAGCGCGCGGCTGAACTTGGCACGGCCATTCGTGCCGAAGACGGCGTGGCAAATGCAGTGCATATCCTCAACCAATTGTTCTGATGGAGCATAGCCATCTTGCCGACTATGCTGAAGCATTCAATTGTGTGCTGACGGTCAAATCGCAGCGATTTAGCGCTGTCAATACGCTGATTCTGGCCATCGCCGGCAGCTTTAATGCTGCCTGTGTTGTCGGCCAGCAGTTGAAAAATGGTTTAAGTGCCGATGAACATCACCATCCGCCCCACCACCTTCGACGACGTGCCGGCGATCCTCGTGTTGATTGCGCAGAACGCGCGCAAGGGCGGTTTGTTGCCGCGCGGTGAAGCCAGCATTCGCGCGCATATCAACAATTTCCTGGTGGCCTGCATTTCCGAGCGTGATGGCGAGCCTCGCGCAGAAGAGCGCATCGTCGGTTGCGGCTCGCTTCTGCCCATGAACACCACGCTGGTCGAACTGCGCTCGCTGGCGGTGGATGAGACCATTCGTGGCGCCGGCATCGGCCAGAAGCTTGTCGCAGCGCTGATCGAAGAGGCGCGCAAGCGCAAGTTCGGCACGATCTTCGCGCTCACCCGCGCGGTCAGCTTCTTCGAAAAGTGTGGCTTTGCGGTTGCGCCAAAGGAGTTCTTCCCCGAGAAGGTATGGAACGATTGCGTGGCCTGCCCCATGCTGGAAAACTGCGACGAGGTGGCGGTGATGATGCCGTTGCAAGAGGCGCAGGTCGTCAGCGCTGAAGAGATGCAGCAAGCGCGCGAGCAGGTGCTGAAGGCCATCTACGCCGGCCGCATCGCCCGTCGCGCTGTCAGCCGTGAAAACCTCATCCCGCTCGAAACCGTCACCCGCATGACCGACGAGGTGAAAAAGATCCCGCCGAATCGCCAGGTTGGCAAAGCCGGCGTGAAGAAGGTCGTCGCAGCCTACAACGGCGGCCTCGATTCATCAGCCATCGTGCCGTGGTTGATCGAGAACTATGGCTGTGAGGTGGTCTGCTTTGTCGCCGACATCGGCCAGCGCGAGGACTTCGATGCAATTCGCCGCAAGGCCATCGGCAGTGGCGCGACGAAGGTCATCATCAAGGATCTGCGCGACGAGTTTGCAAATGAATACCTCTTCCCACTCATTCAAAGCGGCGCGATCTACGAGAATAAATACCTGCTCGGCTCGTCCATTGCGCGGCCCCTGATTGCGAAGCATCAGGTGGACGTGGCGATGGCTGAAGGTGCGGATGCGCTGGCGCACGGCGCGACGGGCAAGGGCAACGATCAGGTGCGCTTCGAGTTGACCTACATGGCGATGAACCCGGGCCTGCGCGTGATTGCGCCGTGGCGCGAATGGTCATTCGATGGGCGCGAGGATGTGTTTGAGTATGCGCGCTCGCGCGGCGTGCCGCTGGACGAATCGGAGAAGGCCATCTACACGCAGGACGAGAATTTGTGGCACTACAACCATGAGGGCGGCCGGCTTGAAGACCTTGAGTATGAACCCGATGAAAGCCTGTGGGAGTGGACGAACGCCATCGAGGAGACGCCGGATCAGCCGGCCTTCGTGGAGATTGAGTTTGTGAGCGGCATGCCGAAGCGTTTGAACGGGCGCGTGATGGGCAACGCCGGCCTCATCGAGGCGCTGAACGAGATTGGCTCGACGCATGGCATTGGCCGCATCGACATCGTGGAGAATCGACTGATCGGCATGAAGTCGCGCGGGTTGAATGAAGCGCCTGGCGCCACCATCTTGCGCGCGGCGCATCAGGCGTTGGAAGAGATCACGCTTGACCGTGAGACGATGCACTTCAAGCAGATTGTCGCATTGCGCTATGCCGACCTCATTTACAACGGCCAATGGTTCACCCCGCTGCGCGATGCGCTGCAGGCGTTTATCACGGTGACGCAGCGCGACGTGACGGGCAGCGTGAAACTCAAGTTGTTCAAGGGCAATGTGATGCCGCTGCAGCGCAAAGCGACCTATTCGCTGTATCGCGAAGATCTGGCCACCTTCAACAACGATGCGGCATACAACCACGAAGACGCCGATGGCTTCATCAAGCTCTACGGCCTGCCGATGCGGGTGAAGGCGCAAATGGATCAGCAGCGCGCAAATCGCCAGCCGCCGCCGGCGCGCCGCGAGAGCAACATCACGCGTGAGTGAGGGCAGCAGATTGTGCCGTGGCGTCAGAGGTGTTGGCTGGCACGATGGCAGAAGCTGCCGGCAGGCGCATGGGGACGGTGATGCGCACGCGCGTGCCCTCGTTGGGCTGGCTGTCGATGGTGGCGCGTCCGCCTACCGCACTCGCTCGCTCGCGCATGGTCTGCAGGCCAAGATGGCCAGGGAATTCACCCAGCGTGTTGAAGCCGCGCCCGTCATCTTCGATGGTCAGGGACACCTGCTCATCGCACACCATCGCCAGGCGCAGCTTGTGCGCGCCGGCGTGGCGAAGGGTGTTCTGGATTGCCTCCATCGCAATGCGATACAGGGCTTCTTTGGCTTCAATGGGCAGCGCCGGCTCTTCTGCGCACAGGTCAAGCTGCAACTCGATCTTGTGACGGGCTGTCAGCGCGGCAGCCTGCTTTTGAAACGCAATCAACAACCCGTCTTCCTTCAACGCCTCGGGCCGCAATTCAAAGATCAGTGCGCGCATCTCCGAGAGTGCCGCGTCGGCCAGATCGAGTGTGTAGCGCATGGCATCGCGCGCTTTGGCTGGGTCGCCGTCGATCAGTTCGAGCGATGTGCGGGTCGAGAGCACCATGCCGAAGAGCGCTTGTGAAACAGAGTCGTGCAATTCGCGCGCCAGTCGCG
The DNA here is from genome assembly GCA_039810125.1 of Thermoflexales bacterium. GTDB lineage: Bacteria > Chloroflexota > Anaerolineae > J036 > Brachytrichaceae > JBDHWI01. The sequence goes on along the minus strand of JBDHWI010000009.1, from coordinate 28,024 downwards.
CGCGCTCCGCCAGCGCGGCGGCATTCACGGCTTCCTCACGAGTGCGCGAGGATTCGATGGCGACAGCGGCGTGGTTGGCAAAGGCGGAGGCCATTTCGATGCGGGCTGGATCGAAGTAGCCGGCGATGCTGGAAGTGACAGACAATGCGCCGACTAACTCGCCGCGCACGATCAATGGCAAACCCAGCCAACTGCGTTGGGTCGTGTCGAGCTGTGCATCATTGCCTGCTGCAACGATAAACGGCTCCAGGAATGCCGGCTCCTGATAAATATCATCGACCACGACCGGCTGTTTGCTCTCAATCATGCGTTTCCAGTTTGGTGTGGCAACCAGGCCGACGAGCGCCGACACCGGATCTTGGAAGCGAATGCCAATATGCCGCATGGCGATCACATTTCCATCCTGCAAGGTCAATGCCGTAGCCATGCCGTAATCCATTACGCGTCTCAGTTGCGCCAGAATTTCATCGAGCAGCGGCTCCAGCTCTTGTGTCGAGCCGATGACGCGCGATACCTCAAGCAATTCCGCCTGTTCGTTCAGGTGTCTCTCCAGTGACGTGCGAGCGCGCAGCAGAGCTTCATTCGCCGATTTCAACGCATTGACGGCAGCCTCATTGCGATTGTAATGACGCCAAAGCCGTTGCATCGTGTCCGCGGCGAGCAGCAACCCGAACACGCACATGCCGGCCTCCAGTGCCAATGACGGTTGGGCGATGCCGATGTTTAATACGCGGTTGGATGCCAGCAGATGTATGGCGAAGCTGAACGCCAGCGCCAGCCAGATCACCAGCGTGCCAATCAACATGCTGAGCCGGCCGGATGCGCCAAGTCCATAGCACACTGCCGCAAACCCAAACAGCACGCTCAATGCAATAAAACCGGGAAACGCAAAGGCGCAAAAGATCGCGAAGGCAAAACCACCGATCCACGTGAGCAAGGAGAGAGTATTGCGTGAGCCGCGCTTGATGAAATATAGGTAGGCAACTGTGAATGCAAAGACCAAGCCTGCTCCTACGCAGAGGACAAGTGACGTCACGCTGGGGCTGCGCATCATCAACACAAGCGTCCAAGCGAAGATGAGGCCTGAGATAAGCTGTGGCCAAACCGTCGTGAGCGTTTGCCAGACGTGGCGCACAGAAATATGTTTGGGGCTGGGTGAATTTTGCATGTGCTCCCCTTGAGATCTGATTTCTAGCAAGGATTGTTGTTCATACTAAGCAAAAGCAGGTTGAATGACAATAAATCATTAGTCTGGTTTGTCATTTTTTCTCTGAGCGTGAACCATAACGAGTCTTAAGACTGATCATCGTAGTAAGCGAATTGGTGGAGTCGTTAGGTCGCCGCGCTCTTTTGGTGATGACGGTGCGATTGCGATTTCGGGCCAGTGCAGATGGCGTATTTGTTTGACAGACGCGGCACGCTATGCCAGCATCCTGCCCATTCACGAACACAAGGAGTGAGTCATGACAACAACCGCAAGAGGCGCCATCGCCCGCATTCCCAAGGCGCGTGTCAGCATCGAAGAGTTCACGATCGATGACCCCGGCCCTGGCGAGGTGCTGGTGCGCATCCTGGCATCGGGCGTGTGTCACACCGATCTGGGAGTAAAAGACGGTGTGTATGGCACCGACGGCTTCCCATTTTTATTGGGGCACGAGGGTGCCGGCATCATCGAGCAGGTCGGCGCCGGCGTCGATCATCTCAAGCCTGGTGACTATGTCATCACCGCCTGGCGCGCGCCATGCGGCAAGTGCCGCTTCTGCCTGGCCGGCCAACCCAACTTCTGCGCAGCCAGTTTGAACGCGCAGAAGCGCATGAAGGACAAAGACGGCGTCACGCTGAACCCGGTGCTGGGCATCGGCACGTTCTGTACGCACACGCTGGTGCATGCCAACCAGTGCGTGCCAGTGGCGCCGGATTTGCCGCCGGCACAGATGTCGCTGATTGGTTGCGGCGTGATGACCGGTGTAGGTGCGGCGCTGTACGCTGCCGGCGTAAAACCCGGCGCCAGCGTGGCAGTGTTTGGCTGTGGCGGGGTGGGCGACAGCGTGATCCAGGGTGCGCGGCTGGCCGGCGCCACCACCATCATCGCCGTCGATATCGATCCCAGAAAGCTGGAGTGGGCGAGGGGGTTCGGCGCGACGCACACCGTAAATGCCGCTCAAGGTGATGCGGTCGCGCAGGTCAAGGCTATCACCGGCGGCAACGGCGTGAACTACTCGTTCGAGGCGGTGGGTAAAGCCAGCACGCTCGACCAGGCGTTGTGGAGCCGCGATCTGGCTGGCACCTGCGTGCTCATCGGCGTGCCCGGCCCAGGGCCAACGCTCGATCTGCCGTTGCAAAAATTCTTCGATCTGGGTGGCAGCCTGCGCGTCAGTTGGTATGGTGATTGTCTGCCGACGCGCGATTTCCCCATGCTGGCAGCGTGGTATGCGCAGGGCAAGCTAAACCTCGACGCCATGGTCTCACGCACGATCAGGCTGGATGAAGTGGACGACGCCTTTGAGGCGATGAAGCGCGGCGAGACGCTGCGCTCGGTAATTGTATTTTGAAATTGAGCGGTTGAGTCGTTTTGCTTTGACCGCGCACTGCACATCAATGACTCACCCACGCAATGAATCAATCATGTTTGATCTCATCAAAGACTTGACGGAATTTGTCGGGCCCGTGGGGCAGGAGGGCGAGATCATCGCCCATATCGAAAAGCTGTGGAACGATGCCGGACTGAACACGGAGCGCACCAGGATTGGCAATTTGCTCGGCCGCGCCGGCGGCAAGGGCAAGAAGCTGTTGATCGCCGCGCACGCCGATGAACTGTGCTACCTCGTGCGGGCAATAGACCCCAACGGCTTTCTGTATCTGGCCAACGGTCAGGGCTGGACGCGCACGACCGACCTGCGTAACTACTTCACCGTCGGCTCGCGGGTGAAGGTGCTGGCGCGCGGCGGCGTGCTGCCCGGCGTGATCGCGGCGCCGACCGGCCACGCCGCCACCATCGCGCTGCCCGATCTGCACGAGTTGACATGGAACGATCTGTGGGTGGACACCGGCCTCTCGCGCGAGGAACTCATCGCAAAGGGCGTGACGCCCGGCACGCGCATCGTGTGGGACAGCGTCACCGAGCGCTGGGGCGATCACGTCGTTGGCAAGGCATTGGATGACCGCGTGCCGCTGGCGGTGATGACGGAGTTGGTCAGGCGCGTGCCGCGCAAGCAACTCAAGTGGGAGGTGACGCTGGCCGCGACGGTTCAGGAGGAGATCGGGATCATCGGCGCATCGGCGTTGGCGGCGCGTGAAGAATTCGACGCGGCGATCATCGTCGAGATCGGCCTGGCCGGCGACGTCCCGCGCGTCGGCCTCGACGCCATCCCGACGCGGCTGGGCGGCGGGCCGCTGCTCATCCACAAGGATTCGATCATCCACTACCACCATGCGCTGACGGCGGCGATGGAGCATGTGGCAACCGACGCCGGCATCCCGATCCAGCACGCCGTGTTTGGCTCGTTCGGCAGCGATGGGGCGGCATTCATGCGCAATGACGTGCCGGCGGCCATGATCTGCTTTCCAGCGCGCTACACCCATTCACCCTTCGAGATGGGCCACCTCGGCGACATCGAGCAGATGGTGGACTGGCTGGCGGCGTTCGTGCAGACCGCGCTCTAAATGTGCGTCGCACATTTCAGTGCGTCCATGCGACTGAATCCAGCTTCAAGACCTGCGCCGCGTCGTCCCAATCGCTCGCGACAGTTTGCTCGACGACGCGCGGCCGGATCGCGCAGCCGCTGCACGGCGGGAAGCCGTCTCGCCCGTTGCGCAGTAATTCAGCCACCACCGCGAAGCAATCGCGCATCTTGAACAAGGTCGCGGTGCAATCGCCGATCTGCGCCTGACGATGCAGGCCACGCGCCTGCATCACATCGGCGTAACGGTTGCCATCGGTGAAGGGGCAGTGCGCATTGCGCCAGCCCCATGTGCGACCCATCACCCGCCGGCCATCCGGCAACTGCACTGCATACGCCTCGCTGCGCTTGCCGAGGCATGGCACGTTCACCATTGTCTCGACGCAGTGGTGAAAGGTGTTGCTGGTGTAATTGACGCCGAGCAGCAGCACGCAGCCATCGTCCTGCAGCATCAAGCCAAGCGGTGACGCCGGCCCCATCGTGAGCGTGCGGTGATGGAACTGTGTGTAGCGTTGGGCGTGTTTGCCCCATGCGGCGAACGGGTGGGTGGGGTCGAGGCTGCGAAGCACGCCGGGCATGCGCCAGAACGCATCGGGAATCGCGCCATTGGTCGTTGGTGTGGTCAACGGGTCGTAGATGCCGGCGCCGCCGGCTTCCCATGGTGCGCCGTGGTTGAAGCTCGGCATCATCAACGTGCCCTCGGGCGTGATCGCATCCATCAGCGCCAGTGCAACCGTTGGCGCACCGCCCTCGACATGGCCGAAGCTGCGCAGAGAGGAATGCACCATCACGCCGGCGCCGGCAAGCACACCCAGGGTGCGAAAACCATCGGCAAGTGCGTTGCGCGTCAACATGCTGGGTTATCGCAGGCCGGCGCCCACCCAGTTGATCTGGATGCCGGTCTTGTCTGAAAGTTGCTCGGCCATCTCGCCGGCGTGTTGTTGGATGTGGCGGATGTTGACGAACTGCATCTCAATCTTGCTGATGGGATACCACGAGAAACCAGAGTCGGTATGCAGATCAACCGTTGCGATCCGGCGTTTTGCTTCCTCTTTGCAGAAGTCGAGGTATTCGAGCAAATCCTGCCGGCTATAAGGTTCCGCGTCGGCGCGCTCATGCTCTGGATCGGACTCCACTTCGTCGCGGTGCTTCGGCCACGGCACGAAATCCTGCGCGGTGGGCTGCACATACAGGTGCGCGTAGAACAGCGCGTGATACGCTACGCGCCACATCTGGTTGCGCAACGACCGGCTCAACCACAACTCATCCGGGCATTTCTCGATCACCTGGCGGAGCATTTCCAGCGCGGCGATGTGTTGCGAGGTGATGGCATGCCGAAGGCCGTCGTCGCTGTCACCCATGTGTCACTCCTTCACGCCGGCGCACTCGGCCAGCATCTGCGCCATCGCGTCCAACTGTTCATCGCTCAGCGACGTCGTGGCGAACTCGATGTTGCCGTTCACAAGCACCAGCTTGCCAAAAATATCTTTCTTGCTCGTGACCGAATAGACGTCGGCCAGTTTCACTTGGCGTCGTTCATTGGCGAGCGAAGGCTTGTAGTAAATCGCCTTGTCGGTCAGCAGCATGCCGGCGCCGCCATTGCTGACTACGCTGACATCCATCAGCACCAACGCGCTTTCGCCGTTGACTTTTGCAGCGCCGGCATACGATGCCTGTGCATTCTCAAGCAGATCCTTGGGGATCGCGCCAAGCAGATATACGCCTTCGGCAGCCAGCGCCTTTGCATACTTGCGCACGATGTCGCGCAGAGGCGTCGCCGGCGGCGAATTCGGCGCAGACACCTTCTCCCCTGCTGCAGTCGCGGTGGCAAGTATGGCGCCATCCGTTTGTGCCGGCGGCATCTGCTGCAGCGCAGCGCGAACCACTGCCAACTCCTGCGCCAGATTGGGGCGATCCGCCTCAATGCGCCCCATCAGATCCGGCAGTCGTTCGCGCTGGCGGAAGTAGTAGATCATCTTCCAGCAACGCAGCACCTTTGTGTCGCCGCCGATGTTCTCGGGGTCTTCGCCCAATTCGAAGCATATCGTCTGCAGGTCTTCCTCGGTGAAGGAATCTGCCATCGCCTTGTGCAGCAGCAGCAATGGATCATTGGCTGTTGTCATGAGTGTCCCCTCACTTGAACTATAAAGCCATGAGCAGCGCGACCTTCGTGAAGGGTGATCACGCCGGCGCGGCGAATGACTGACTCATCTCAATCAGCGCGTCCAACTTCTTCAGCGCCGCGCCACTCTTGATGCTCTCGCGTGCCATCTCGATCCCGACCGCGATGTCTGGCACGGCATCGGCGGCATATAGCGCTGCGCCGGCGTTCAGCAGCACCACGTCGCAGCGCGCCGCAATATCTTCGCCTGCAAGAATCGCGCGCGTGATGGCTGCATTGAAGTCCGGCGTGCCGCCGCCGAGATCGTCGAGCGTCGCCGGCTTGAAGCCGTAGTCCAGCGCATCCAACTCGAACAGCTTGATCTGCCCGCCCTTCACTTCGGCCACCGTGTTGATGCCAACGGTGGTCAATTCATCGATGCCGGAGACCGCCGGCGACGAGCCGTTCACGATCAGCGCGTGCGTGGTGTCGAGGTCGACCAGCACCTCGGCCATGATTTGCACATACTTGCGATCCCACACGCCGAGCAGGTGACGCCGAGCAAATGCTGGGTTGGTGGGCGGGCCGATGATGTTGAAAATGGTGCGTGTGCCAATCTCGCGGCGCGGGCCGGCGGCGTGCTTCATGGCCGGGTGATGCGCCGGCGCAAACGCGAACCCGATGCCCACCTCGTCGATGCACTGGCCGACTTGCTCCGGCGTCAGGTCGACTTTCACGCCCAGCGCGTTCAGCACATCGGCTGAACCGCTCTGCGATGAAGCCGCGCGGTTGCCATGCTTGGCCACCGGCACGCCGGCGCCAGCCGCCACGAATGCCGTCGTCGTGCTGATATTGAAAGTGTTGCTCTTGTCGCCGCCGGTGCCAACCACGTCGATCAACTCATCATGGCGTTGCACCGGGATGCGCAAGACGTGCGCGCGCAGGGCGCGGATGCTGCCAGCGATCTCGCCGGCCGTCTCGCCATTTACGCGCAATGCTGCAAGGTATGCGCCGATCTGCGCCGGCGTCGCCGCGCCGGTCATGATCTCGTTCATCACCGCCTCGGCCTCATCGATCGTCAATGACTGTCGGTTAAACAGTTTTGCCAGTGCCTCTTGGATCATGGAGCAGATTATAGGGAAGGGGTGAAAGGGCGATGAGGAGAGGAAGGGGAATGGTCGATGACTCAATCACCCAACGGCTCAATCGCTGAGGTAATACGTCATATGCTGGAGATGCAGCACGGGGTCGATGTTCTCCACGCGCACATGTGCCGGCACGCTGAGGTTGGTGGGGGCGTAATTCAGGATGGCGGTGATGCCGGCTTGCACGCACTGGTCGGCCACCTGTTGCGCGGCATGCGCCGGCACTGCGATCATCGCCAGTTGCACATTGCGCTGCTTCACGATTTCGGGCATTGCGTCAAAGGGTTGCACGATTTGCCCACCGATTGTGTCGCCAAACTTGGCCGGATCGGCATCGAACACGGCGCACACGCGGAAGCCGCGATGCTTGAAGCCGCTGTAATTTGCCACGGCATTGCCGATGTGGCCGGCGCCAACGATGATGATCGGCCACTCACGCTCGATGTGCAGGATTTCGCGCAGCTTGTCTTGCAGGCCGGCGATGGAATAGCCTGTGCCTTGCTTGCCGAACTCGCCGAAGTGCGAGAGGTCTTTGCGGATTTGCGCTGAACTAATGCCCAGCCAGTCTGCCATTTCCTGCGATGATGTGAAGTCTTTGCCGTTGTTTTGCATGGCGGCCAATGCGCGGAGATACAAGGGCAGCCGTGCGACGACGATGTCGGGGACGCTTTTTGCTGGCATAAGCTTCTATGGATTGCGCGGGCTGCTTGCCAAAACGATTCGCTGCCGACAATCCCTGTGTGCGTTGGAGATATTAGCATAGGAACACGACATGCGCATGGATAATCATGGCGTGTTAATCGGCATCGACGCCAGCCGCGCGGTGACCACCCGGCTCACTGGCACCGAACGCTACTCGCGCGAGGTCATCGTTGCGATGGTCCGCGGCGCACCGCAGCATCGCTTTCGCCTGTATCTGCGCGAGGGCAACCCAGCCGAACGCGCCGCCTTTCTGTCATCGCTGCCCGGCAATGTGGAGCCAGCGGTCTTTGGTCCAGCGCGTCTGTGGACGCACATCGGCCTGTCAAATGAAATTGCCGCGCGGCCGCCAGATGCGCTGTTTGTGCCGGCGCACGTGTTGCCGGCGAGCATGGCGCGAACCGACCTGCGAGGCGTGATCCACGCTGTCGCCACCGTTCATGATCTGGGCTACAAGCGTTTCCCCCACGCCCATCCGCTGCAGCAGCGCACCTTGCTTGATCTCGGCACGCGCTTTACCGTGAGCAATGCGCAAGTCGTGATTGCCGATTCTGAAGCCACGAGGCGCGATGTGATCTCGTTTTACGGCGTGCCAGAGCCGGCAGTGCGCGTCGCACACCCGGGCCCCATGCCGTTGGTTGATGTGAGCGCGGCGGACATTGATGCGACACTGATGAAATTTGGCGTGCCGGCGCGCCGGCCCTTCGCGCTGCACATTGGCACTTTGCAGCCGCGCAAGAATCTGCGCCGGCTGGTGCAGGCGTGGGCACGCTTGCCGGCGGCATTGCAAGATGCGCGATTGGTGCTGGCCGGCGGCGCGGGGTGGGGTGATGAGGCTGCGCAACTGAGGCATGAGGTGGCCGCGCTTGGTTTGTCGCAGCGCGTGATCTTCACCGGCTACATCAGCGACCTTGAGAAATCAGCGCTGCTGCGCGCGGCGCGCGTATTTGTGTTTCCTTCGCTGTATGAGGGGTTTGGTTTCCCAGTGCTGGAAGCGCAAACCGCCGGCGTGCCAGTCGTGTGCAGCAACACGTCGTCGCTGCCAGAAGTCGCCGGCGATGCTGCGCTGCTGATTGATCCCACACAGATTGATGCCATCACAGATGCCATCGGCAGGGCGATGGGCGACGATGCCGTGCGGGCGCAATTGATCATCGCCGGTCATGCCAACCTCGCGCGCTTCTCGTGGCAGTCCTGTGCCAAGACCGTTTTAGGCGCGCTGTCAATGGATGAAGCGTCATCAGCAATCGGCAAGTAAGTACACGTTTCTGAAAGCTTGCGCCATCTCCCCATTACAATTTACGCATTACGGATCACCCAACTCCCATCGCTGCCATCGTCCTTGCCGCCGGCCTGTCCTCGCGCTACGGCGACGGCGTAAACAAGCTGCTGCTGCCCTTTGCCGATGGCACGGTGCTCCGGCGCGTCGTCAGCACCGCCATTGCCGCGCAGGTCGATCACATCATCGTTGTCACCGGCCATCAATGCGAACAGGTGGAAGCCGCGCTGGCGAACATGCCGGTGACTTTTGTCCACAACCCGCGCTTTGCGGAAGGTGAGATGGTGTCATCCACGCAGGCCGGCTTGCGCCATCTCGAAATGACACATGCGCGAGCGGCGATGGTCGTGCTGGGTGATCAACCGCTGATGCCGGCGTCGATCCTGCGCCGGCTGATGCAGGCCTATCGCAACGGCTGCGGCAGCATCCTCGCGCCGATGTTCGAGGGCACGCGCGGCCATCCGGTGCTGCTGGACCGGCAGTGGTGGCCGGCGGCCCTGGCTTTGCCCGATGGTGCGCAGATGCGTCAACTGTTGCGCGCGCACCCGCAGCACGTCGTGCACTTGCTTGTCAACAGCGATGTCGTGTTGACGGATATTGACACGCCGGCGTTATATGACGAGGCGATGGAGCGGACGAAGGGGAAAAGGTGAGCAAGTGGAGGAGTGAAAGGGTGCACGGTTGCCTGCGTTGGCTCATCCGTCAAGGGCGCAATGAGACCCAACCCGCAATTACCATTGCTCCCAATACATCTCCAGGTCATCTGGCGAATCAAGATCAAGACTGATCGACTGTGAGTGAAAGAGCGCCACTTGGATACCCTGCGCTTCGGCCTGCGTGAAGTGGTGCTGTGCGCTGTTGGGGCCGAACGCAAAGTCAATCGCATTCGGCGGCTTGAGCAAGAGCGCGTTTGTGCCATGCCCATGCCGATCGGGTGCGATCACCACGCCGGCCGGTGTCGCGCTGCACAGCGCAATCATCGCTTCGATGTCGTTCACGCTCACCGCAGCCAGATCTGAGTGCAGGATCAAGATCGCCGGCGCGGCGGCAAAATGCTGGCGTGCCTGTCGTAGCGCCTCGTTCAATCCGCGCTTCTCTTCGCGCAAAAATGTCACGCGCCAGTTTTCAGCCCATTCGGCCACAGCCTCATCCACGCTGATCAATACGATCTCTGCGACGCCGCGCGCGTTTTGCAGCGCGTGCACTACGCGGCGCAGCGACTCGCGAGTCAGTTGAATGCGCCGCTCCAGATCAAGCGCATTGCTCAGGCGCGATTTGCCTTGCGCAAGGGACTTGACAGGGATGAAGGCGGTGACGAAGGGCGACAAAGAACGCCGGCCATCTTGTGCGCCGGCGTCTTGAGAAGGCTGGGTGGCCATGGCGACCTGATTGGCGCAGGGTCAATTGCCCGTTGGCGCCGGCTCATCCAGCTTGCAGCCGCCCAGATTCTCGGGCCGCAATTGATCGGCAAACTTTACCACCTCGCATGCCAGCCGCGCGCGATCATCACCATCCTTCATGATCGTGTTGGTGATCAACACACCCATGCCCATCGCTTCTATCAACGGCTTCAGCGCGGCATCCTGCTCATCCATCACGAAGCCATTTAGAAATTCCGCATAGTGTTGCGCCACCGCCACCGCGGATGACTCGACGCCCAACTCGCGCATAAGCTTGGCCGCCGGCCCCTTCACCGCCTCGCCGCCGATGATCGGCGTGACCGCAATGATCGGCGCACTGGCGTTCAGCAGTGCGTCCTTGATGCCCGGCACTGCCAGGATCGGATCGATGCTGAGGTAGAGGTTGGATGGTGCGATGATGATCGTGTCGGCGGTTTCGATGACGCGCAATACGTCGGGCGCCGGCTCGGCCTCTTCCGCGCCTTCGTAGATCAGGCTGCGCACTTCGGGCTGCCAGCGCAGCTTGACAAAATATTCCTGGAAGGCAAACAACCCTTCGTCGGTGTCGACGATGGTGCGCACAGGATCGTTGGTCATGGGCAGCACGCGCGATTGCACGCCCAGTTGTCTGGCCAGCATGCGCGTAACATCAGTGAGTGTTGCGCCTCCCTTCAGCCAGTGTGTGCGCAGCAGGTGCGTTGCGATGTCGCGGTCACCGACGTGGAACCACGGCTCCACGCCATAGACCTTGAGCATGTCGAAGTTCTGGAAGGTGTCGCCTTTCACGCCCCAGCCGGTCTCGGCGTTGTTCCAGCCGGCAAGCGTGTACATCACCGTGTCCAGATCGGGTGAGACGCGCAGGCCGTAGTGATCGAAGTCGTCTGCGGTGTTCACCACCACCGTGAGCGCATCTTCACCCACGCTATGCGCCATGCCCTCCGCCAGCTTGGCGCCGCCCACGCCTCCCGCAAATACCAGAAAATTCATTTGCATGAATTTTGCGTGAGGCGGGCAGGATGCGCAAACAGATGCGCAGGCGATGCGCATGTCAGCAAGCCGGGAAGGATGGTCGCGCTGTCGCGCGCGAGTGCAACTGGCAATGCAATTATCTGTTTGAGCAATCCATTTTCAATGCATCTTGTGCGCGGGCTTGCGTGAGGGTGAGCGTTTCGGTGATGGACTGGTTGTCAAAGATCTGGCGCAGTGCGTTCTGTAACTCATCTTGCACGCACGGCCAGCCGGCGTAGAGCGGCGACGCTGTCGCATTTGGTGCAATCTGCTGCAGCAATGCAGCGCGGCCGGCATCCAACGGCTGCGCGAGGTCAAGGTTGAGCAGGTTGATGACTGATGCGCGCGCCGGCAACTCATTCGTCTCTTTCGCCCATTGCGCAGTTTGTGCGGCATCTGTGATCCATTTGATGAATTGCCAGCCGGCGCGCGCGCGATCGGTGCTGCCGCGCGGCAGCACCCACAGCGGCGCGGTGAACATCGACACAGGTTTTTCACCGGCGTTGGCCGGCAGCGCGCTGATCTCAAACTTGAAATTTGCACGCTCGGGGATGGCGCCGGCGTAGATGCCAAGCCGGTAGCTCCAATCGCTGGCAAGCAGCACACGCGCCGCCGCGAAATCGTCGATGGCACGCTGCGCCGTCGGCACGCGATAGGCGATGCCACTCTGGAGATACGTCACCAGCGCCTCGATGGCGCTGGCAGTTGCAGCCGAGGCAATTTGCAAGGATTGCGTTTGCGCCGAATACACCGGCGCGCCCTTGGCCGCCGTCCACTCTTCAAACAGCACCCGGTTCAGGATGATGCCAAAGCACAACGTGCCGGCAAAACGATCGGTCGCGCTGTTGCAATTTTTATCGAACTGCGCCCAGTCTGCTGGCACTCCCTGCTGGTTCATGTTGCCCAGCCAGTCATGATTGACGATCATGAAGCGCGCGCTGCCGCCCATCGGCACGCCGATCAGCCGGCCCTGCGGGGTGCGGCCGGCAGTCAGCATGAAGGGATACAAATCGGCACGGTCGTTCGTCGTCCAGCCAATATCGGCGCTGTCGGCAAAGCCATCCAACTGCGTCAAACCGTTGAGTTGCTCATACAGCGCCGCTTGCGCCGGTGACACCAGCGCCAGCGCTGGCAACGTGCCGGTGCGGATGCCAGCCTGCATGTCGGCATGCAAATCTGCTGGCGTCCTGTGCTCCGGCACGATCACCACGCCGGCGGGGTTTGTGCTGTTCCATTGGTCGACCAGTTTGAGCAGCGCGCGCTCTCGAAGGCCATCCAGCGCGTGCCACAGCACCAGCACCGGGCGCGGCGCTGCCGGCGCGCACCCTGCTAGTGCGAGGCACAGCGCCATCAAAATGAAGAGCGGCGCACGTCTTTTGTTGTGCATGAAAAATTGTCTGGGCATCGAGCCGTCATGCCATCAGGTCAGCGGCACGACGGAGAATAGACCTTTGCTGTTGCGGACAAGTTTGCCGGCGGGCAAGCGCGTATCGTGGCACGAGATCAAGGTTGCCTCGTGATCGAAAGCCCATTGCTGCCAGCGGCGCTTGGTTTCAATCGTGATCATCGGCAAAACGTCGTAGGCTGTCACCCACGGCAGGCGCTCGAAGTGAACCATGAAGGAAGCCATGTCACCGAGCATGAGCAACGGCGGCGCACCGTTTGATTCGATGATGATGGACTGGTGGCCAGCGGTGTGGCCGGGTGTGTGCGCCACGCGCACGCCTGATGAGATCTGCGCGTCGCCGTCGAGCAAAGTGAGCGCGTGATGCTGCATGAGCGGCACGAAGTTGGCTGGGAAATAGGTGTTGCGCGTGCGCTCGTTGGTGTGCGTTGCGTCCTCATACTCCTGCCGCTGCACGAAATAGCGCGCCTTGGGGAAGGTCGGCACGATGTCGCCGGCGTTGCTCAAGCGCGTTGCCCAGCCAGAATGGTCTCCGTGCAAGTGCGTGAAGATCACAATATCGATGTCGGCCGGCGCGATGCCCAACCGCGCAAGGTCGTCGATCAGTGTGCCGCGCGGCCGGCGCACGTCATACTGCGATGTGATGAGTTCATTGGGCTTGTCGCCCACACCGCAATCGACGAGGATGCGCTGGTTGCCGGCTTCGATCAGCACGCAGCGCAATTCCTGAGGCACGCGATTCAGATCGTCTGGCGGCAGCAGCTTCATCCACTTCGGGCGCGGCACCAGGCCAAAGGTGCCACCGCCATCCCACCACGATGTGCCGTCGGTCAGCAGTGTCGCGCGCGCATCGCCGCAGGTCAGGGTCGTCGGTGTGTCCATCGCGTGCGCAATCATAGCGTAGGCAAATTGCCGGGTCATTTGGCGCGAGGGGAGCAAGCGTCACGCAGATTCGGTTGACTCAACCATCGATGTCAACATAGGTGAAGGGCGCTTTGATCGTGGCGGTGGTGCCGCGCGCATCGCGCTTCAACGAAAACGTGCCGCGCAGGTCCTCGCTGACAAGCGTTTTTACGATGTTCAGGCCGAGGCTGGGCGTGGAGATGCTGCCGGCTCCTGCAAGATCGCCGGCGCGCTTGCCCAACCCGTTGTCGCGCACTTCCACCTCCAGGCTGCCGCCACGGTCGATCAGGCTGATGGTGATGTCACCCTTGTCGCGGCCGGCAAAGGCGTGCTCCATCGCGTTCTGCACCAGTTCGTTCACGCACAACGCCAGCGCCGTAGCCGCGCGCGACGACATGCGCAGCGAATCGCCCATCACGTGGATGGCGAGATCGATGTCGGGGCGGGTCATGTTGGCGCGCGTCAGGCCGACCACGCGGTTGATCACGTCTTTGACATCGACCAGCCGCAAGCCCTCCTGCGCCAGCGCATCATGCACTGCGGCAATGCTCATGATGCGATTGATGCTCACAGTCAGCACTTCCTTTGCCGAAATCTCGCGATCATCGTGCATCTGCATTTGCAGCAGCATCACCACGTTTTGCAGGTTGTTCTTCACGCGGTGGTTCATCTCTTTCACGATGGCCGCGTTGCCGATCAGATGCGCGTTCTCGATGGCGAGCGCGATCTGGTTGGCGAGTGTGGTGCAAAGTTCAACCTGGGTCTCGGTGAACTCTGCCGCGCGCTCGGTCCACATGTTGAGCAAGCCGATGGTGCGATCGCGCACCTTCATCGGCACGCACATCAGGCTGCGCAAGCCGGCCTGCTCGGCCCACGCCGCGTGCGCCGGTTGCAACTCCAGCCTTGCCTCGCTAATCAGGACTGGCTCATTCATGGTCTCGATGTTGAGCAGGGGCAATTGGCCGGCGGGCCAGGCCGGCTCAGGCGGCACATTGGGCTCTTGGTCATACACTGCGCGCGGCACAAATGCATTCAACCCTTCATCCAGCAACAGCACCGAGCAATGCCGCGCATATACCGCATGCGCGCCCATGTCGGCCACCACCCTCAGCGCTTCATCGAGATAAATCGGTGCGATCACGGCGCGGCTCACCTCGGCCACTGCCGACAGCTCTTTCACCTTGCGCTCGCTCTCATCCTGCAAGATGGCGCGCTCAAGGATGCCGGCGACCACTTCGCTGATCAGCATGATGAATTCGATTTCGCTCTCTGCCCAGGTGTGCAGGCGATAGGTCTGCACATTCAGCGCACCGATCACGCGATCTTGTGAGATGAGCGGGACTGCCATCAGCGATTGAAATGAGCGCTCGCGCGTGTTTGGCACCTCGCGGAAGCGCGGATCTTTTTGCGCTTCACGCACCGCGACGCGCTGGCGATGTTGCGCCGCCCAGCCGGTCAGCCCTTCGCCCATCTTCAAATAGCCATGATCGACTGCCTGAGGATACAGACCGGTGGTCGCTTTCAAAACGAGCTTGCTGGAAGACTTGTCGAGCAGATAGATCGACGTGGAATCGACGTGCATCACTTTTGTGGTGGTCTGCGTGATGCCGGCGAGGATGGCACGCACATCTGCCGTAGCGTTGATATAGTGGCTGATCTCGCGGATGGCGGCCAACTCTTTAGTTTTTCGGCGCAATTCGGCGCGCGTGGCCGCCGCTGGATCAGTTGTTTTTGCGGGCATGGGGCGATTGTAATGGTGGCGTAGGGCGGACCGGTGAGATTGCCTCATCGTTATCCTTTACAATGAAATTGCATGTTGCGTCATAACGCATTTTCATTGAGGCACATCGTGCTACTGGCTATGGCTGCGTTGGCCGTGCTGAGCGCGCCAGCCGGTAAGCCGGCGGCTGCGCTGGTCGAGCCTTTCGACCCGGCTTCACTCATCACCGATGACGAATTCAACGACGCCGGCGCGATGAACTGCGACCAGATTCAGGCCTTTCTGAATGAGCGCAAGGGTGTGCTGAAATCACTCACCATCGACAACCGCACAGCGGCGCAGATCATCTGCGACAACGCGGCCAACTTTAGCGTCAACCCGCGCATCCTGCTGGTGATGATGCAGAAGGAGATGGGGGTGCTGACCGACCCGCAGCCTGATCAAAAACAACTGGATTGGGCACTGGGCTGCGGGCCAGGTTGGAGCAGCACGCAGGGCTTTGCGATGCAGGTGGAATGCGCTGCGCGCACCATGCGCAAGAACTATGACCGGCCGGGCTTCGGCACAGAGACGGTGGATGGCGTGGCGCCGGCGACGCGCGGCACACTCGCGCTGTATCGCTATACCAGCCATGTCGCCGGCAACCAGGACTTCTGGACGATCTGGAACCAGTACTTCCCTGACAGTGTTGCAAGTGGCCTGCCGCCGGAGATTTACGTGGACAGCCGCAATGTGGAGCTGACGCCGGCGATCAAGCGCGAGCCGGCGTGCCTATATGGTTGGGCAAGCGGCAAGCGGGGCCGGGGCGGGCATTTCATCGCCACGCCGAATGCCGCAACGCCGGCGGACAGCACCAACAAGGCTACCTGGCGGCCAAACCTGCCGCGCGACGGCGCCTATCGCGTCTTTGCCTTCATTCCAAACCGTGAGGCCATTGTATGGGCGTGCAATCCCGTTGCAGCAAAGCTCGACACCACCAGCGCGCGCTACACCATCAAGCATCGCGATGGCATCACGCAATACAACTTGAATCAAGCGCCGATCAGTGACAACTGGGTGGAACTTGGTTCATATTACTTCACTGCCGGCGGAGACAACTACGTGCAGCTCGATGACATGACCGGTGAGCCAGGCGGCAGCCGCTGGGTCACCGTCGACGACCTCAAATTCGTGTGGCTGCAACCTTGACGTGAAAAGAGACCCCCTGCAACAAATGGCAGACGAGGGGGAGGCGTCTCCATCCACTGCAGGGGGCAACACACAGTCTACGCGACTACATTAAAAACACATAGGACGAAGGTGAGTGCGATTCATCGCCATCGCGCGCGGTGGCAAGACGGATGCCAGGCATAGACAGCGCGCAGGTTTTTATCGCACTACCAGCGGCAGCGCCACGCGCTTGCCAACCGGCGCAGGATTGGGTTGCGAGCCGGCGCTGGGGCGCACCAGACCGAGATATGCCTCGCCGGTTGGAGATGCGCCGGCGGCCAACGCCGTGTTGCCATTCGGAAAGACCTGCGCCACGTTTGGATTCTCACAGCGCACTTCAAGGATCTCGCTCAGCACTGTGCGATAGTCGGTCGTCACTGCAAGGTCGGCGTTGTCAAAGAGCTGCGCATCGGCCAGCCCAGGCCAATTGCCGTACAGCTTGCCGCCGTTGACGTAGCCGCCCATCACCAGCATGACGTTGCCGTGGCCATGGTCGGTGCCGTTGTTGGCGTTGCGCCGCACGCGCCGGCCAAACTCGCTCACCACCACTACTGTCAGGTTCGCGGTGAAGCCGTTACTCAGATCGACATAGAGCGCGGCCAACCCCTTTGCCAGCGGGTCGAGCTGGTTGTCCCAGAAGTAACCCCCGGCCGGCCCGCGCTGGTCATTGGGATTTTGCTGGTTCTCGTGCGTGTCCCACCCGCCGAAATCGATGGTTGCAGTGCGCAAGCCGAGATCGGCCTTGATCATCTGCGCGATGGTCTTGAGCTGGCTGCCAAAGCTGTTGTTGGGATATACCGCGCCGTTGGCCGGCGCGTAGGTGTTGCCCAATTTTGATTGGATCACGTCCATCGAGTCGAGCGTGTCGATGCCGGCATTGTGCAGCCACGTGCTGTTGCTGCTGTACATGTTGCGCAGCGCCTCAATCTGGCGATTTTCATATTTCCAGTAGCCGTTGTAGTCGAAGCCCTGCGCGCCACTGAGCGTAACCGCGCCTTCATAGCCGAGCAGCGCCATGGCCGGCGTGCTGCCGGCCGAAATCGCCGGCAACAGGATGTTCGCCGGCAGGTTGGGCGCAGTCTGCAAGTGCCGCGTCATCCAGCCGGTGCTGGAATTTTTGACATTGGGCGTGCCGGTCTCGATGAACTGTTGTGCGTCGAAGTGACTGCGCGTGGCGCTGGTCTTCAGGCCGGTGGCGTGAACGATGGCGAGCGCCTTCGATTGATACAAATCGCGCAGCGGTCCGAGCGCCGGATGCAGACCGAACGGCGTGCCACCCAACTCGCCAATCGGAATCGCTGCGCCGGCGCCGCTGGCGGGAATGGCGAGGCCGGGGTTATTGTCATCCTTGCGATAGGTTTCGTAGTAACCGCGATCAGTTCCGCCGATGGGCAATACCACGCTGAGCGAATCCCACCCGCCGCGCAGGAAGACCTGCACCACAACTTCGTTGTTTGTGCCGGCGCCGGGCGCGGCAAAGGCAAGATGGGTGATGCGCGAGCCAACTTGCGCTGCCACTGCCGCCGTGCAACCCATCAGGAATGTCCGGCGTGAAAATTTTGGTTGAAATGCCATGAGTTGTCCTCTTATCGCCACTGAAAATCGGGGCTTTGGATGATGATCTCGACCATGCGCGGCACGCGTTCGGCCACATCTTTGTCGGCCAGCACGATGGTGAAGCCACTGCCTTGCGCCATGAAGTTGCGCGCCTCAACGAAGGTGCTGTAGTACGGCGAGGTGTTCACATCGACGCCGGCGATGCCGAAGATGCGTTCGCACCAGAATTTCGCCATCTCCTGCGAGTTGCGCGTCACGCCAGGCATCTGCTCGATCAGATTCAGGCGCACATCGGGGCGATCGAGCGGGATGCCCTCTTCGATGACCCAATTGCACAGCTTCCAGCGCATCAGCATCGAGGTGGTGCTGCGCCAGGCTGTGCTGACGTCGGGGTAGCCATCCGGCGAGCGCCGCCCAAACTGCTGCTGTCCAGCCGCGTCGTACGTCCAGTAGAAATCTTCCTTGTTGGTCGCCGGCGCGAAGTTGCTGTTCGCGCTGCACATCACGGCGCGCAGGGTCGCTGCAGCTGCCTCGAACGGGCGCTTTACCTTTTGCGCCCAGCTAATCTGGAATTCATTCGACATCAGGATGGCGCGCACGGTCTGCTTGATTTGATCCGGCGCGGCGCGGTTGTTGTAGAAGACGAGGGCGATCTGGTTGACGAGCGGTTCAGGCGGCGTATCGGTGATGAGCCGGCGGCACAGCTTGCGCGCGATGAACTTCGCCGTGCCAGGATGATTGGCGATCATGTCATAGACGAACAGGCCGTCGCCTTCGTCGCTGTTGTGCGAGTTGTCGATCAGCCGACCGCGCAAAATTCTCTTCTCGCCGCGATCGTGAATGTTTGGGTCGAACGTGAAAGCGCCGGTGCTGTTCTGGCCGCTGATTGAAAACGTCCAGCCAGTGAAGGCGCGCGCAGCCGCATAGACATCAGCATCAACGTAGCCCAACGGTGGCGCCGGGTTGGGGAGGATGATGCCGGGCAACCCATTTGGCCCGTTTGGATCGTAATCTGGAACGGCGAGCGCATCCATGACACCCAGATAGTTCTCTGCGCCCAAACCGTGCAACTCGAACAATTCGCGGGCGTAGTTCTCGTTGAATTGCGGGGCGCGGCTGATGTACTGGTCGAGATAGAACAGCATCGCGCGGTGCCGGCCAATCGCCTCCAGAAAGGCGCGGAAGTTGCCGAGAGCATGCGTGCGGATGACGCGGTCGTAGTCTGGCCATGCCGAGCTGGCGACGAAGTAATCCCACGCGTACACGTTGAAGTGGTTGTGCCAGAAATCGACCAACACCTCGCGCAATTGCCACTTGCTATAGGTCGCGCGGATGAAGTTGGCGATGCGCAACTCGCGCAATGGGATCGACTTGTCACCCTTCTTGTGGTTGTCCTGCCACAATTGGTCGAGCGTTTTGAACAGGGTGGGGAAGGTCGCCGGCGTGATGCGGCCGGTCACTTCGCCATCACCCGGGTCGTCGGCATTCACGCCGTTTGGCGGCGGCGCAGAGAGTTGCTCGTCAACGTAGTGCTGCAATTTATCCGCCGGCGTCGCGCCAGGCCGCGCGTTGAATGCATCCACGCTGTTGATCGGGTCGCCGGGGCGGTTGCCAAAGGCCATTCGGTTGAGCGCGATCACGCCCAGTGGCGGCGCCGGCGGCAGAGCGGCAACCATCTGCGCGCGCATCGTCCGCTCGGGGCTTTGCAAGGGTCTCAGTTCATCATCGCGCTTGATTGTTGCTGGGCCGGCACTCGCGTCGGGGGCCGGCTCCATCGGCTGCTCTGTCGGCTCAGCCGGCGGCTGGTCATCCTGTGCGTGGATCGTGTTCGCGGTCGCTGTCACCGCTGCTGCGGCCGCCAGGGCGGTTGCCGTGTGCAACAATCGCCGGCGGGATGGGTTTGTTTTAGTCTGACTGATGGGTTGAGCCATGCTGTCCTCTCTGTTTGGCCGCGCGTTCTGCTTTTGTGTGCATTTGCGGGATCGGGTCGCGCGGATTCTAGAGAGGGCATCGCCGGAGTGATGCGCGTTTGCTGCACGCTGCGCGACACGGCTTGCATACCGCCGGCGGCGTCAGCTTCGCTGCAACAACATGGCGCATATATTCTGGCGAAACGAGATTTGTTGTAGGGGTGGAAAAACAAAAAGCACACGACGCGTGTGCATCGTGTGCCAGGTGCGAGCTTCTTGGCAATCAGCTCATTGCCGCGTGTTTTCCTGCACGGCGCGCATGAACTCGTCGAACAGGTAGCTCGCGTCGTGCGGGCCGGGCGAGGCTTCAGGATGGTATTGCACGCTGAATGCGCGCTTCGCCGGCACGCGCAGTCCCTCCACGCAGCCATCGTTCAAATTCACGTGCGTCACTTCCACGCCGGCGGGCAAGGTGTCAAGCTTTACTGCAAAGCCATGATTGTGGCTGCTGATCTCCACGCGCTCATGCGCCAGCACTGGCTGGTTGCCGCCGCGATGACCGAACTTCATCTTGTAGGTTTCGCCGCCCAATGCCAGCCCCAGAATCTGATGGCCGAGGCAGATGCCGAACACGGGATATTGGCCGACCAGCGCGCGAGTTGTCTCAATGGCGTAGGTGCAGGCGGCAGGGTCGCCAGGGCCATTTGACAGGAAGATGCCGTCGGGTCGCATCGCTCTGACATCCTTGACCGAGGTGGTCGCCGGCACCACAGTGACGCGGAAGCCACGGCTGGTCATCAACCGCAAGATGTTGCGCTTGATGCCGAAATCGAAGGCGATGATGTGTGGCGTTGCGCCGCGGTGCGCGCTTGACGATGCGTCGTCCACATACCATTCGGCAACTGCCGGCTCTGACCAGTGATAAGGCTCCTCACAAGTCACCTCGCGCGCCAAATCTGCGCCATTCATGTCGCGACTGTTGCGCGCCATCTCAATCAGGCGCGCGGCATCGGTGTTGGTCGAAGAGATTGCGCCGCGCATGGCGCCGGCAGTGCGGATGTGCTTGACCAGCGCGCGTGTGCTGACGCCCATGATGCCGACGATCTCGCGCGCTTTGAGATATTCGTCGAGCGGCATGCGGTTGCGATAGTTGCTCGCCAGCGGTGAAAGCTCGCGGATGACGAAACCGGCGGCCCACGCGCGGTCGCTCTCGTCGTCTTCAGGCGTGGTGCCAGTGTTGCCGATCTGTGGCGCAGTCATCGTCACGATCTGCCCGTGATATGACGGGTCGGTGAGGATTTCCTGATAGCCGGTCATCGAGGTGTTGAATACCACCTCGCCAGTGGTCTCACCGATCTTGCCAAAGCCTTGGCCGGGCCACGTGGTGCCATCTTCAAGCGCGAGCAGGGCGGGAATCTGCATGATTTACGAGTTTGAATTTCTGATTACGGATCTCTTTTCGACAGGATTCAGCGGATCAGCAGGATTGTCGGCCTGTTGATCCTGTCTAGACGAATCCTGTCACGTTCCAACTTGTAGCAAAGTGCGCCATTCATCGGGCAGACGGGTCGGCACGTTCAATTCGAAATTGAAGCATACCTGCACCGTCCTGCCGGCGGCGATGAGCGCGCCATCCTGCCGGCGCACCACACGATACACCAGCTCGTATGACGTGTTGCGAATCTCGCCGATCTTCACTTCGATGTCCAGCGTATCGCCAAAGTGCGCCGGCGACTTGTAGTCCACACTCGCATGCGCCACTACCGTGCTGCGCTGCCTGTTGAACAGTCCGCGCAGCCCAATGGCTGTCATGTATGCGATGCGCGCCTCTTCGAGATAGGACAGATACACCGCGTTGTTCACGTGGTTGTAGATGTCCATGTCGTTGAAGCGCGGCGTGAGCGTGTGGATGAACACCAGTGCCCCGAATTTTGGGGTGTGAATCTTGCATGCAAGATTCACACCCCAAACATCTATTTCTTCTCTTCCACCTTCACAGCGGTGATCTTGTCGTGCTGGGTGGGGTTGTCCTGCGACGCCACCAACTGTTTGGCAATATCGAGGCCGGCGGTGATCTGGCCAATCACGGTGAAGCGACCATCCAGCACCTGTGTCGGCGAGAAGGTGAGGATGAACTGCATGGCGGTGGTTTGGTCGCTGCCGTAGAGCGCCACCACCCCGGGCGTGTTCATCGCGCCGGTTGCCGGTTTCTCAAAATCACACTCAAAACCCGGGTTGCCGGCGGCTGTCGGGCTGCCCGTCAATACCGCGCCGACTTGCGCGTCGTTCAGTGCAATCGGCGACCCATCGAAGTAACCCTGCTGGGCAAGGAACACCGTCGCATTCACGTTTACTGGCGCCAGCGCAGGATCGATCTCGGTCACGATGTCGCCCTTGCCGGTGGTGAGCGTCATGACGTACTTGCTGTCTTTGTTGATGACCTGCTCCGGCTTCGTGAAGTTGAAGGTCTTGCCGCTGGCGCCGGCCAATTGCTCCTTGCGTGAGGCGGCATAGGACTTCAACTGTTCAGCGGTATCCGCGGCAGTGAAGGCTTCTGCCGGCGCTTGCCGGCCATCCAGGAAGAGCGTCGGCGTGCCTTGAATCTGGGCTGCGGTGCCGGTTGCAATGTCGCGCTGCACGCGCTCGGCCACCGCCGGCGATGCCATGTCGGTTTCAAATTTCGCCACATCCAGTTTCAACTGCTCGGCGTAGGTCTTCAGCGTGGCGGTGATTTCGCTCACCGGCTTCTCTGCCCACTCGACCTGCTTCTCAAACAACAGATTGTGCATCTCCCAGAACTTGCCCTGGATGGCAGCAGCCTCGGCAGCGTGCGAGGTGATGAATGCCTTGTCGTGCTGGGGCAGGGGGAAGTGGCGGAACACCAGCTTCACCGTGTCGCTGAGCGTGTTGAAGGTCGGCTTGAAGCCGGCGTGGAAAGCGGCGCAACTGGGGCATTGGAAATCGCCATATTCCAGAATGACGGTCTGCGCTTCGGGGTTGCCCAGCACGTGATCTTCGGCGACGATGTTGAGCGGGTAGGGCCGGCATTCAGCAGGCTTGGGGGCCGCTGTCGGCAACGCCGGCGCTGCAGCCACTGCGCTGCCATCCGCCGCCACCACATCGATGCGCTCGATCTTGTCGCCAATCGCGATTTGCCGCACCACGTCCTGCCCCTTGATTGTCTGGCCGAACACGGTGTAGTTGTTGTCGAGATTGGGCTGCGCGCCGATGGTGATGTAGAACTGACTGCCGCTGCTCGGAGTGGTGGCCGGGTCGCCGCCCTGCCGCGCCATCGCAATGGCGCCATCCACATGCGTCAGCTTGATCTCCGGTGGCAGGTTGTAGCCTGGGCCGCCGGTGCCGGTGCCGAGTGGATCGCCACCCTGAATGACAAAATCCGGCTCGACGCGATGGAACGTCAGACCATCGTAGAAACCGTTGTTGGCCAGATAGACGAAGTTGTTCACTGTCTGCGGCGCGGCCTGCGGGTTCAACTCGACGACGATGTCGCCCTTCGATGTCTTGATGGTGGCGACATATTTCTTCGTCGTGTCGATGGTGAGCGGTGGGATGGCAGTGCCGATGTTTGAGCGCGCTTTGGCATCGAGGCTGGCATAGGGCCGGCTGGGATCAGGCGTGGCGCTCGCGGTGTCTGCAGGCGATGTCTCGTTGCTGACTGCCGCGCCGGTGGACGGCGTCGGCGTGCTGGAGACAGGTGTCGAAGTCGGCAGGTTGGCCGGCTGCGCGCCGCAGGCCGACAAAATAAATGCCGCACTCAATGCGGCGGCAATCACGCGATAATTCACGAAATCCTCCTTAACAATGGCTGCTTAACATGTTGCGAATGCACCGCAGGTTGCAGAGCCATGACCATATGACACGGCAACGAGACGCAAATCTCGCCGGCGTTTCCCATGACTTTGGCTCTTCTCTCGCGCATTTTGTTGTAGATGCGCCAAAAGCGGCATGACAATTCTGCACGGCTTCCTTAGAATATCCACAGACTTATCCACAATTTTGTGGTACTCTATGCACGTTTGAGTTTCGTGGCCGGTTTTTGGCCGGAGCAGTCGCGGCATTATACCTGCCGCAGCAGCTTAATCGAGGGTGTTTTCCTTTATGCACATTGTTGCTACAATGCAACGAACGAGGTGAGAAGATGAGTCAAAATGGAAACAAGATCGCCGGCTCATGGACAAGGCGGGCAGCCGCAGTCTTTGCCAGTGCAGTGGTTGCCGTGATGTCGATCGGCGCGACGAGTGTTGCGCCGGCGCAGGCAGCCGCACCAGCGCGTCAGGAAGTAGGCGCGTATGTTTGCACGTGGTATCGCGTACGTTCTGGTGACACACTGTTGGAACTGGCTGCGCGCTACAACACCGATGTGCTGACGCTGCGCCGCGTGAATGGCTTGAAGACCACGCGCATTTACACCGGCCAAAAGCTGTGCATTCCGCGCTACGTCAAGCCGAACCCAAATCCGCAGCCGCCGGCGTCTGGCCCGTGGCAGGCAGCCTTCTGGAACAACACTTCGCTCTCCGGCTCGCCAGTGCTGGTGCGCACGGATGCCGCAGTCAATTTCAACTGGGGTTTCGGCTCACCCGATCCCTCGCGCGTTTTTGCTGATTTCTTCTCGGCGCGTTGGATTCGCCAGCAGAATTTCACCGCCGGCACATGGCGCTTCACGGTGAATGCCGATGATGGCTTCCGCCTGTATGTCGATGGCAACCTAGTCGCTGATCACTTCACGTATGTCGGCAACCAGACGCGCTCAGTGGATGTGCCGTTGGCTGCCGGCGCGCACGTGGTGCAGCTTGAATATGTCGAGCAGACGGGCAATGCCCTGGTGCATTTGACCTATCAGCTGGTGGGTGGCTCGGTGACGCCGCCGCTGCCGCCGGATGGTATCAAGTTCCGCAATGGTCCGTGGTACACCGAATTCTTTGCCAATGCCACCTTGACGCCGCCGCCATCGGCCATTCGCACTGAGCCGGCGATGCTGTTCTCCTGGCATGGCGCACCGCCGCTGCCAGGAATGCCAGGCAGCTTCTGGTCGGCGCGCTTCATCCAGACGCGCTACTTTAACCCAGGCGTGTATCAGTTCGTCGCGCGCGTCGACGATGGTGTGCGCATCACCATCAATGGTGTGCAGATCATGAATGAGTGGCGCGAGCAATCGTCGCGCACATTCACGTCGAACGTGAAGCTCGGCGCCGGCAATTACACCATCGTGGTGGAGTATGCGCAGTTCGGCGGCTCATCGGATTTGGCGATGTATTGGGACTTCCTCGGCAATCCGGATGCGCCGGCGCAGCCACAAGTGCTGTCGCAGCCCATGCCCAGCGGCCCGATTCCCTACATCCCGCCGCAGTAGCGCAAAGCAGTCAGTTGCAAGATTCAAAAGAGGGCATCCCGATCAGGGATGCCCTCTTTTTTTATCATTGCACCCACACCAGTTTCTCACTCTGCCAGCTTGGGAACTGCGAACCTAAATCCACCAGTTTCACAGGGTTGCCGCCGTCGGCATTCATGATCCATACGCCCCATGCGCCGTCGCGGTTTGAAAGGAATGCCACGCGGCTGCCATTTGGCGAGAATGCCGGCGCTGCGTTAATCGTGCCGGTGCCGGTGAGTTGCTGAAATCCGCCGGCCGGCGTCACGGTGTAAATCTCCCAGCCGCCGCTCACATTCGACATGTAGATCAGCTTGTCGCCGCTGGGCGACCACGAAAGGCCGATGTCGCCGGCGGACGTGGTGAGGCGACGCACGTCGCTCGGCTGGTTCGGGTTGATGAGGTGAATGCCGCATTGATCGGTGCAGCCTTGAAACGCGATGTAGCCATTTGGCCCCCACGCTGGATATGTGCCGGCGGTCAATGCCGTTGCGTCGCTGCCGTCGCTATTGGCCACCATCACCTTCCACGCGCCATCCTGAAACATCTGGTAGGTGATGCGACCATCCGGCCCAACGCTGGGGCGCGCGTTTGGTGATTGTCCGCTGCCAGTGTCATAGGCTGTCGACGCCGCGCTGTCGTACAGGTAATAGTGATACAGGTTTGTGAGCGGATCGAACTTGCTGTAAAGCAGCCGGCCGGCGATGCCGGCGGTGTTGAACACCGTCGTCGATGTGCCGGCGGTGCCAGTGATGCCGGCCGGCGTGGCGGTCAGGCAACGCGCGTCGGCATCGGCGCGCTTCTGATCCATCGCCGGCGAAGGCGCGATCTGCGCGGCGCGCGCGTACTTCTTCGCTGCCGGGCACCAATCTTGCTGGCCGGCATACGCCTCGCCCGCTTGCGCATATGAAAGATACAGCCGCCGGCTCACATCACGATATTTTGGCGCAGCGTTGTAGAGCTGCTCCAGCAATTCATTGGCTTTGTTCCAATCTGCGCCCACGTAATACAGCGCTTCCTGATATGCAGCCGCCAACCGGCGTTCACCTTCCACCGCACCGCTGAGCGGCTTGATCTTCGCCGCCTCATCCAGATCAAAGATGCCCTGCTCAATCGCGTCGCCGCGCACGCGCTGCAGGCCGCGCGTCACCAGTGCGTCGTAGCGCAACTCGCTCACCGCGTCCTGCTTGTAGGTGCTGTCGATGGCGGTCAGTTGGTTGGCCAGGCTGATGACTGCATCCCACGCTTCCGCCTGCGCCTTGTCTTGCAGGAGCGCAAATAATTTGCCCTTGTCGGTGATGACCGGTGTTGGGGTGGGGATGAGGGGCGTGGGCGTTGGGGTTTGCGCAGCGATGGCGGTGGCAGCCATGTTGCGCACGCCGAAGTTCTCCGGCTGATACTTCAAAATCTCTTCGAAGTTGGCTTGTGCCAATGCGTAGTCGCCGGCCTGCATTTGCTGGTTGCCCTTGTCGAAGCGGTCGATGATGTAGGCAGCGATGGTGGCCGTGCGACGAATGGCGGCTTCCTGTTGGCCGGCCTGCGCGCCGCTGAAGGCGGCCGCTGCGATCATGCTGATAAGGCCGCACGCGAATGCCAGCACCAGCAGCGCCGGCACTGCTGCGCGCGCGGCGTGGCGCGGCTTGCGCAGGAGTTCAGTCGACGGCAGGGTTTCAGTTTCGGCGGCGTCTGTGGGAAAGGGCGCAGGGCTATCGGACATGATCGCGATGGCGGGGATTATAGGCGGAGCATGTTGCGTTTCCCCACCGTCTGCGCACTGGCTTACGGGTGGAAACTATTTGCTATCGAATCAATCCGCATACGGCCGAGGCGACCGGCAATCGCCCTCTTGGGAATGAAGATGAAACACGCATGAGCGCCGGCACAACCCTTGACCGGTTCACCGATTCTCGTAAAATATGCGGCATCCAATTAAACAGACGTTCTTCTCAAAGTCAACCAAAGGTTTCTAGCGCGAGCGAGTAAGTCGTTCGCGCCGTTTTGTCTTGTAAGTGGCCTGTCTACAAAGGCCCGGGGTTCGGCCCAGAAAGGGCCAAGAGTGGTGAATTAAATGGAATTGCGAGATTTTCGTGCGTTGCGTATCAGCCTGGCATCCCCCGAACAGATTCGATCCTGGTCTTACGGTGAAGTCACCAAACCCGAAACCATCAACTACCGCCGGCTGCGCGCCGAAAAAGACGGTCTCTTCGACGAAGCCATCTTCGGCCCAACCCGCGACTACCAATGCTACTGCGGCAAGTACAAGAATATCCGCTACAAGGGCATCATCTGCGACAAGTGCGGCGTTGAAGTGACCAAGGCTAGTGTGCGTCGCGAGCGCATGGGCCACATCAATCTGGCTGCGCCGGTCGCGCATGTGTGGTACACCCGCCGCGTGCCGTCGTTTTTGGGCACCCTGCTGGACATCACGCGCCGCAATCTTGACCGCGTGCTGTACTTCGCGCAATACGTTGTGACCTATGTCGATGAGGATGCGCGTCAGAAGGCGATCAAGCGCCTGCAGGAAGATCATGAGCGCCGCATCGGTGAGTTGGAAGCGAAGACGCGCGCGCAGGAAGACACCGCCGGCGGCAAGCTGCTCAAGCAACTCGTCAAGTTGCA
>JBDHWI010000008.1:0-54112 GCA_039810125.1 Thermoflexales bacterium | reverse complement strand
GGGAATGAGCGACGCACCACCTCGCCGGCGTCATCCATCGACGCCAACTCACCCAGTGCCGCCATTTGCACCAACACGTTGCCGATGGCTGTCGCTTCCACCGGTCCGGCCAACACTGGTCGGTTGCACGCGTTCGCGGTGAACTGGCACAGCAGCGCGTTCTGCGAGCCACCCCCGACGATGTGAATGCAATCGACCTCGTGACCCAGCAACTGTTCGAGCTGCGTCAGCGTCGCGCGATACTTCAGCGCAAGGCTCTCCAGGATGCAGCGCGCGGTAGAGGCCATGCCGCCCGGCGGCAACTGCTGTGTGCTTTCACAATACGCGCGAATCGCCGCCGGCATGTCGTCAGGTGCAAGGAACGACGGATGATCAGGGTCGATGAGCGTCGCAAACGCCGGCGCGCGTTCGGCCAGCGCGAACAACTCGCCATAGGGCAGCATTTCGCCGTTTGGGCCGGCCCACCTGCGCCGGCACTCCTGCACCAGCCACATGCCCATGATGTTCTTCAGCACGCGAAACGTGCCATTCACGCCACCTTCGTTGGTGAAGTTGAACTGCAATGCCTGTGGCGTGACGATGGGCTGCGGCGACAGCGCGCCCATGAGCGACCACGTGCCGGAACTGATGTAGGCGCTGCGCGACGACCGCATTGGCACACCGGCCACGGCCGAACCGGTGTCGTGTGTCGCCGGCACAATCACGCGCGTATCGCGCAGCGCGCTGCCGCCGGTGACCTTGCTGATTGCCGGCAGCAGCGCGCCAATGTTTGTGCCAGGCTGGACGATTCCGGCAAGAAAATGAGAGGGAATGCCGAGGTCGTCAAGCAGGCTGCGCGCCCAATCGCCGGCGCGCGGGTTGTAGAACTGCGTCGTGGTGGCATCGGTAAATTCGCACGCCCGGACGCCGGTGAACCAGTAATGCAGCAGGTCTGGCATCATCAACAGCGTGTGGGCAATGTCAAGCGCCGGCGACATCGATTGGGTCATTGCATACAGCTGATACAGCGTGTTGAACTGCATGAACTGGATGCCGGTGTCATTGAAGATGCGCTCGCGGCCCACCTGCGCGATGGCGTCTTCGAGCAAGCCGTTGGTGCGCGCATCACGGTAATGCACTGGATTGCCGATCAACTCGCCCTGCGCATCGAGCAGCGCAAAATCGACACCCCAGGTGTCAACGCCGAGGCTGGCAACAGCATCTACCTCAACTACAACCTTGCGCAGGCCGGCGAGCATTTCATCCCACAGCGAAAGCACATTCCAGCGCAGGTGACCGCCGGCGCGCACGGGTTTGTTCGCAAAGCGATGGGCTTCTGTCAGATGCAGTTTGTCGCCGTCGAAGGCGCCGAGCATGGCGCGCCCACTCTCCGCGCCGAGGTCGAATGCAAGAAAATTTCGCGCTGTCATGCCGCGAGTGTAGCGAAGCGCGCGAGGCGAGGCAAGCGAAAATCTACGATACGCACGATCGCACCAACTGCTGCAACTGACGCGTCGGCGCGGCCATGCGCGCATAGGCGTTGCGGCACATGAAGATACAGGCCAGCCGGCGCGACAGATCCAGCCACGGCGTAGCGCCATAGGCGCCGGGGCTGCTCACCTGCGCCGCATGACCGCGCGCATCCGCCGCATCACGCCAGCAGCCAAGACCATAACCTGGCCCGGGGAACAAGTTCGGTGAAAAGGCGACCGGCAGACCAAAGGTGTGATCTTCGAACATCATCGCAACGGTCGTCGGCTTCAACACGCGCACGCCGTCCAATTCGCCGGCATTCGACAGCATCAACATGAAGCGCGAAAGATCTTGCAGCGTGGTGCGCAGGCCGCTGCCCAGGCGCGGGTTGCTCACATGCAGCAGTTCTGACGCCCGCGAGCGATAACCCCAATCGCTATTGGCCATGCCGAGTGGCGCAGCCAACCGCTCGTGAAAGAGCGCTTCAAACGATTTGCCTGTCGCCACCTCTGCCATGCGACCGGCGACCTGAAACCCATTCTCGCCATAGGCAAAGACGGTCGCCGGCGCAGCTGCCAGCGGCACGTGCGCAATCTCATCCACGCAGGCGGCGAGCGTCATTTCAGGCTGATCGATGCAGGGCGATTCACCTTTGGGCAAACCCGAGGTGTGCGCCAGTAATTGGCGCAGCGTGATGGCGGACTTGTCACCATCGATCGAATCGATGTAATCTGATGCGCGCTCATCGAGGTGCAGCGTGCCATCGTCAAGCAGGGTGGCGATGACCCCTGCGCTGACCCACTTACTCGCGCTGGCGACGGCCATGCGCGTATTTCCATCGATGCTGCCATAGCCACGCTGACGCATCACGATGCCACCCTGGGCAATGAACATCGCTGCGCCAGCAAGCGGCACCGTTCCCATCAATTGCGCAATGAAGGCATCGACCTGCGTGAAATCATGCGTCATTCAGCCATCATACGCCGGCGCAAGATGCGTTATCCTTCGCAGCCATGTCGATCAACATCAGAATTCCAACACCGCTGCGCGCCTACGTGGGTGGCGCAAGAGAGGTGAGCGGCGAGGCCGGCGCTGTCAATGCTGTGCTGGCAGCGCTTGTAGATGCACACCCCGACCTTGGCAAGCACATCTTCAACGAAGAGGGCAAAGTGCGCTCATTCGTAAATGTGTATCTGGGTGATGAAGACGTGCGTTATCTGCAGGGACTGGACACTCTCGTGCCAGATGGCGCGACAATCAGCATTGTGCCGAGCGTGGCCGGCGGCAGCCCTCGCCCTGACCTGCTCTCAAAGGGAGCGTCGCTGAACAATGACGAGATTCGTCGCTACTCGCGCCACTTGATTTTGCCGGAAGTGGGCATGAGCGGGCAGCAGAAACTGAAGCAGGCGAGCGTGCTGCTGATCGGCGCCGGCGGCCTGGGCGCGCCGGCAGCGATGTATCTCGCGGCGGCCGGCGTCGGCCATCTCGGCATCGTCGATTTCGATGTGGTCGACGAGAGCAACCTGCACCGCCAGATCATCCACGGCCAAAGCACCATCGGCAAGCCCAAGATGGAGAGCGCCAAAGCGCGCATCAAGGACATCAACCCCTTTGTG
Organism: Thermoflexales bacterium; assembly: GCA_039810125.1. Classification (GTDB taxonomy): domain Bacteria; phylum Chloroflexota; class Anaerolineae; order J036; family Brachytrichaceae; genus JBDHWI01. Next base: position 51,044 of record JBDHWI010000008.1, on the reverse strand, counting down.
CAGGTGACCGGCTACGAGGAGCCGCTGACGAGCGAGAATGCACTGCGCATCTTCACCGAGTACGACATCGTAGTCGATGGCACCGACAACTTTCCCACGCGCTATCTCGTCAACGACGCGTGTGTGCTGCTCGGCAAGCCAAACGTGTACGGCAGCATCTTCCGCTTTGAAGGGCAAGCGTCGGTGTTCTATGCAAAGGAAGGGCCGTGCTATCGCTGCCTGTATCCCGAACCGCCGCCGCCCGGCCTGGTGCCAAGCTGCGCCGAAGGCGGTGTGCTGGGTGTGCTGCCCGGCATCATTGGCATGATTCAGGCCACAGAAACGGTGAAGCTGATCATGGGCATTGGCGACTCGCTGGTGGGCCGGCTGATGCTTTACGACGCACTGGAGATGAAGTTCCGCGAATTGAAGTTGCGCAAGGATCCGGCCTGCCCGATCTGCGGCGAGCATCCTACCGTGACACATCTGATCGACTATGACGCCTTCTGCGGCGTGCCGGCGCGCGGGACAGAGACGCATGATGCCAGCGCCGGCGTGCCAGAGATCACGGTAAAGGAATTGAAGCGGCGCATCGACAGCGGCCTTGAGAAATCGAAGACGTTGCTGCTGGATGTGCGCGAGCCGAATGAATGGGACATCGCCCACATCAACGGCGCGGTGCTGATCCCCAAGGATCAGGTGAAGAACAGGCTGCACGAACTCAGTCCGTATGACGAGATCCTGGTGCAGTGCCGCAGCGGCGCGCGCAGCGCCGACATCACGCGATTCCTGATCAACGACATCGGCCTGAAGAAGGTGAAGAACGTGCGTGGCGGCATCCTGGCGTGGGCGCGCGAGATTGATCCGACGCTGCCGACATACTGAGTGCTGAGCATGCGCTATCCACGCGTGACGATCACCGAGGAGATGCTGGCATCGGCCCGGCTGCTTGCAAAAGAAGTGGAGATGCAGCGCACCAGGGCATCGGCAGTGGACGCGCTCGCCGGCGTGCTGGGCGAGATGGCATTTGCGCAATTCCTGCATGCCGACTGGCGTCGTCACGAATTGCGCACCAATAAAGGCAAGCCCGACTTCGGCGAGATTGAGATCAAAGCGTCAGCCTTCCCATTCAGCACCAGGCTGCACCTGCTGGTGCGCGAGGACTACGCCAGAAAGCGCAAACCGCTTTGCACCGTGCAGATCGTGCTGAACGTGGAAGATCGGCGCGCCGTCGACATTCCCGCCGGCACGCAGGCCATCCTGTGCGGTTTTGCAACCTCAGACGAGATTGACGCCGCACCGCTGAAGGATTTTGGCGCAAAGCAAGGCGGCGCCGGCGGTTACCGCTGCCACTACATCCCTATCACGCAGTTGCACCCAATGGATGAACTGCGCGTTGTCTGATCGCAACCTCTCAATCATGACCCACCTTGCAGCTTCGATTTTTGAAAACATCGCCCGGCATGCCGGCACCCCCTGCTACGCATATTCCCGCACTCGCATGCAAGAGAATTTTCAGCGCCTTGCGCACGCATTCGACCCGACGCACACGACGCTGTGCTACTCGGTCAAGGCGAATGGCAACCTGTCGATTCTGCGTCTGCTGCACGAGATGGGCGCCGGCTTCGACGTGGTGAGCGCCGGTGAAATGCAGCGGGCGTTGCTGGCTGGCGCAGACCCCGCGAAGATCGTGTTTGCCGGCGTCGGCAAGCGCGACGATGAGATCGCCCGTGCCGTTGACGCCGGCATCGGCTGGGTCAACGTGGAGAGCGCGCAGGAATTGCGCGTGCTGAGCGATATCGCGCAGGGCAAAGGCGTGACGCAGCAGGTTGCCCTGCGCTTGAACCCGAACATCGACCCGCACACGCATCGCTATATGGCGACCGGCGTCGGCAGCAGCAAGTTTGGCATCGGCATTGAAGAGGCGATGGGGCTGATTGCACGTCGCAACCAGTTCGCCGGCGTCACCATTCGGGGTGTGCATATTCACATCGGTAGCATGGTCAGCGAGGTGGAGCCATACATCGACGCGATGCGCGTGGGGCTGGACGTGATTGCGGAGTGTCGCAGCATGGGCGCAGTGATGACGACAATGGATCTGGGCGGCGGCTTTGGCGTGGCCTACACGCCAGAGCAGACTGCCGCGCCCATCGAGCAAATTGCCAAGGCGGTGTTGCCAATGGCGAAGGATGCCGGCGTGCGGTTGCAGTTGGAGCCGGGGCGCAGCGTCATCGCCGACGCCGGCTGGCTGCTCACGCGCGTAGTCTATACGAAGAGCAACGGCGGCGTGCACTACGCCATCGTCGATGCAGCCATGAATGATCTCATTCGCCCGGCGTTGTATGGAGCGAAGCACAGCGTGACGAAAGTCGATGTTGCAGATCATGCCGATGGCGAGATTGCGCTCCGCGACCGCAAGCCCGAAACCGAAAAACTCTTCTCCATTGTCGGTCCCATTTGCGAGAGCGGCGACAAGCTGGCGGAAGGCGTGCTGCTGCCGGACGTGCAGCGCGGTGACCTGTTGCTTATCCATCACGCCGGCGCGTATGGCATGAGCATGGCGAGCAACTACAACACCCGCGCGCGCGCAGCAGAGGTGCTGATTGATGATGTCCACTTCCCTGGGTCCTCCCCCGACGGGAGAGGGAGTTGGCGGGTGATTCGCCGGCGAGAAGACATGGAAGCGTTGTGGGCTGGCGAAGTAGAATGCCTGCAATGACGAAAAAGCGCCGCAGCAGCAATGTGCAAATCAAAGTAGGCGGCAATGTGACCGACAGCATCATCCACGCTGGTGACCTCAACATCGGCCTGCCCAAGATCAAATGGCCATTCAGCAGGAAGAGCACAAAGCCGGCGGATGAGGCAACGCTTCAACTCATTGACACGCTCAGCAAGCGCTTCACACTAGACGAGCTTGAAGGCGTCTGCCTGGAGTTGGGCATAGAGTGGGAAGATCTGCCGGCGCGCTCGCGCAGCGGCAAAGCGCGCCAACTGGTGCAGCGGGCCGATCAGTTAGAGCGGCGCGATAGACTGGTCAACATCGTCAAACGCGAGCGACCCGATTGACACCAAACATCCGAACGCAGTGAGGCAAAGTCCCAGTTTTGCAACTTCGCGTCATTGCGACAAATCCATCCAGCATGTCTGTGCAAAAAAGTCCCGATCACAAAGGTGGCGTCGACCCGAACAAGACGCAATGGGAGGAAGATTTGAAGCCTTTCAAGCGGCTGCCGCGCGAGCCGAAGGATCATCCGCGCCAGCGCGTGCCGGCGATCATTCCCATGTTGATCAGCCTTGTGCTGGTTGCAATCGCGTGCGGCCTCGCGGCTTCGTTCATCAACCAGAACCGGCCGGCGCTCAACTTTAGCGCGCCCACCGCCACACTCGTCGTCATCACGCCGACCCCGACCGAGGACATCCCGCCAACTGCCACGCCATATGTCGCACCCACCGAGACGCCCTTGCCGCAGGCCGCAGCGCCGGCAGAGTCCAACACTGGCGCCGGCATCGCCATCGGCGCCAAGGTCGTGATCATCGACACTGGCGGCAACGGCTTGAATTTCCGTGAGCAACCCTCGCGCACAGCAAACAAGATCCGCAGCCTGCCAGAAGGCAGCATCTACGATGTCGTCGGCGGGCCGCAGGAGGCTGACGGGTTGGTATGGTGGCAACTGAAGGATCCTGCCGACGGCGTCACCGGCTGGGGCGCACAAAACTACATGAAGGTCGCGCCTTAATCGCCGGCGGGATAGGTTGCCAGCCGTTTCTCGGCCACACGTTGATTCAAGCGCCGCATACGACGCGTGACTTCGGCTTTCGCCGCCGGCAAATCGATTGTGAGCAGCCGGCCATACCGCATCACCATCTTGCCATCGCAGATCACGGTATCCACATCGCCGGCACGCGCCGAATACACCAGATTTGCGAGACCATCGTAACGCGGGAAGACGTGCGCCCCATCCTGCCGCAACAGCGCGATATCGGCGAGCTTGCCCTCAGCCAGTTCGCCGATGTCCGGCAGCCGCATGCATTGCGCGCCACCGATGAACGCGATATCCAGCACGTCCTGCAACGGCATCACGGTTGAGTCTTTCGTCGCTTGCTTTTGATCGAGCGCGAGGATGCGCATCTGCTCCAGGATGTCGAGCGTATTGCTGCTCACTGCGCCATCGGTGCCAAGGCCGACCTTGAGGCCGGCGTCGCGAAACGCCCTCACCGGCGCAGTTCCCATCGCCAGCTTCATATACGTCTTCGGGCATTGCGCAATCGCCACATCGTGATCCATCAGCATGAGCATGTCATCTTCGGTCATGCCGATGCCGTGCGCGAGCAATGTCGGCGCCTCCAGGACGCCGGCGCGCGCCAGCATCTGCGGCGGCGTGATGCCGTGCTGTTTCAGGCTCAACTGCACCTGCTCGTGCGTCTCGCTGCAATGGATGTGGATGCCGGCGTTCAACGCTTTTGCGCGCTCAGCTGTTGCCTTCAAAAACGCCTCATCGCACAGGTAGGGAGAGTGCGGCGCAAGCCAGGTAGTGATGCGACCTTCGGCCCCACCCTGCCAGCGCTTCACGAATTCCACCGTTTGATCGAGCTTCTCGATGCCCTCATGTCCAAACACCGCCCAGCCGATATTAGCGCGGACGCCGGCTTCTTCAACCGCCTGCGCGATTTCGTCACAGAAAAAATAGTGGTCGGCGAAAGTCGTGATGCCGCTCTGAATCATCTCACCGATGGCAATCTGCGCGCCCCAGTAAATATCTTCAGGCTCCTCATTGCTCTCCAGCGGCCAGATGAAATCGTTAAACCACGATTCGATCGACACATCCTCGGCCAGCCCGCGGAACAGCACCATCGGTGAATGCGTGTGCGTGTTGATGAGACCGGGGATCGCCAGCATGCCGGTGCCGTTGATGACCTCGCCGGCGTTCTCGTGGTCAATGTCGTCCATGCGCGTGATGGCGGCGATGCGGTTGCCCTTGATGGCAATGTCGCGGTCATTGACGATGGTGTGCCGGCCCTCGCTGTCGCGCACCAGCACATCGCAGGCGGTGATGAGCAAATCAAACATGATGGTGTGTATATTGTATGGGCGGAACCAACGATGCACTTCAACAATCTGCTTCGCTTCGACTACTGGCTCGACCCCAGCGTAATCAACCAGCCCGCCGGCCGCCTGATGTGGCTGGCGGCAGCGCTTGGCGTGATGGCGGCGCTCGTGCTGGCCACGCTCACCTCAAGGAAGAGAATCCCAGGCGATGCCGGCATCGCCTGGGCAGTGGCTGCCGGCATCTTCGCGCTGGTGTGCATCGGCCGCATCCTGCAAGTGCCGTTGATCGGCTGGCGCATTGGCTGGCTGATCGCCCTGCTCGTCGCACTTGTGCCGGTGGTGAGGCGCGTTGCCGGCCACATCGCCGGCGACGGATTGGCGCAAGATTGCATCGATGCGATGGCCTTCGCGCCGATGCGCAACAAAGCCGACTGGCATGCCAGCACCGCGCTAATCTGGGTCGCCTTCAACACCATCGCGCTTGCCGTGGTTGTCGCCAACATCAACTTGCCCGGCATGTATGCCCTGCCGCTGCTGTTTGTGCTGATGGCGCCTGTGCTGATCGCGTTCGTCATCCGTGCTGCGCGGCATGAGCCATTGCAATTGCGCCACCTCGCCTCGCTCGCGCCGCTCTCCGTCACCTACATCACCGCGTTGCTCTCCGTTTTCAAGGTTCAGGTAGGCGGCGTCATCAACGGAGTGCTGTTTCTGCCGCTCTCGCTCATCGTCACTTCGGCCTATGCATTTGTCATTGCCGGACGGTTTGCAATTCACAAAGGCAAAGTCAGCGACGCGGAGAGACTGGCGATGGACGATGGGCGATTTGTGCGAGCCGGCGCGATGGTGCTGGTCATCGCAGCAATGGGATGGTCGGCCTGGGCAGCGCTGACCTTGCGCACATACGGTGTGACCGGCAGCGACCCTTATGCCTACGCCCAGATGGGCATCGACCTGGCCACGCGCGGCACAGTCTTTCACCCTTTTGCCCTGGTCAGGGAAACCTACGCGCTCAACATCGCGTCGTATCCCATCACGCACATCGGCTATCGCATCCCGACTGATATTTCACGCGAGGCGACGACAGTGTGGCCGCCTGGCTATGCAATCTTTACAGCAGCAGCGTATCTGGCCGGCGGTGAAACAGGCGTCTATCTCGTCACGCCGTTGCTCAATCTCCTCTCGCTCATCACCGTCGCGTGGTTCGTGCTGAGGATGCTCGACAGCAGCCTCTTCGGCGCGCGCCGCGCTCCCATCGCCATCGCAGTCGCCGCGCTCACAGTCGTGCTGGTCACCACGTCATATCAACAGGTGGAGTGGCAGATGATCCCGATGGCCGACACTGCCGTGCAGATGTTCACGCTGCTGGCGATAGGTGTCGCATTTTCAGCGCGCGGCTCGTTGGCAAAAGCGGCCCTCAGCGGCGCGCTGATCGGCATCGCCTTCAACATCCGCTACACGCAAGTGCTGCTGTGCGTGCCGGTCGCGCTCGCGCTGTTGCATCACAAAACACAGAGCGCAGGATGCGAAGCAGGTTTGCACGTCTCGCGCAGAGCGCTGACCTCGATCGGAGTTTGCGCCGGCGCTGCCCTCATCGCCGCGCTGCCAATGCTGATCTACCATCAGGTTGCGTTTGGCAATCCGCTCGCTACCGGCTCCGAAGAGTTGAGCAATTTTTCGCTCACGCTCGCGCCACAGACGTTGCTGCGCACACTCGGAGAACTGAACTGGTATCGCGAATTTGGCTTGCTCACACCTTTCATGTTGATCGGCGCGATTGTGCTGTGGAACGAACATCGGCCGGCGATGCTCGTGCTGCTCACGTTGATCTTCGTGCTGTTTGGTTTCCACATTCTTTACGCCTATCTGCGCCTGCGTGACATCCTCTTTCTCTTTCCGATCTTCTATCTCTTTGCCGCGCACGGCATCGTCAAGGCTTTCTTGTGGCTTGCAGACCTGGCAAAAGCTGCGCCAGCGCAAATCAGCGGCCAGCAATCAGCAATCCTAAACCGCCTCGTGACGATCACCTTCCTCTTCGCTGCATCATTCATGATCGTGTTGCGGTCGATGGAGACGTTGGCGCTGCCGGTGACGCGCGGCTTTGCGACGTTCGGCTATTTGGTAAAGGAGCAGCGCACATCGTTCGACGCGCTGGCCGCCATGACGCCGGCAAATGCCGTCATCGGCACCTCGCTCAACAGTGGCGCAATCGATCTGCACAGCAACCGTGACACATTTAGGCCGGCGACCTGGACGCCCGATGAGTTGACAAGGTTTATCGATCTGCTGCACCGCGAGGGCCGGCCTGTCTTCCTCGTCAACGATAGCGACGCCCTGCGCGATGCGCTCGCCACAGTGCAAGCGCGCTACAGCGTGCGCGACGCCGGCCAGATCGACGTGCCGTACTACGACACCATTGGCGGCGGCTCATCAAATCGGCGCGTCGAGGTGCTGGCGATTGAGTCGAGGCAGTAGAAAATGAGAAGGCGGGAATGGGTGAAAGGATGAAGGGCCATTGATTGGGCGACATTCTTCGGCATATGTTTGCCCGCTACAATTTCTGCTGTGTCAGACGCGCAAGTTCCAGTTACCAACTATCAATTGTCAGACCTTGATCTCGTCGTCGTGATTTTGAACTACAACACGCGCGAGATGCTGCACGATTGCCTCACGTCGTTGCGCAGGCAGGCCGGTCTGCGCTTCATCACCTGCGTGGTCGACAATTGCTCCACGGACGAGAGCGCTGAGATGGTTGCGCGCGATTTCCCTGAGGTGACTTTGATCCGCGCGCCGGCGAACAACGGCTACTCTGCCGGCAACAACCTCGGCCTGCGCGCATTCGGCTTCCCCGATCATCCGCAAGCGCGCTTTGCTATGCTGCTGAACCCCGATACGGTGGTGCCGGCTGATGCGCTGCGCAGCATGGTCGCCTTTGCCGATGCAAACCCCGACGCCGGCGTGGTCGGACCGCGCCTGCTGCTGCCGGACGGCACGCTCGACAAAGCCTGCCGGCGCAGCTTTCCCACGCCCGAAGTGTCGTTCTATCGCCTCACTGGCCTGAGCAAATTGTTCCCCAGAAGCCGGCGCTTTGGCCGCTACAACATGACCTTCCTCGATGAGCAAACGCAAGCTGATGTCGACTCGGTCGTTGGGGCGTGCATGCTGGTGCGCGCCGATGCGATTGAACGCGCCGGCCTGCTTGACGAGCAGTTCTTCATGTATGGCGAAGATCTGGACTGGTGCCTGCGCATCAAATCGCTTCCTCTCCCCGACCCTCCCCGCAAGGGAGAGGGGGTTCGCAACTACCGGGTCGTGTATTTTCCTGGCGCCATCGTGCACCACGTCAAACGCGCCGCCAGCCGCAAGAGCAAGAAGGCGCAATACGAATTTCAGCGCGCGATGTGGCTGTTCTATCGCAAGCACTATCGCGACCATACCAACGCGCTGACCGATGCGTTTGTGCGCGCCGGCCTCGCCCTGCGCGGCGGCCGTGAACTCGCCCGCGAGATGGCGAAGGGCTAAAGCTTGCCGGGTTATGGGAAAATAGGCCACTCATGCAGCCCGCTTTCCATGTCCGCGACATTCCCATCTACGGCGACCTGATCCTCTCGCCGATGGACGGGTTTTCCGACCTGCCTTACCGGCTGATCTGCCGCGAGTTTGGCAGCGCGATGAGCTATACCGAATTCACGGCGTGCGAGGCGATCATCCGTGATGTGCCGGCGGCATTGCGCCAGCTCAGCTACGACCCATGCGAGAACCCACAGTTGGCATTTCAGATTTTCGACGCAGATGAAGATCGCATCGTCGAATGCGCGCAGAAAATCGAAGTGCTCGGCCCGGGCATCATCGACCTGAATATGGGCTGCTCGGTAAGCGGCGTCAGTGGTCGCGGCGCCGGCGCCGGCTTGTTGCGCGACCCGCAAAAAATTGGCCGCATCTTCCACCGCCTCAGCAAGACCCTGCACGTGCCGGTCACGGGCAAGATTCGACTGGGTTGGGATGCGCATACGCGCAACTACATCGAAGTCGCGAAGATGCTTGAGGACAATGGCGCGGCACTGGTGGCAGTGCATGGCCGCACAAGGGAGCAGGCCTACAAGGGCGAGGCCGACTGGCGTGCAATCGCTGAGGTGAAGCGCGCCGTGAAGATCCCGGTGATCGGCAACGGCGATGTGAAATCAGTGGCCGACATTGCGCGCATCAAGTCACAGACAGGCTGCGATGGCGTGATGATTGGCCGCGCTGCGATTGGCAACCCGTGGATCTTCCAGCGCAAAGATCGCCACGAGGTCACCGTTGACGATGTCATTGCGCTGCTCAATCGACACCTCAGCGCGATGCTCGATTTCTACGGCGAGCGCGGCCTGATCTTGTTTCGCAAGCACGCAGTGAAGTACATGTTTGGCATGCCGCATGTGGCTGCGCTGCGCGGGCAATTGGTCACATGCGAGAGTGTCAGCGCCTTTCACGAGATCGTCGGCGAATTTCAGCGCCAACTGGCGCTGGGGGCCCTTCCTCCCCCCACCCCTCTTTCAGAGGCAGAAAGCGCAGAGGGAGACTGGACGTGTGACCGCGCGGCGGTGTCATGCGCGTAACGCTGCTGTCGAAGGCGCTTGTCGTCGGCGCATATCAGCGCAAATGTGAGTTGATCGCTGCGCATCACGACATCGAACTGACGGCGCTTGTGCCGCCGGCGTGGGGCAGCCAACGCCTTGAGCGCGTGCATACGCAAGGCTATGACTTGCGCGACATTCCGATGCGCTTCAACGGCAATTTCCACCTGCACTACTATCCCACCCTTGCCAGCGAGTTGAAGCGCAGCCGGCCCGATGTCTTTCACATCGACGAGGAGCCATACAATCTTGCAACGTGGCTGGCGATGCGCTCGTCGCGGGCGAAGAAAAACCTCTTCTTCACCTGGCAGAACCTTCGGCGCAATTACCCGCCACCCTTTCGCTGGCTGGAGGCAGCTGTGCTGCGCAACGCCGATGCAGCCATCGCCGGCAGCGAAGAGGCGCAGCAGGTCTGGCGCGCAAAAGGCTTTGCCAGGATGATGACGGTGATCCCGCAGTTTGGGGTGGATGAAGTGGCGTTCTGCCCTCAGCGCCACTCTCAAATGGAGAGGGAGATAAGAATCGGCTTCGCTGGCCGGCTGGTGCGCGAGAAGGGCGTCGACCTGCTGTTGCGTGCAATTGCGTTGTCGCCAGATGCGAGAGTCATCATTGCCGGTGAAGGTTCAGAGGCGCCCGCCTTGCACACGTTGGCTGCCCAACTCGGCATCGCAGAGCGCGTGCTGTGGCGCGGCGCAGTGCGCTCAACCGAGATGCCGGCGTTCTATCGCGAATGCGATGCGCTGGCTGTGCCATCACGCACGCTGCCCAACTGGAAGGAACAGTTCGGCCGCGTCATCATTGAGGCGATGGCGTGCAGCGTGCCCGTGATTGGCGCGCGTTGCGGCGAGATCCCCAACCTGGTTGGCGATGCCGGCTTGCTGTTTGACGAGGAGGATATCGCTGCGCTTGCGGCGCATATTCGCAACTTGCAGGCGCAGCCGGCGCTGCGCAACGCACTTGCAAAAGAGAGCCGCGCGCGCGTGCTGGCACGCTTCACCATGAAGCGCATTGCGGATCAAACCGTTGAGTTTTACCGCGCGTTGAGTTGTGTATAATTCTATTTCGCGGCCTCCTAGCTCAGTTGGTTAGAGCGCACGGTTCACATCCGTGAGGTCACAGGTTCGAGCCCTGTGGAGGCCATGTCCAGGAGCGCAGCGCAGCGCTCTTTTCTATTTTTCAGCACAAAGGCGCGCTTCATACCCTTCTTTGCACCAAGCAGCCTGCGATGAAAATATTCGAGGGCTGCGCATCGCGTTTATCATTCGCCACATCATGTCTGCCCGCATCGTCTGCTTCGGCTACGTCAACCCTGGCGTCGTGTTTTCGGTCGATCAATATCCTGCCGCAAACACTGGCGCATATGTCACGGCCAAGCGTCCATTCATCGGCGCGGATTGCGCAATGGTCGCGCAGTTGTTGGCGCGCTGGGGCATGGAAGCGCATCTGGTCGGTAATGCGCTGGGCGATGACCGATTGGGGCGCGAGACGCTGGCGCAACTGCGCGAGATGAATGTGCAGACACACATCGACTTGCGCGCCGACCTGCGCACGCCCGACGAAGTCGACGTCTCTGACCGCGCCGGCACGCGCACATTCTTCGTCGAGCACAATCCTGATGTGTGGAACAGCCTGAGCGACGCCGACCTTGACGCCATCACTGGCGCAGCCATGCTGTATGTCGATTGGTATATCGGGCCGGCGGCTCTGCGCGCCATTCAACACGCCAATCACCATGACGTGCCGGTGTATCTCAACGTCGAATACATGCTCGATCAGTCCGATCAATACCGCGACCTCATCACACGCAGCGCCTTTGCACAATCACCCATGAGCGACGTGCATGTGCAGCAGGACGATCCGATTCAGATGGCGAAGGCGCTATGCAAGATGGGCGTGCAAGCAGCCTTCGTCACGCGCGGCAAGTACGGCTCACTGGTGATGCAGGCTGGGCAGTTGATCGTGGAGCCGGCGATGCAAGTGACCGTGCTGGACACACAGGGCGCCGGCGCGGTGTACTCCGCAGCAGCAATCTATGGCTTGTGCCAGGGCTGGCCAGCGCAACGCGTGGTGCGCGTAGCAACGCTCGCCGCCTCGCTGAAATGTGGTCAACTGGGCCTGCTCGACCTATCCATCGACGAGGTGATTGCGCAGGCCGGCGAACCCGCATGAACACCGAGATACAACTGCTGCTGTGGGTGTTGGCTGCCTTCGCCATCGGCTGCGCCGGCCTGATCGCTGCCGAGCGTGCATCGCACGGACAAGGCTCGCTGTGGGACACTGCCATCGGCAGCATCACCGCCGAGGTCGCGCTGTTCGCGTTTTACATCGGCCTGCCGTTTGCGGCGGTGATCGCCGGCGCGCTCAGCATCGACCTGATGGGCTTCGGCGCGAGCTGGTCAGATGGCCACATCGCCGGCTTCACCGCCAATGAATGGGTGCGCGGCGCACTCATCGCTGCGGCGATTGCGCTGTTCATATTGATGGCGCTGCGGCTGTCGCTGCAAAACACAGAACATGTGACGCTGCATCATGAGGGCGCATTTCAAAATGCGCGCAACGCGTTCTATGAGCAAGTGCATTGGGCGTTCTATCGCGCGCCATTTATCCTGCTGCTAAACGACGCCGTTCTTGGCGTGGCCGCCGGCGCCATCTTCATCGCGCTGGAGTGGCTGGCGCACGCGCTCATTCAGCACAACGCAACGCGCAGCCGCGCGCGCTGGTGGGTGCTGGTGTGCTGCCTGCTTGCCGGCGCCGCACTCTTTCTGCTCACACGCAACCTGTGGTTGATGCTCGCCGCTGATCTCGTCATTCGCGTCGGCAGCGAACGGATCATGGCGCCGGCGAAGGCGGTTGGCTAATCACACAAGCGCGTTGAAAATCAACAGCATGGATCGCACACGAGTGCAATCATCCAGCTTGAAGAGCGTCGGTTACGACGCCGGAACCAAGACGCTGGAGATCGAATTTCACGACGGCGGCTTGTACCAGTATTTCAATGTGCCGGCGGTCGTCCATCGCGACCTGCTTAACGCGTCGTCGATCGGACAATACTTCACCTACTTCATCAAGGATTCGTTTCGCTGCAAGAAGGTGGCAGGGTGAATGGTGCGTGGCTGGTGGCGCGCTTTGGGAATATGGCGACGCGCCTCTCGATCGTGTGCGGCGCTCTAATCAGCACAAGCACTTCGCCCAGGATGCCCAGCGTCGTTGCGCGTCTTCAGCCGATCGCCAATCGCCCATAGAATAGGCGCATGCCCGAACACAAGCCGCCCAAGCTCATCCTGATCGATGGTCATTCGCTCGCCTATCGCGCCTACTTCGCGATGATCAACACACCACTCTCGGTGGAGAACGCGAACGGTGAAAAAGAGTTGACCGGGGCGGTGTTCGCCTTCTCCAACATGCTGCTGAAGGTGTGGAAGGATGAGCAACCCGACTTCATCGCTGTTGCATTCGACGTCGGCAGGACCTTCCGCGACGACCTGTATGCCCAATACAAGGGCACGCGCGAGAAGATGCCGGACGAGCTAAGGGCGCAGATGAAGCGCATCCAGCAGGTCGTCAATGCCTTCGAAGTGCCAATCTTTACGGCGGATGGCTTCGAGGCTGATGACGTGCTGGGCACCCTGGCGCGGCGGGCGAGCGGTGAAGGCATGCGAGTGGTGATCGTCACCGGCGACCGCGATGCGCTGCAACTAGTGTCGCCGGCGGTATCGGTGCTGACATCCAAGCAGCGCTTCGACGACGTAATCGTGTATGACGAGGCAAAAGTGGCCGAGAACTTTGGCGTGCAGCCGCGCCAGATCATCGACTACAAGGCCTTGATTGGAGACACGAGCGACAATGTGCCGGGCGTAAAGGGCATTGGCGAGAAGACGGCCCAAACGCTCTTGCAGCAATATGGCACGCTCGATGCAATCTATGCGCGCCTCGATGAGATCACGCAGAAGCGCGCGCGCACTGCATTGGAGGCCGGCAGGGATTCCGCGTTCCTCAGCAAGCAACTTGTCACAATCAAGACCGACGTGCCGCTGGATGTGAACTGGGAAGCATGCGCCGCACAGTTTGATCCACAGCGCGTGATGGCGCTTTTTCGCGAGTTGCGTTTCGAGAGTTTGATCAAGCGCATCCCGAATGTCACCCCGGCGTCATCAGAACAGAAGCCAAAGGAAGATGCCGGCCAGATCAGCCTGTTCGGCGAGGGACAAGCGCCCACCCCCGACGTGAAGCCGGCTGCTTTCAAGGCCGATGTGCCAACGAAGACGCGCATCGTGCAGAGCGATGACGACTACAAGGCACTGCTGGCCGAGTTGAACAGCGCGTCGCGCATCGCCTTTGACACCGAGACAACCGCCGCCGATTCGATTCAGGCCGAGATGGTCGGGTTATCGCTGTGCGCAAAGGAAGGCGAGGCGTGGTATGTGCCGGTGCTGACGCCTGTCCCAACTGATGGGAATGCAGGCTGGACGATTGACCCATCCACGCCAAAGTTCGAGCCAATCGCCAATGCCCTTCGCCGCAAGGAGGTTGAACTCATCGGCCACAATGCGAAATTCGATCTGGAGGTGTTGCAGCAAGCCGGCGCACCCATCAACCGCCCCGTTTTCGACACGATGATTGCGCAATTCCTATGCGATCCGGGCGGGCGCGGGCTGGGGCTGAAGCAACTCGCCTTCGACTACTTTGGCTGGCAGATGACCGAGATCACTGAGTTGATCGGGCGCGGCAAGAATCAGATCACCATGCGCGAGGTGCCGGTGGAGCAGGTCGCACCCTACGCCGGCGCCGACGCAGATGCAACCTTCCGGCTGCATGAGGCCATCAAGCCCATCTTGCAGCAACGCAACCAGGAAAAGCTCTTTCTTGAGATCGAACAACCGTTGATTCCGGTATTGATCGATATGGAGACAGTTGGCGTTGCGCTCGATGTGAAATATCTTGGCGAGTTGGGCGGCGAGATCAGCGAGCGGATGCGCCAGTTGGAGATGCAGATTTATCAGCTCGCCGGCGGCGCGTTCAATGTCAACTCGACCAAGCAACTGAGTGATGTGCTGTTTGGCAAGCTCGGCTTGCCAACGCAGGGCTCGTGGAAGACCAGCGGCGGCAGCTACTCGACGAATGCCGACGTGCTGGATGAACTGCGCGACAAGCACGAGATCGTGCCGCTCATCATCGAGCACCGCGAATTGAGCAAGCTGTATGGCACCTACGTTGATGCGCTGCCGCAACTGATCAATCCGAAGACTGGCCGCATCCACACCAACTTCAACCAGGTGGGCGCGGTGACGGGCCGGCTGTCATCGTCGAACCCGAACCTGCAGAATATCCCGATCAAGACCGAGATGGGCCGGCGCGTGCGCAAGGCATTCGTGGCGCGCAAAGGCTGGCAACTCATCAGCGCGGACTACTCGCAAGTCGAGTTGCGCATCCTGGCGCACATGGCCGACGACCCCACCTTGAAGGAGGCGTTTGCGCGCGACGAGGACATTCATGCGGCGACGGCCGGCGCAATCTACAACATCGACTTGAAGGATGTGACATCGATGCAGCGCAACTTTGCCAAGCGCATCAACTTTGGCATCGCATACGGCATGGGTGCATTTGCGCTGGCCGCCAACACCGGCATGACGGTGGGCGAGGCGCAGGATTTCATCAACAAATACTTTGAGCGCTTCCCGAAGGTGCGGCAGTGGCTGGATATGACCAAGCGCATCGCTGCCGAGCAGGGTTTCGTGGAGACGATGCTGGGCCGGCGGCGCTACTTTCCCGAGTTGCGCAAAGGCGGCGGTTCGAGCATGGATCAGGTGAAGCGCCGCGCCGAGCGAGAAGCGATTAACCACCCTGTGCAAGGCAGCGCCGCCGACATCATGAAATTGGCAATGATCGACGTGCATCGCGCGTTGAAGGCGAGCGGTTTCCAAACCCGCATGACGCTGCAAGTGCACGACGAGTTGGTGTTTGAAGCGCCGCAGACTGAACTCGACACCGTGATGCCGCTGATCGAGGCGACCATGGAGAAGGCGTTTCCACAAATGTCGGTGCGTTTGAAGGCCGACGTGAAGCACGGGAAGAACTGGGATGAAGCGTAGCGGTCATGCGACAATTGGCGCCGTAGCATGTCTTCATCATCCCTTGTAAAGAAGCTGGCAACAACGTGGGTCGCGTTGTTGCTCATCGCTTGTAGCAACAATCCCGCGCCGCAACCCACATCGTTTGTCATCACGCCAGAGATTTTCAGCGTCACTGTCATCACGCCGACGGATACACCCCTGCCCACGCCAACCGCAGTGCCGCTTGCGGCGAAGGTGAACGATCAACCCATCACGCTGGCGCAGTTCAACGACGAATTGACGCGCTACATCAAAGCCATCCCAAACGCGCCAGACCCGAAGAGTGATGCGGGTCAGGCGCTGGTCGCCCGCCTAAAGGAGTTGGTGCTGGACGCACTGATCGAGCAGGCGTTGATTGTGCAGGCGGCTGCGAAGGACGGGGTGAGCGTAAGCGACGCGCAGGTGAATGACGAGATCAACGTGGCGAGGGATCGCGCCGGCGGCGCGGATAAATTCAGCGCCTGGCTCACAACCAGCCACCTGAGCGAGCAGGACGTGCGGGCGATGGCGCAGCAGGAGATCTTGATCAACACCATGCGCGACCGTGTGCTGGCGCAATTGCCGCGCACGGCGGAATACATTCACGTGTATCACATCGTCGTCGGCACCGAACGCGAGGCGCAGCAGGTGCTGCAAAAACTGCAAAACGGATCCAAGTTTTCAGCGCTGGCACAGTCACTCTCCATTGACGACAGCACGCGCGCCGCCGGCGGCGATCTCGGCTGGATCACTCGCAACAGTGGGGCGCTGTTGTGGAGCGAGGTGGAAGATGCAGCCTTTGCGCTGCCAGTCGGCGAAACGAGCGACATTGTGAAAAGCCCGATTGGCTATCACATCATCCGCGTGACTGAGAAGGAAGAGCGGCCATTAACCGAGGCCGATACCGCACAACTGCAGGAAGCCGCGCTGCAAAACTGGATCGCACAACTGAAGGCCGGCGCAAAGATCGAGCGATTCATTTGAGAGTCAGGAGCCGCAACCATGACAAATCCCTATCCACTTCAACTGCAACCCGAGCTCAAAGACAAAGTGTGGGGCGGGCATGCGCTCGAAGCAATGCTCGGCCTGGCGCGCAGCGCGCGCAAGGTGGGCGAGGCGTGGCTGGTGTTTGAAGACCTGCGCGTGGCGAATGGCGACTGGGCCGGCCGCACGCTCGCCGACCTCACAAAATCCTATCCCGATCTCATGCTCGGCGCGCAGCGCGAGGCCTCGATCATCAATGGCGTGCCGCGCTTCCCGTTGCTGGCGAAGTTTCTCGACCCAAGTGAATGGCTATCGGTGCAGGTGCATCCCGACGATGCCTATGCCCGCGCACGGGAGCAAATGCCCTATGGCAAGTGCGAAGCGTGGTATGTGGTGCGGGCGGAATCCGGCGCTCGCATCATTCACGGGCTATCGCAAAAAATCTCGCGCGAGCGCTTGATCGAAACGGCCAAAAGCGGTGAGATCAAGGGCTTGATGGACTACGTGGAGTTGCATCAAGACGAGGCTGTCATCAACATGCCTGGCATCATCCACGCGCTTGGGCCAGGGCTGGTGATCTACGAGATTCAACAATCATCGGACATCACCTATCGTTTATATGACTGGGATCGCCCACCGAGCGCCGGCCGTGAATTGCATCTGGAGCAAAGCGGCGATGTGAGCGACTATCAGCCCATCGATCAACATCGCATTCGCCCGCTCACATTGCAGGGCAATGGCGCAACCCGCACGCTCTTCGCCGCCTGCCGATATTTCGCCGCTGAGAAGATTGATGTGCGGTCGAGCTACCACACAGACACGCATGGCGCATCGCCCCACCTGCTCACCGTGCTGCATGGCGCCGGCACAGTGACGACAAATGGCGCATCGGCAGAGTTGGGGATTGGGCAATCGGTCGTGATCCCTGCGCAGACCGGCAGCTACAGCATTGAGCCGCACAGTTCGCTCAGCCTCATCAGCAGCCATGTGCCAGATTTGCAGCGCGATGTCGTTGCGCCATTGCGGCAAGCCGGCTACAGCAATCACGACATCGCACAACTCGGCGGCCATCTGCGCCGCTCCGACCTGCAAGAAATGCTCATGTAATCCACAGGCGCGACGCAGAAAGGCGCAAAGAGGCATTGCACCCTTTGCGCCCTTATAGAGATGTGCCTGTGCCCCAAAATCTACCGTTTCTGCTGGCGGGAGAAGAGCAAACCAGCCTGACCAATCAGTTGTGCGGTCACGCTGTCATCAGCGCCTTTGATGCCAATCACCGCAACTGCGCGGCCGGCTTTCAGCGCACTCATCGTCGCCGCTGCGTCGCCCCGCTCAAGGATCACCGCGCTCGACGCATCGATCTTGAGTTGTTGGCCGTCGCGCGTGAACAGCGTCAGTGTATTGCCATCGATGGCGGCGACGACACCGACGAACACATTGTCACGGTTTTGCGGCACAACCACGATCAACGCTGCATCGATACTTCCATCACCGGTTGGTTTGCCCTGCACCACGACACGCGCGCCATTTTGAACGTCACTCAGCACGGCCGAGGCCTTGCCCGGCACGATGACCTTTGCATTGGCGGCATTCACTGCGCTGCTGTTGTTGCGTGGACCGGTCAGCGTGAAACCAGTTGCGCCGGCATTGCTCACTTCGCCGGCAACCATTGCGCTCTCCGGCAGGGGCAGCACACTCACTGCACTGGCGATGCGCGCAGCATCGCTGCTGGCCGTTTTGTCGATCAAAATGGCGACACGATCACCCGCCTTGAGATTGCTGAGCGTCGCGTTGCTCACGCCTGGCACATAGTAGGCCGTGCTGTCATTCACCGTGATGACGGCGCCGGCGCTGTCTTTGCGCTGCTTTGGTTGCAAGGTGAGCTTGTTGCCGTCGATGGATTGGATGCGCCCCTCGATGAGGTTTGCATGCTGGCGCACCTGACGCGCATCTCGCCGCTCCTTGTGGAGCTTCTGCGCATTGGGGGCGGACTCGGGTGGCGGGTTCGTCTGGCTGGCCGGCGCGGCCAGTGCGGGGCTGCCGGCGATCATCATGGCTACGATAGCGCCGGCGGTTGCAATCAATTTGGCGTTCATCTTCCTGCTCCTTTCGAATTGAGATGAATGCAGCGTAGCGGGCGCATGTAAGCCGGCGATTTTGGCGTTGTAAAAAGGTTGAAAACTATCTCGACGGCTTGCTGCCTTCCGTCAAGTGATACACATGCATGATGCGCTCACCGGTGGTGTAGAGCGTGAGAGCAGCCATCAGCCAAGTCATGACAACAAGGCTTTGCGGGAAGAGCGGATACAGCAGCAGGCCGGCGGTCAGCAGCAGAAACCGCCCGAACCGGCTGAACAGCCCGATCTTGCACTCCAGCCCCAGGCCTTCGGCCCGCGCGCGCGTGTAGCTCACCATGAATGAGCCGATCATCGCCACGAAGGCAACCACGACCATCAGTGCATCGGCGCGTGCGGCAAAGTAATAGGCCACGCCGGCGAGGATCGCCCCATCCGCCATGCGATCAAGCGTGCTGTCGAAGAACGCGCCAAATTTGCTCTGCCGGCCCAGCCTGCGCGCCACGCCGCCGTCAATCGCATCGAACGGCATGCCAATCACCGCCATTACGATGCCGCCCCAGAATGGCTGGCCCAGGGCGATGAGCGCGCCGGCGACCACGTTGATGAAAAATCCAATGAACGTCAGCGCATTGGGTGAAATGCCGGTGCGCGCCACGGCGTTGATAAGCGGGTCAAGGAGTGGTGCGAGATTCTTGCGGGCCCAAGCTTCCATGAGAATTGATGTATTGAGCGATTAAGACTTGGAGTCGTGGGCTGATCGCTGCCGGGTGCAGCGACCCCATAACTCAACGACTCAATCACCCAGCGGTCAGCGTTCGCTTCAATGCTAAACGGATCAAGGAATTATAATCATCGAAGGATTGGTTGGATTGGATATGGCTTATCGACCTGAAGACTTGCTGTTGGATGAATCGTATTGGAAGGCGCTGCTGAGCGAGGTGGAGCAATTACCGGTGCCAGTCACGCGGCCACAGCAATACGCTGCCCTGCCGGCGCAACGTGAATCACCCCGCTCCACCGAACAGACCAGCGCAACCAACGTTGACGGCGACCTGTGGCTCACCCTCGAAGATGCGATGCGTAACGAGTTGCCAATGGGGGTGGATGTGACAGGTTGCAATCGCGGTGGCTTGATCGTGCATTTTCAGGGTGTGCGCGGGTTCATCCCCTCATCACACCTGCACACCGTCACACCCGACATGGACGAGCCGGCACGGCGCGCCACGCTCGCCAGCCATCTTGGCCAGACGCTGCATGTGCGCGTGATCGAATTGGAGCCGGCGCAGGGGCGCGTGGTATTTTCGGAGCGGGCATCCGTCAGCGATGAACCTGACATTCACGACATCCCAGATGTATTGCAACGTGTGCAAGCCGGCGAAACACTCAATGGCACCGTCACTAACCTCACCGCCTTCGGCGCATTTGTCGACCTTGGCGGCTATGAAGGGTTGGTGCATGTCAGCGAGTTATCGTGGAGTCGCGTCAACCATCCTCGCGACATGCTGCGCATTGGCGACGAAATCAGCGTGTTCGTGATGAGCGTGACGCCGGAAGAGGGACGCATCGCACTCAGTCTGAAGCGCGCCAAGCCAAATCCGTGGGAACGCATCGAAGAGCGCTATCACATTGGCCAGATCGTGCATGGCACGGTCACCAACGTCGTGCAATTCGGCGCATTCGTGAAGGTTGAAGACGACCTGGAAGGCCTGGTGCACGTGAGCGAGTTGGCCGAGGGCAGCTTCATGCACCCGCGCAACATCGTGCGCGAAGGCGAATTTGTGACTGCGCGCGTGATCGGCGTGGACAGCCAGCATCGCCGGCTCGCGCTCAGCCTGCGCATCGCGTCGAATGACGCCACAGGCGATGCGTCCAGCGCTGCGTGAGTGAAACCTCGCAAATCGACCGCACTACACTTCAGCCAACGTGTTTACATCGCTCTTTGCCGGCCTCACCTTTGGGCTGAGCGCCGGACTCTCGCCAGGCCCACTCAGCACTCTCGTCATCTCACAAACTTTGCGGCATGGCATCCGCGAGGGAATGCGCGTCGCGCTCTCACCACTCATCACCGATCTGCCAATCATCCTGATCTCGGTGTTTGTGCTAACCCAG
Source organism: Thermoflexales bacterium (assembly GCA_039810125.1). Classification (GTDB taxonomy): domain Bacteria; phylum Chloroflexota; class Anaerolineae; order J036; family Brachytrichaceae; genus JBDHWI01. The sequence continues at coordinate 30,145 of JBDHWI010000008.1, read as the reverse complement.
TTCGCAAACGCGAATACAATCCTCGGCATCATCTCAATCGTCGGCGCATTGTTCGTGGGCTATCTCGCCTATGAGACCTTCACCACGACGCACTTTGAAGTGAATGCACAAACGCCGGCGCTGCAATCGCTCTTGCGCGGCGCGCTGGTCAACGCGCTCAGCCCGCATCCCTATCTGTTCTGGTTCAGCGTGGGCGCGCCGACGATGGTGAAGACAATGCAAACGAGCGGGTTGCCGGCGGCGCTCGCCTTCGTGCTGGGCTTTTACGTTTTGCTGGTTGGCTCCAAGGTATTCGTGGCCATGCTGGTCGGCAAGTCGCGCGGTTGGCTGATGGGGCCGGCGTATGGGTGGATCATGCGCGCGCTCGCCGTGGTGCTGCTCGTCTTTGCGCTACTGCTGCTCCGCGAGGGCCTGCATTTGCTCGGCATTTTCCTGTGAATTTTTGGCGCGGATTCCCATGCAAACGACCATCGTGAAGGATGAGCCAACCACCGGCGCGCGCACATCGTTGCTCGTTATTGGGTTGCTCACCGTCGATGGGCTGCATTACGTGTTTGCCCGCGCGCTGCACGATTACCTGCCGCCCATCACCGCTGCGATGTTCGTGTTGATCGTTGCAACCATTGAGGTCGGCGCGTTCGCCATCGCCACGAGGCGATTTCATCTCGGCACTTTCCGCCGGCATGCGCCCTTCTTCCTCGTCATCTCCGCGCTGATCGCATTCAGCACTTCGATCAACTACACCGCCGTCGGTTTCATCGACCCTGGCACGGCGGCGCTGCTCGCGCAGATGTCGGTGCTGTTCGGGCTGGCCTTTGGGTTGCTATGGTTGAAGGAGCATTTGGCGAAGCCACAGATTGCCGGCGCAGCGCTGTGCATCGCCGGCGTCGTCATCATCACGTTCCAGCCAGGCGATTACTTTCGCACCGGCGCGGTGATGCTGCTTTTCGGCTCCTTTGCCTATGCGCTCCATGCAGCCATCGTAAAGCGGCATGGCGGCAGCATCGACTTCATCGAATTTTTTCTGTGGCGGCTGGCGTGCACCGGTGCTTTCCTCTTGCTTGCCAGCGGCGCGCAAGGCACACTCGTCTGGCCGTCTTCACCGGCATGGGTGATCCTGTTGATCGCCGGCACAATCGATGTGGTCATCAGCCGTTCGCTGTATTACCTCTCGATGCGGCGCTTGAAGATCTCCATCCTCACCCTCGTGCTGACGCTCAGCCCGGCCGTGACAGCGCTGTGGTCGTTCATCCTGTTCGACGCACGGCCATCACTGCAACAGATCATTGGCGGCGTTGCGGTGATGGCCGGCGTGCTGATCGTCACCTCGCAACGCCGGCGAACATGAGCTTGCGCATCTGCCGACGTGACCGAGGCTGCCTCATCTGCCCTGCTCACTTTCGTCCGCCCATCGCTTCGCGCAACTTCGCCGGCTCATGCACCGGCGCGCTGCACACCGCGCCCTTGCATACAAAAGCCGCCGGCAGATCGTGTGTGGGATAGCCACGCCGGGCGATGGCATCCGCGTCGCGCACAGGATCCAGCACGCGCACGATGCGCCACGGTGAATACGCCTCATGCGCCACTTCGATGAATGTCACCGATTCCTCCGGCTTGGCCACGATCATGATTTCATCCGGCGCTTGCGCAGCACGCAATACAGCCAGAGCGTAAGGCGAGCCGTGCTCGCGGTAGCGTGGATACTCCGCGATGAATGCAGCCAGCGTCTGTTGCGCCAACTCGCGCGCATCGCCGGCGGCCTCGTCATCAAGGTGGCTCATCATCAACAGCGCTTCAGCGATGGCGCAGTTGTCAAAGATCGGTTTGATGCGCGTCTTGAGCAAACCATGAGTGGGTTGAACGGGCGCTGGCGCATCATAGAAGCCGCCGTCCTCCGCGCCGAGTTCACGCAGTGCAAACGAAAGCAGGCCACGCGCAATCGTGATGGCGTCGACGTTGAGCGTGGGGTCATGCTGCGCGACGTGCAGGCACGCCAGCGCGAGTGACGCCTGATCGCCAAGCAACCCTTGAAGCGATGACGATTTCGGCCCATCGCCGAAGTCGAGCGAATGCTTCACGCTGCCATCATCATTCACGCAACGCGTGACCAGCGTGTGCCAGATGCGTTTGGCGAGGCCGGCATGCCTGGGTTCATCCAGCACGATCGACGCCTGCAACAGCACGCCTACCATCAGCGCATTCCAGTCCGTATAGAGCCGCCAGTCGATGAACGGCGCTGGCAGTGCGGCGCGCTCATCTTTGCTGAGCAAGTAGTATTCCTCATCGGCATCCTGGCTGCCGGCGAAGTAAACCAGCCCCGCCTCATCGTGCAGCATGTCGCGCGTGAGATAGTCAATAGAAGACTGCGCGATCTCTTCCAGTGTCGTTTGCTGCTTGCCAGCCGGCAACTGCTGAATGGCGCCGAGATACGGTGTCAGCAAGCGCGCGTGATCTTCGAGCATCTTCTCAAAGTGCGGCACGCTCCAGTCTGGCGTGGTGCTGTAGCGAAACCAGCCGCCGGCGACAAGGTCATACATGCCCTTCGTCCCCATCGCGATCAGCGTCTGCGCGGTCATGTCAAGCAGTCGGCGTTCCCCGGTGTGCGCATGCACCGCCAGCAGCAGCGACCACGCATCGCTCATCGGAAATTTCTGGCCATTGCCAAGCCCGCCATTGCTCGCATCAAAGTTGCGAACGATCTGGTTGGCAACGCTGGTGATGATGTCGTTGGCATGCGAAGAGAGCCCTTCAGGTGAAGCTGCTGTGCCATCGGCAGGCCGTGATGCATCTTTCTGGCCTTCCTGCACCTGCGCCAACAAATCGTCTTTGTCGTCGCTCCATGCTTCCACGATACGCGGCAGCAGTTGGCGCATCTGCGCCGGCGCGAGATAGGTGCCGCCATAGATCACATCGCCGTCGGGCGTGAGAAAGCACGTTGTCGGCCAGCCACCCATGTTGTAACGCGCGTTGATGTCAGGGCGCTGGTCGTTGTCGACGCGGATCGGAATGAAGTGCTGATTGATGTAGTCGGCGATCTGCTGATTGTTGTAGACGCCGGTGTGCACGGGGTCGCCGGCGACGCCGCGATCCATCACATGGCACCAATGGCACCACACCGCGCTGATGCCGAGCAGCACCGGCTTGTCCTGCGCCTTTGCGTCCGCAAATGCCTCATCGCCCCATTCCCGCCACATCACTTTCGATTCACTTGCCATGCCGGCGATTATCGCCGACTGGTTTCAGCGCCAGGCGTGATCACTCTGTGAACTGCAACTAAAAAGACAGCTTTGCGTCAGCACATTTCAATAAATCGTGAATAATGGAATCCTAAAGTTCAGGGGGCTGGAAGCAATACTGGCTGTAGCGCATGGATGGGTGCAACCATCCTGCATTCGCAGCCAGGTCATCCACTTGCAGAGGACAACGCATGAGAAAAGAGCAGGTAAAGCAGGGCAGCAATCGCGGACTGTTCATCGGCATCATCGTGCTGGCGGTGGTCGTCGTCGGTGTGGTGCTGGCCTTCCGCGCCATCACCAGCGCCATTCGCGGGGCATCGGGTGTGGTGGAAAAGCCGGCCAACGCTGTCGTAGTCGATTTCATCTACGCGCCAGAGTTTGAGAAAAATCTGAACGTCAGCACGATCATCACCGACTTCAACCGCGCCGGCGCCGAAGGTCGCAACGCCGTGACCGGCCAGCCGCTGAAGGCCGGCGAACGCCCGGTCTGGATCAATGGGGTGAGCGGCTCGTCTGGCACAGTTCAGGAAGGCGTCATCAATGCCTTCATCGCACCAAACAACGCCAACGTGGCAAAGCCGACGCTGTGGTCGCCGTCGGTGCGGCATTGGCTGGCGCTGGTAAATTACCAGACCGGCCAGCGCGTGTTCGACGTGGATGGCGCGAAGGCGACCGCCGTTGCGCCAGTCGTGATTGCAATCTGGGAATCGCGCCTGAAGGCGTTGCAGGAGAAGAATCCCGGCAAGGAGATCGGCTGGGAAGAGTTGTTGGCAGTGTTCAACGATCCACAAGGCTGGGCGTCGTATGGCATCAGCGGGCGGCCGGCGGTCTACTATGGTCACACCGATCCGCGCGTCTCGTCAACTGCGCTCAGCACGCTGATGAGCGAGTTCTATGCCAGCGCGCGCTACAACGCCGGCAACACCACTGCAACCAAGCTCACGCTTGCCGACATCAACAACCAGAAGGTGCAGGATGGCGTGCGGCAGATCGAAAACCTGATCAAGCACTACTCAGCGCGCACGACCGAATTCACAGAATATATTGCGCAGGGGCCGGAGTATCTCGATTTTGTGGCCTTGGAAGAGAACGACCTGATCTTCATCAACCAGGGTAAGACACAGATCAAGCCGCCGGAGAAACTGGTCGCGCTGTATCCGAAGGAAGGCACCTTCGTCCACGATCACCCCTTCGCGATTCCCAACGCGCCATGGGTGAGCGACGAGCAACGCGCCGGCGCCGAACTCTTCACGCAGTACTTCCTCACGCGAGGCGTGCAGGAGAAGGTGATGCAGGCCGGCTTCCGTCCCGCCACCAGCGATGTGCCGCTCGGCGACCCCTTCACCGCCGTGAATGGCGTGGATCCAAACCAGCCGAAGCAGTTGTTGCCGGTGCCTGAGCCGGCGGTCATCGCCACCACGCAACAATCATGGCAACTGGTGAAAAAGCAAGCCGATGTGGTGCTGTTGATCGACACCAGCGGCTCGATGCGCGACGAGGACAAGATCGTTCATGCACGCGAGGCGGCAACGTTGTTTCTTGAGGATCAGGCCGGCAAGAACAACATCGGCCTGACCACCTTCGACAGCACGGTGAATCAGGTGGTGCCGCTGGGTGAAATGGAAACCAATCGCGCCCTCATCCTGAGCGAAGTCGAATCGCTCGAAGCGCGTGGCAACACCTCGCTATACGACGCGGTGATCGCAGCAGTCGATGAATTGAGGCAGACATCCGACCCCTCGCGCATTCAGGCCATCGTGTTGCTGAGCGATGGTCAGGACACCTCCAGCCAGCAAAATCTGAATGACGCGGTGCGCGTGTTGACCGAAGCGCGCAACAGCAAGACGCCGATTCTGGTGATCCCAGTGGCCTATGGCCGCGACGCCGACATCAGCGCGTTAAACGCCATCGCGCGCGCGAGTGACACGAAGGTGCAGCCGAGCGATGCGGAGAACATCAAGCGGCTTTTGGACGTGATCGGCAGCTACTTCTAGCGCCGGCGCACACCCGGCAATGCTGGCATGACCTGCGCCTCGGTGTTGACAAGCCGAGGCGCGGGCTGGCTCAGATCGCCGCCGTCGAAGCGCCATCGACATACAGCGCGCTGCCCGTTATCGCGGTCGATTCATCCGACGCCAGGAATAGCACGGCATAGGCCACCTCGCGCGTGGTTGCCATGCGCCCCAGCGGCTGTTGCGCCTTGATGATGGGTTTGACGTTTTCCATGCCGCCCAGTTGCTCAACGATGTGCAGGTTCATCGGTGTATCCACCCAGCCCGGGCACAGCGCATTGCAGCGAATGCCCTGCTCCGCATACGACACTGCAATCGATTTGCTCAACCCTATGACGGCAGCCTTCGATGAGGAGTAGGCCTCGTAGCCCGGCTCAGTCAGCGTCGCCATCACCGATGATGTATTGATGATGCTGCCTCCGCCCTGCGCGAGCATATAGGGGATGACGGCCTTGCACATCAGGAACATGGCCTTCACGTTCACGGCCATCACATCATCCCAGGTCGCTTCGTCGAAATGCAACAGGTCGCCATGCGGCATGATGCCGGCGTTGTTGAACACGACATCGATGCGGCCATGCGCCCGCGCTGCGTCATTCACCACGCGCGCGATGTCGCCGGCCTGCGACACATCGGCGCGCACGGCCATCGCATTCGCACCCTTCGCCAACATGCCCTGCGTCTCCACCAGGCCATCGAGATTGCGATCCACCAGCACCAGCGTCGCGCCCTCTTCGGCAAACAGCAGCGCCGTGCCGCGCCCAATGCCCGAGCCGGCGCCCGTGATGATGCACACTTTGTTTTGTAGTCGCATACGGTTGATTGTTGGCGCGATGCGTGCTTTGTGCAAGACGCAGGGTTCTTCGCCGGCGTTTGGATGTACACTCGGCCGGTCGATACCGCAAACTGCAGGTGTTGCGCAAGTCATCCGGTCGCCATATCCAAATTTCAGCCATGACTACGAAGCCCAGAACACGCGCAGATTGGGAGCGCGAAACATTGCAGCCCTCGTTGAAGCGCGCGCCAGAGCGCAAACCGCAATTCGAGACGCCATCTGGCATTCCGCTGGATGTCGTCTATGTCGATGAGGATGCGCCGGCGGAATTTCCTGGCGAATACCCTTTCACGCGCGGCGTGCATCCGACCATGTATCGCTCGCGGTTCTGGACAATGCGGCAATACGCCGGCTATGCCTCTGCAGCTGAATCCAACGCGCGCTACCGCTACCTGCTGGCGCAAGGGCAGACTGGCGTGTCGGTGGCATTCGACCTGCCGACGCAGTTGTGCATGGATGCCGACGACCCGCTGGCCGCCGGCGAGGTGGGCAAGGTTGGCGTGAGCATCAGCACGCTCGACGACATGCGCGAGCTGTTCGACCAGATACCACTGGCAAAGATCAGCACCAGCATGACGATCAACGCGCCGGCAGCGGTGCTGCTGGCGCTCTACATCGCGGTGGCAAAAGAGCAGGAGGCAACTCCATCTTCGACAGCCAACACCCGAAACCTGCGCGGCACTGTGCAAAATGACATCTTGAAGGAATATGCAGCGCGCGGGCTGTATGTGTTCCCGCCCAAACACTCAATGCGCCTGGTGACGGATGTGTTTGCCTATTGCAAAGATCACGTGCCGCAGTGGAACACGATCAGCATCAGCGGCTATCACATCCGCGAGGCCGGCAGCACCGCCGTGCAGGAGGTGGCTTTCACGCTTGCCAATGCAATCGCCTATACCCGGGCCGCCATCGACGCCGGCTTGAGCGTGGACGACTTCGCCGGCCAACTCGCCTTCTTTTTCAACGCACACAACGATTTTCTGGAGGAAGTGGCAAAGTTTCGCGCTGCGCGCCGGCTATGGGCAAAGATCATGCGCGAGCGCTTTGGCGCGCAAGACCCGCGCAGTTGCATGCTGCGCTTCCACACCCAGACCGGCGGTAGCACGCTGACCGCACAGCAGCCGATGAACAACGTCGCCCGCGTCACCATTCAGGCGCTGGCAGCCGTGCTGGGCGGCACCCAGAGCCTGCACACCAATGGCATGGATGAGGCGCTGCAATTGCCCACCGAGGAGGCTGCGCGCACTGCGCTGCGCACGCAGCAGATCATCGCCAATGAGAGCGGCGTGACCGACACTGTGGACCCACTGGCCGGCTCCTATGTCATTGAGCACTTGACCGATGAGATTGAGCAGCGCGCCGCCGATCTGATCGCACAGGTCGATGCGATGGGCGGCGCAGTGAAGGCCATCGAGAGCGGTTGGATGCAATCGCAGATCGCTGAATCGGCCTATCGTTACCAGCGCGAGATCGAGAGCAAGCAGCGCGTGATCGTTGGCGTGAATGAATTTGCGATGGCGCAAGCGCCGGCAGGGACACAATCAAAATTCAAGGTCGACCCGGCCATCGAAGCGCGGCAATGCGAGCGACTGGCGCAATGGCGAGCGCAACGCAACGCCGAACATGCCAGCGCGATGATGGCGCAACTGGAGCAAACAGCACGAGGCGCAACCAATGTGATGCCGGCGTTGATCGCAAGCGTGGAAGCCGGCGTCACCGTCGGCGAAATCGGACGCGTGTTTCGCAATGTCTTCGGCGAATATCATCCGCCGACGGTGATCTAGCAAATCAGGAGACCCATATGTCTGGCAAGCCTGCTTCACCTATTCCGCCACAGCGCTGGGTGAATCCGGCGGTGGCCGAACTGCCGCCCGGCTTCTGGAAACAGCAGTTGCCAGCAAAGACGCTTGCGCTGGCAGTGAAGGGCGACATCGCCGGCGTGCAGCGCCATCTCAAACAACACCCCAACGACTTGAACCGGCGCGGCAGTCATGGTCGCACTTTTTTGTGGGCAGCGACACGCTTTAATCGCCGGCATCTCGTCGAATGGCTGCTCGACCAAGGCGCAGCCATCGATGCGACAGGCTGCTACAACAACGAGACGATGGTGCAAATCACGCCTTACTGCGCGGCTGCATATCACGGGCACGCTGCGATCGCCGCGCTGCTGCAATCACGCGGTGCGCAGCTTGATGCGTTTCGCGCGGCATTCATGGGTGAACAAGGCCTGCTGCAAGCACAGCTTGATGCCGAGCCGGCGCTGCTCAATGCCGAAGACCCGTTTGACCCAATCTATCTCGTGCCGCTGATCGCGTTCCCCATCGTCGGCGGCCAGTTCGAAACAGCGCGCCACCTGCTCCAACGCGGCGCAGAAACGCTGCAATACAGCGCTTTGTTGCTGCACCTCGCCGCAATCACAGCGCAGATGAACATGGTGGAATTGCTGCTGGCGCACAAGGTGGATGCGCGGGCGGTCGATGGCGGCATTTTTGTGGAGTGCAAAGACTTGCCCATTTTGCAGGCGCTGGTTGCGCAGGGCGCCGATGTGAATCGCGCCGGCAGAAACGGCACAACGCCACTGGCCTTTGCCGTGCGCGCCGACAAAGGCAACCCCGTCGAACTGGTGCAGTGGCTGCTGGCACAGGGCGCGAATGTGAATGCGTCTGATGCCAAGGGACAGACTGCGCTGCATGTGGCGGCGGCGAGCGGCCACGCCAGCATCATCCAATTGCTGCTCGACCACGCCGGCAACCCCACGCGCAAAGATAAACAAGGCCGCACACCGCGCGACATCGCACTGGCGAAAGGCAAGGCGCAGGCAGCGAAGATGCTGTGAAGCAGGCAGCGCTGCATCACTGCAGCGCCGGCGGCAACTGCATCGCGCCAGACTGGAACTCCAGAAAATCCACCAGCGCCTGCATCTGACCATTTCCAACATCCCTGAACACCCATGTGTTCACGTCGGGCAGGCGAACGACGCTGTTGTCACCTGGGTCACGTTCCAGCGGCAGCACGCTCTGGTAATGCACCTTCTTGCGACTGGGAATGGTGAACACCTGGCCGCCGAAATTGATGGTGGTGGGCGGACCGGCGCGAAAGGAATCGATATGCGCTTGCAACTGGCCATCGGCATTCTTGTCGAGCATCACGAGACCATCCTTCCAGCGCACATAGCCCGGCGCAAGCGTCACGACGCTGCCCTTCGGATGCCAGACAAACTGGCCGCGATAAGAGTTGCCACCGGCTTCATCGGCCTGACCGGTGATCGTCACGCAATCGCCAGCGTTGAGCAGACCAAACTGCGGCAACGCAGCCTGGCGGCTGGCGAGGTCAGCCATGTCGATGGCGATGCAGCCGTCGACCTTTGCCACGGCGGACGCCGGCGCCTGCCAGCCACAGCGCGCCCAACCGCCCTTCTTCGCCGCCTGCGCCGCAGACGAGAGCGCGTTCAAGTCGAGTTGGTATCGCGTGTCGGGCAACTGCGCAACGGCCACTGCCATGCCGCTCTTGAGCAGTTCCTCGTTCACCATGCGCGCATCAGGCAGGTAGACATAGCGCGGGGCTGCGCCGGCAGCATTCACGTCAGTCGTGTCTTTTTCGAGAATGACAGTTCGGCCGGTAACCAGCGCGCTATTGGCTTGCAAAGCCTGCTGCCCATAGCACGCACCCAGCGCTGGCGCGCTGATGCCAATATACGTGACGATATATGTCTGGCCACCCTGCGAAACTTCGATCGTGCCGCCATCAATGACGCGGGTGACGGTGGCGAGCGAGCCGCGTTGCACCACGTCGGAGGGCCGGCGATCCTGCGCGAAAGCCGGCGTGCTGGCGACAAGCGCTGCGCACGTCAGCACAACCAATGCCAAAATATTTTTGCGAATCATGCGAGTTTCTCCACCCATGATCTTACGCAAAGAGCTGATCGATTGTTGAGTGGCTGCGGTCACGCGCCGGCATGACAGTTGTCATTTTTTCGCAAGCGGACAGGGCGCCGGCAGGGCGACAAGACGAAGAGACAACAAAAAACGTGCGACGCACTTTGCAAAGTGCGTCGCACGCGATCCATCGCCAATCTCTAATCCCTCAGCTCTAATAGAGGAACATCGGCTTGCCATCCACGCTGCGGACCTTCGGACGATATTGTTCGCGGTCGTAGAGTTCATCCACATCCAGTGGACGCGGGCCGCCGCCTACCTCGGTGAGCGGTACGCTGGTGTATTTGCCACCCTGCAGCGCCACCATGCGCCCGGTCTGGTTTGACAACACCAGGTCGGCAGCAAGTGTGCCAAAGTTGCTCGAGACCATCACATCCAACGCGTCGGGCGCACCGCTGCGCATGAGATAGGCGACATTCTGGTACATCGTGTGCTCATTGGTCAACCGCTTGATCTGCTCGCTGATGTAATCGCCAATGCCGCCCAGCTTGCGGTGGCCGTAGGCGTCAGCCTCGCCACGCTCGATCACACCGCCATCAACCGGCGTCGCACCCTCGCTCACCACCAGCATGGAGTAGTTGCTGGGGTTGGCGCGCTTGTCAGCAACCAGCAGATCGCACAGACGCTCCAGATTGAAGGGCACTTCGCTGATGAGGCAGCGATCGACGTTGCCGAGATACGACGCGATGAGCGAGGTTTCGCCACTGTTGCGGCCAAACAACTCGATCACCGCGACGCGTTCGTGGCTGCCGGTGCAAGTGCGCATGTTATTGATGAACTCAAGCGAGCGCGTGATGGCAGTACTGAAGCCGATGCAATATTCGGTGCCACGCACGTCGTTGTCCATCGTCTTGGGGATGGCGACGACGGGGAAGCCGGCCTGGTGCAAATGCAATGAGTAGCTCAGCGTGTCATCGCCGCCGATGGTGACAAGACCATCGATGTCGAGATGCTTCAGCACGTTCATCACGTGTGGCGTGAAGTCGAAACGGTCAGCCAGGCCCGGCGCAAAGGCGGTGGCATGCTTGAGGAACGCCGGCACATCCTTCGGCTTCACATTCGCCGGGTTGGTGCGGCTGGTGTGCAGGAAGGTGCCGCCAGTGCGGTCGATGGTGCGCACCACATGGCGATCGAGCTGGACTGTGAGTTCCTGCTCACAGTTCTCGTCATCGATGTTGAAGTGCAACAAACCATACCAGCCGCGCCGGATGCCGATCATCTCATGACCCTGATCGAGCAAACGAATGGTGGCTGCTTTGATGGCCGAGTTCAAGCCCGGCACATCGCCGCCGCCGGTCAAAATACCAAGTCGCATGATTCTTTCTCTTCTCCTCGAACGAATGTCTTTGCGAACGCGATGACGCCCTGTGTGAAATAGGGCGCAGTTGCAGCGCGCCGCGCAGCAAACTAGCTTTTCAACAGTTGCTCAAGCCGCAGCTTGACCGCCGGCCACTCATCATCGATCACGCTGTACAGCACCGATGATCGTTGATAGCCATCCGGCATGATGATGTTCTTGCGCAGCACACCCTCGCGTGTTGCGCCCAAACGCTCGATGGCATGCTGACTGCGCGCATTGCGCAGATCGGTCTTGATTTGCACGCGCACACAACCCCATGACTCGAAGGCGTGTGACATCAACAGATACTTGCACTCGGTGTTCACCACAGTGCGACGAAATGCCTTGCCATACCACGTGCCGCCGATTTCCAAACTGCGATTCGCGCGCTCAATGGTCATGAAACGTGTCATGCCGACAGGGGAATTGCTCGCCACATCGATCACGACAAAGCACAGATCCGTGCCAGCAGCCTGCCGGCGCAACAGATCCTGAATCACGCTGCGCAAGCGATCTGGCGAATCAACTGTGCCGTATGGCATATATTGCCAGATTTCTGGCTCGTTGGCCTGCGGCCACAGCAGTTCCGCATGATCGACGGTGATCGGCTCCAGCCGCACATGCTGCCCCGCCAGCACTGCTGGCTGGATTTCCATGTGTATCATCGGCGCGAGATTATAGTCACTTTGACACTTGAAGGATAGAGCGTCATCGATACCCTTCGGCCTGCATGTTGAACAGGCGCGCATAGGTGCCGGCGCGTGTGATGAGTTCCGTGTGTGTGCCGAGTTCAGTGAGCCGGCCACCCTCGATCACCACGATGCGATCGGCCATGCGTACTGTGCTGAAGCGATGGCTGATCAGGATGGCGATGCGGCCATTGGTCAGTTCACGAAAACGTTGGAAGATCTCATATTCGCGCTGCGCATCGAGCGCAGCCGTCGGCTCGTCCAGCACCAGCACCTCGGCATCGCGCATGAAGGCGCGACCCAGCGCAATCTTCTGCCACTGTCCGCCGCTCAGTTCGCGGCCCTTGATGAAGCCGGCGCCAAGCATCGTGTCGTAGCGCTCCTTCAATTGCGCAATCACCTCATCCGCCCCACCCTTCTGCGCCGCGATTTCGATGCGTGGCTGGTCTGCAAGCGCGTCAATCTGCCCGAAACCGATGTTCTCGCGCACGGTCATTAGGTAGCGCACAAAATCCTGAAAGATCACGCCGATGCGCTTGCGCAGGTCGTCGACATCGTAGTCGCGCAGGTCGACGCCATCCAGCAGGATCTGGCCCTCATCCGGATCGTAGAGCCGCGTCAAAAGCTTAATGAAGGTGGTTTTGCCGGCGCCATTCGCCCCCACCAGCGCGATCTTCTCGCCCGGGCCAATCGACAGCGAGATGTTTTGCAGCACCCATTCCTCATGCCCTGGATAGCGAAACGAAACATTACGAAATTCAATGCCCTTCACAATGGGACGCGGCACCATCAGCGGCTGCCTGGCATGCGCCATCTGCGGCTGCAATTCCAGAAAGCCAAACAGGTTGCTCATGAACAACGCGCTTTCGTAGAGTGAATTGACATTACTGAGCAACCCCTGAAACGTGCTCTGACTCTGACGAAAGATTGAGAGATACAACGTCATGCTGCCGAGCGTGATAGCGCCGACGATGGTGCGAAACACGATCCACGCATACGCGATGTAATACGAGATGCTGGTGAGGATGCCGAAGCCGATGCTGATGACGCTGCGCTTGCGTGCCAGCGCCTCATCTTCCCTGTAGAACTTCCAGAACAACTCCTGATAGCGCGCCAGCAGCGGTTCGCCGAGGCCAAAGAGCTTGACTTCTTTCGCACTGTCCTTGTCGGTGAGCAGGCGTTCGAGATACATCATGCGCCGGCTTTCGGGCGCGCGCCAGGTGAGCAGGCGGAAATTGAGCCGGCTGAAATGATTCTGCGCCAGAAAGAGCGGAATGCTCGCGCCCAGGAGCAACAGCGCAATCCATGGGCTGAAGGTGAACAACAACACCACGAATGATGTCAGCGTGATGGTGTTCTGCACCGCCATGAAGCCGCTGTTCAGAATATCGAGCGCGCGCCGGTCAGCCTCGCGCCGCGCGTTCTCCAGCTTGTCGTAGTACTCAGCATTCTCGAAGAAATGCAGATCGAGCGAGAGCGACTTGCGGATGATGGCCGAATTGATGGTGTGCGACAGCTTGGCGTGCAGCACATGTTCCAGGAGTATGCGCGTCTGGCTCATCACAGCGCCAGTGGTGACGACAAAGAACTCCAGAAAGAGGAAAGGCAGCAGTGGTTGCACTGCCGTCCACACATCGACGGTTTGCACGTGGCCGATGGCCTGAACGACGCCATCGACGATGAGCTTGCCGGCCCATGCCTGCGTTGCCGGCAACACCGCGCTCACCAGCGTCACCAACGCCATGCCGATCGTGCTGGCTGGATGCGCCTGCCAGATCAACACAAAAGCGTGGATGAGATTACTGCCGGCGGCCTGAAAATCAGGCCTTTTGATATTCAACTTCAATCTAATTCCTCACTTTCCACTTGACACAGTTCACATCTCCAACCTGCAATCGCAAAATCACCTGCCTTGCCGGCGCATGTCATTGCAACCCAACACAGTGTCATGCCGGCGCATCAAACCAACGGCTGATCGCCCTTGCAGGTTTCCGACGATGACCAAAACGCGCGCAATGTGAATACTGATCGCCACAAGAAAACGAGTGCCACAGCGTGTGGCACAGCAGGTATCAGCATGATAGACATTTTGCTCGTCGATGATTACGCAGCAGTGAGAGCCGGCTTGAGGATGCGCTTGAGCCTGGAGCCGGATCTGCTGGTAGTAGGCGAAGCGCCGGATGGCTTGGATGCCATTCAACAGGCGCGCCACCTCTGCCCGCAACTCATCATCATGGACGCCGACATGCCGCAGCTGGATGGCATTTCCGCAGCGGCACGATTGAGAGCAGAATTCGTCAGCAGCGAGATCATCATTCTGACTGCCGAAGACACCAACCGTCTGCAGGAAAAGGCAAAAGCTGCCGGCGTGGCAGCTGTCTTCCCCAAAAATGGCCGCATCGATCAGTTGATTTCCGCCATCCGCGCCATCATGTCAGGTCACCCCTCAAATATGGCCGTCGCATGAGGCGCCCCCGGCGAGACTCGAACTCACAACCTTAGCATTAGAAGTGCTTCGCTCTATCCATTGAGCTACGGGGGCTATTCTGACACGGCGCGAATGCCATTATAAACAACGCGACTGCCAAACTGCCTCAGAATTTCTTCCGGTTTGCGGTTGATGCGCGCCGCCAAATCGGCTGCGCTGAGCGGTTGATTGTTGTTCAGCAGGAAGATGCGAAACACCGCTTCGGACACCGGCGTCTTCGGACCGATGAAATCGGGGTCGCCGGCGCGCGCCTCGCGAATGAACTGCACCGCCTTCGTCACGCGCTGCACCTCGCCGGTCTGCTCATCCACCACATCCAACGGCTCATCCAACGGCTCATCAGCCAATTGCTCCATCTGCTCCGGCGTCAGGCACTTGTTGATCAACACGTTGACATCCTGGCCATTTTTCTCAAACCAGGTGTAGTCAATGTGAAAGTGGGTATTCTCTGTCGGTCGAAAAAACTTCATAGCATTGCTCTATCCCATTGCCAAACGCGCACTCAATGATCACCCAAATGCCAATAGTTGTCGCCCACCTGCACGTATGCGCCGCTCGCCACAAGCGCACTGAACACATCGCGCGGGGCAGCGCGCACGATCACATTGACCACTGCATATAGCGTGCGCGCATGAACGTTGCCCTGCGGGCTGAGTTTTGCAATTTCAGGGAATGCCTCGCGCACAGCATGCGCCACATCGCGCGAGCGCTCGTGCAACCCATCGAAGGCGCGCGGGTCATCCACGAATACCGATTGCAGGTCATCCACGTCGCCAGAGACTGCGCGTTGCGCTGTCTCCAGATGCAGCCGGCCATCGCGCACTGTCGCCACGCGCACCCACTCGCGGCGCGGCTTGTGGCGGTGGAAGTCAATCGTCCAATGACCCTCGCTGCGCGTCAAGTCGATCTGGCTGCCGGGTTGAATGTCGGGCGAGCGGAACCAGTCGCCCAGACCCCACAGATAGCGGCCATCGCGCACCAGCCACACCGTGGCCTCCTTGTTGCCGGCGCGGTCCTTCAGACGAATCGGGACGCGTGGCTTGCTGAACTCGGGCAGCACAGCAGCGACTTTGCGCGACCAGCCAAGCGTGCCGGCGCGCTTGTGCGGAAAGATCAGCGTGAACGACGCATGATCTGCCGGCTCCACTGGCGCAGCGCCAAATTCCAACTCGTCATCCAACTCGCGCGCCAACGCTTCCAAATCATCGCCAAGCGTGACATTGCCCTGAAAGCGCGCCGCCCTCAAAGATGCCGGCATCTCGCGCACTTCGGCTGGCTCAAGGCGGCGCAGGAACCACGCCGGCGCATCACCCAGGCTCACTTCATCGAAGCGTGCATCACCGGCAAGCGCCGCATTGAGCGAGGCTTCCTGCACGTTGCCAGCCACATCCGGCGGCAAGCCCAAATCGCGCAGAATCACGTCGGTGGTAAGCGGCCCTCCGCCGGCGACATCCAGCACGGCCTCGGCGAGGTTGAGATGGCCGACGTTCACATCTGCCATCATGGCGCGCAGGAACCATTCTTCGCCCACGCGGATGAATTCACTGTTCTGCTCCAGCGCGGCGTTTACCACCTGTGAGACAGACTCGCCATATTGCGCATACAACTCTTCGGGCGTGGCGATGCGCCCTTCGTCCATCAATGTGGTGGGATCCTGCTCGTTCAGGACGTGATGGCGGTTGAAGTTGGCGGCAAACTCGCGCTTGAAGCCGCCGTTCATCTCCACTGCAATCACATCAAAATCACCGATGTCGGGATTGATGCCTTTGCGCACGCCGGCAACGCGACCGGTGGCGAACTTCAGCGCGGGGAAAACAATGTCTTCGCCGGCGGTGTAGTTCTTCTTGGGTTGATAAAACTTGTCGCTGGTGTATTGCCGGCGCAACGCTGCATTCTCCTGCTCGATGCGATGGCCCATCACTGCCTGCGTCAACTCGGCAAGCCGTTTGGGGCTGCCGGCTTCCAGCACAAGACCGTAAAGAAACTCAGCATCATCCTGCGTCAATGCAAACGAGGACCAGTAATCTGAGGATTGTGTTTGGCGATGTATCACGCGAAAGAGGCCTTCTTCTCAAGAATAAGCGGTCGGGATTATACCCGACCGCTTCACCTTAAATCGCGCGTTGCAAAAGGTGGTGGCGCTCTTTCGAGGCGCGCTACAAATCATTCCTGGCTACTTCGCGTCGATCATCACCGCGCCAATCAGATTGGCATGCGCGCGAGTGAGGATGTCGCGCGCGCGCTCGGCGCTGTCGCGGCGGGTCCTGCCGGCGCTCACCACCAGCAACGCGCCATCGACCTTCGAGGCCAGCACGGCGGCATCGCTGAACTGGGTCAACGGCGGTGCGGCAAACAGCACCACGTCAGCCATGCCGGCGAGCCGCGCAATCACCTGATTCATGCGCTGCGAACTGAGCGCGTCGGACGCGCTGGGAATCGTCGGGCCGGCAGTCATCACGCGCAAGCCATCCACACCGCTGGCGTTCAACTCCGGCTCGCCTTCTTCTTCGTTGAGCAGATCAACCAGGCCGGCTTCGTTGCCCATGCCAAAAGCCTTGTGCAGCGCCGGCTGACGCAGGTTGGCATCCACCACGATCACCTTGCGCTCGCTCTGCGCCATCGACACCGCAAGGTTGGCGATGGTTGTAGCAGCGTCCGTGCCGGCGTCCGGCGAGACAATCACCAGCGTCTTTAGCGGCTTGTCGAGCGCGGCAAAAAACAGGTTGCTGCGCAGTGTGCGATAGGCCTCTGCGGCTGGGGAAGTTGGGGCGTTCAATGTGACGAGGTTCATGTTGTCATTCGGCGGGAATGGCGCCAACCAGCGGCAAGTTCAACTTGCGCTCCACATCACCGGCGTTGCGGATGAACGACGACTGCCGCCATTCCAGCAATGCAATCACCAGCACGCCGGCCAGTGCGCCCAGCACGAGGCCGGCGGCAGTGTTCACGCCGGTGCGCGGTGAATCTTGTGAATAGCGCGGATCATCGCCCATGATCGCGTCTACGCGATCTTCGCGGCGCTGCTTGGCGTTGTCGTTGTTGCGAAATTCGACGAACAGTTGCGCCCACTCGCGCGCGATGCGATTGGCCGTTTCACCATCGTAATCGCGCACTTCGATTTGAATGCCAAAGGTGGCAGCATCATCAGCCATGCGCGTCTGGCCGAAGATGTAGCCGGGCAAATAGTCGAGGCTGAGGCGCTGACCCACTTCGGCGGCATTGCGCTCGGTATGGATGATGCTGATATACGACGACAGCAGCGTCTTGGCTGATTGCGTGAGGCCGAAGTCGGTGCGCGCCGGCTGAATCGTCAGCTTCATGCTCGACTTGTAGATGGGCGTTTGCAGCCGGCTGAAGGCGAACGCGCTGGCCGCTGCGATGAGCGCCACCAGCACCACGATCCACCAGCGACGCCTGGCGATGTCCAGAAATTCTTGCAGGTTCATGAGTGCGACGTGCTGGCTATTGTAAAGGACGCCTCTTTGCCGCCTCTACGCGCACAATGCGTTTGCCATTTTTCGCCCGTAGGGCAAACGGTTGTGCATGCCCTACAACGCGCGGCGATAGATGAATTCTTGGGCCGGATAGCCGGGGCCGGCGGCAACTTCGGCAGCAGCGGCGGCATCGACCATCCACAGCAGCTTGCCGTGCGGCATGACGCCCTGTGATGGCAATACATCGGGCTGCACATCACCGATCAGCACGCGTCGCAACGTGCCGGCCTTCCCCGCCCCGCTCACCAGAAAAATCACCGTGTCGGCGCTGTTGATGAGCGGATAGGTGAACGTGATGCGCTGCATGTTCACTTTTGGCACGAAGTGCGACACGACGAGGCGATCTTGCTCCTGCAGCGCTTCGCTATGTGGGAACAGCGAAGCCGTGTGGCCGTCATCACCCATGCCGAGCAGGATCAGATCGAAGCGCGGCCTGATTGTCGCCCCGGGCGCATGGTCTGGATGTGAGAGCGCGAGGGGAACCTGCCCTGAGCTTGTCGAAGGATGCGGGGGCAAGGCAGCTGCATCGACGCCGGCGATCTCACGCAACATCTCGGCCTCATACGCCGCCGCCGCCGGCGCCGCGCCAAGTTCCGTCTTCACGCGATGCACATTCTCCTGTGGGATCGGCACCTTGCTGAGAAGCGCGTCATGCGCCAGCTTGTAGTTGCTGTCCTTGTCATCTGCCGGCACGTCACGCTCGTCGCTCCACCACACATGCACGCGTTCCCAAAACACCTGTCGTGCAAATGCTTCGGTCGCCAGCAGCTCGAACAACGCCTTTGGCGTGCTGCCACCGCTGAGCGCGATGTGCGCAACACCCTGCCGCTCGATGGCCTTGCCCGCCCAAAATACAAACCCCCTGGCTGCGAGTTGCATCAGCGCTGCCGGCGTCGGTTCGACCTGCAGACAATACGTGCTGTCGTCGTTGAGGACGATTACGAAGGGTGGCATTTGAATGTTGATCGGCTAGAGGTTGCGCCAGCGTTTGCCGTCGGCAGCGATGAAGTCATCGGCTTCCTTCGGCCCCCATGTGCCGGCGCGATACTGCTCGATGAATGAGCCATGCCCGCCTTCCCACTGCGCAGCAATGGGGGTGATGAGAGACCACGACGCCTCCACTTCATCGCTGCGCGTGAAGAGCGTGCTGTCACCGAGCATCGCATCGAGGATCAGGCGCTCGTAGGCATCCGGCGCCGACGCTTTGAACGACGAGCTGTAGCTGAAATGCATCACCACCGGCTGTACGTTTCCACCGGTGCCGGGTTGCTTCGCGCCAAAACGCAGCGAGATGCCCTCATCCGGTTGGATGTTCAGCACGAGCAGATTCGGCTCGATGGCCGGCTGCGTTGAATCGCTGAACAGCAGCAGCGGCGGCATTCTGAATTGAATCGCGATCTCGGTGACACGCTTGGGCATGCGCTTGCCACTGCGCACGTAGAACGGCACGCCAGCCCAGCGCCAATTCTCAATCAGCAGTTTCATCGCCAGATAGGTCTCTGTGGTCGAATCTGGCGCGACACCTTCTTCCTGCGTGTAGCCCGGCACCAACTGCCCGTCTATCTTGCCCGGCCCATATTGCCCACGCACGGTGCCATCACCGTTGGCGGTGTCAATGCGCAGCGCCTTCAGCACTTTCACCTTTTCATTGCGCACCGAGTCGGCGCTGAACTCTGCCGGCGGCTCCATCGCCGTCAGCGCGACGAGTTGCAGCATGTGGTTCTGCATGATGTCGCGGATGACGCCGGCGCTCTCGTAGTACGAGCCGCGATTGCCGATGCCGAGGCTCTCTGCCACCGTAATCTGCACGTGGTCAACGTAGCGACGATCCCAGATCGGCTCGAAGATGCCATTTGCAAAACGAAAGACGAGAATATTCTGCACCGTCTCCTTGCCGAGGTAGTGATCGATGCGATAGATCTGGTCCTCGCGGAACCAGCGATGCACATACTCGTTCAAGTCGCGCGCGCTTTGCAGGTCGTGGCCGAAGGGCTTTTCGATGATCACGCGCGACCAGGCGCCATTGTTGCCACCCGAGTCAATGCACATCGTCTCGCCGACATTCTGGATGATGTGCGGATACACCTCCGGTGGCGTGGCGAGATAGAACAAGCGGTTGCCGCCGCTGCTATGCGCCTTCTCAATGGCATCAAGCCGCTGGCACAGCGTCTCATAATCCGCCGGCGTGCTGTATTCGCCCTGCTGGTAATGCAGGCTGCGCCCGAATTTCTCCCACACCTTCTCATCGATGGGTTTGGTGCGCGAATGCTCCTCCACTGCCGCGCGCATCTCGGCTCGGAATGATTCGTTCGTCTTCGGCTTGCGCGCAAAACCAATCATCGCGAACTCATCCGGCAACATGCCGTCGCACATCAGGTTATAGAGCGCAGGGATGAGCTTGCGGTTGGTCAGGTCGCCAGATGCGCCAAAGATGACCATGATGCAAGGCTGGGTTTTTTTGGACATGAGCCTACTCTGTCTTGATCGCGTGGCCTCCGAAGCCCTTGCGCATCATGGCAGTCACTTTGGCGGCAAAAGATTCGTCCTGGCGCGAGAGGAAGCGCTGATACAGCGAGAGCGTGATAACCGGCGCCGGCACGTCCTCATCGATGGCAGCCTGAATCGTCCAGCGCCCTTCACCTGAATCTTCGACGTAACCCTTCACGCCTTCCAGTCTCGGGTCGTCCTTCAGCGCGTCGGCCAGCAGGTCGAGCAGCCAGCTTCGCACCACGCTGCCCTTGCGCCACACCTCGGCCACCGCGTCCAGCTTCAGGCCAAATTCGCTCTTCTCCATGATCTCGAAGCCTTCGGCGTAGGCTTGCATCATGCCGTATTCGACGCCATTGTGGACCATCTTGGTGAAGTGGCCGGCGCCGGCTGCGCCACAGTGCAGGTAGTACTGGCCGTCAGGCGCGAGCGTCTTGAACGCCGGCTCCAATTGCTTGAAACTCGCATCATCGCCGCCGATCATCAGGCAATAGCCATTCTCCAGGCCCCAGATGCCGCCGCTGGTGCCTTGATCCATGAACTGGATGCCTTTCTCCTTGCATTCAGCGTAGTGGCGCTTGCTATCTTTCCAGTTGCTGTTGCCGCTGTCGATGATGGTGTCGCCGGCTTGCAGCAATCCAAGCAACTTCTGGATCATCTCGTCGGTTGGCTTGCCGCTGGGAATCATCACCCAGATCGCACGAGGCGGTTTCAGCGCGGCCACCAATTCCTCGATGGTGTAGACGCCGGCCAGCCCCTCGGCCTTCATCTCATCGACGGGCTTTGGGCTGCGGTTGCACACGATGACATCGTGGCCGTCGCGATGCCAGCGCCGCGCCATGTTTGCGCCCATGCGCCCCAAACCAAACAAACCGATCTGCATGATGGCTCCTTGTAATCAGAATCTGTGATTGGCAATGGATGTTGCGCGGCCGAACCCGCAAGCGCTGGTTACCGCGCAACATCCATTAACAACTATTCATTTGTAAGCGCGGTGCGCAACCAGACGTTGACGAGCTTGCCTCTCAATCGCGAGCGCGCCGCGTTCGTGCCGGCTTTGCGCCAGCTTTTGCGGTAGCAGCCTTGCTGCGCCGTGTGCCGCCGCTCAGCACCTTGATGATTTTCTTGAGCGCGGCATCAACGTCATTTCCAAGATGCAGGCGCAACACGCGCCGGCCGTGCGTTTGCAACGACTCGTAGTCGCCCAGCGCCTGCGCGCGCAGCAGCGTGGCAAATGAAAAGGGTTCGCCGGCGATCAACACCTCTTCCTCTGGGTCGTAAGTCAATTGCAGCGCAACGACGTTATTCGCGCCGCCCTTGTGCAATTGGCCGGTGCTGTGCAGGAAACGCGGGCCAAAGCCCACTGTCACCGGCACACCAAATTTGTCACGCGCGAGCTGGCGAATCTTGTCCAACTCACTCACCACATCCGGCATGTGCGGCAGATAGGCCTGGATGGCGATGTAGTCCCCGGGTTTGGCCTGGCGCAAGAACTTGTTGAGTTGGCCGTTGGCCGAGCGGCTGCTCTGCTCCGCCTCAAATTCGCCGGTCTCTTCAAACACATCCAGCAAGCGCTTGGTGTTGACTTTGCTCTCCAACACATTTGGCTCGTCGAATGGATCGACGCCGAGGGCGGCGCCGGCGATGGCAGTTGCGAACTCCCAGCGGAAAAACTCGCCTCCTAGATCGTAGAGATCGTTCAGCTTCAGCATGATGACGGGCCGGCCATCGCGCTTCAACTGTGAGATGAGCTTGTCGTGCGTCTCATCGCCGTTGAGCTTCATGTAAACAAACAGGCGATCGTCACCTAGGCCGGCGCCGTTCTTCAGCGCAGCCGGCAACCCATTCACCGTCAAGTCGCCTTCTACTGGCACGATGCCGCGCTCCTGCTTGCCGGTGCTTTCGGCGATGAGCTGCTCAATCCAGTAGCCAAAGGTGTAGATCTCCGGCGAGAGGACAAAAGACACCTTGTCCTGCCCGCGCAGCGCCATCCCGCCGAGCAACGCGCCAAGATACAGGCCAGGGTTGCCGGCGCTATCGGGCTGGCACCAATCCGCCATCTGCTTGGCGCGCTTCAGCAGTTGCGCCACGTCGATGCCCTGCAATGCCGCCGGCACGAGGCCAAAATACGAGAGCGCTGAGTAGCGCCCGCCAATATCCGACGGGTTGACGAAGACCTTTCGGAAGCCCTCCTCGATAGCCATATCTTGCAGCGATGTGCCATCATCGGTGATGGCGATGAAATGCTGGCCGGCGTGATCACCCAGCGCTGCATCGGCTTTGGCGCGGAAATACTTGTAGAACGCGTTCACTTCCAGCGTCCCGCCGCTCTTGCTGGACACGACAAAGAGTGTGTGGCGCATGTTCAAGCGTTTTTCCAGCGCCAACACCGTTGTGGGGTCGGTGGTGTCGAGGACGTGAATCCTCACCCCTGGCCCCTCTCCCGCAGGGAGTGGGGGGAAAGTTGCGCGCAGCACATCCGGCGCGAGCGAACTGCCGCCCATGCCCAGCACCACCGCATCGGTAATGCCGTCGGCTCGCACTGCATCACGGAATGCGTTCAGCTCATCGACGCGATTGAGCATCAGGTCGGGTGACAAGAGCCAACCGAGGCGATTGTTCACCACCTTGATATGCTCCGGCGCGCTCGTCCACAGCGAGGCATCTCGATGCCAGGCTCGCGAGGCCGCCTTCATGGCGACAAGCTCCTCAATGTAGCCCATCGCCGGCTCAACATGGCTCACTTCGCCGCGTGAGACGATGGCGCTGCGCTTGTATTCGATGCCTTTGAACAACGTGTCAAACGCAACAGCAAACTGCTTCACGCCGTCATCCAGCAATTTCTGCATCACGTCGGGCATGTGGATGCCGGCGGCTTCCAACTCGGTCATCACACGCCTGGCGTCATCCAGCCCTTCGTACAAGGCCGGCGCGGCAACACCATGATCGGCAAAGGCCTTCAGCGTGGCCGGCGGCACCGTGTTGATGGTTTCCCTGCCAATCAACGCCTCGACGTAATAGGTGTCTTTGTAGGCGGGGTTCTTCGTGCTGGTGCTGGCCCACAGCACGCGCTGCAACCTTGCGCCGCGCTGCGCCAACTCTGCAAATTCTGGCTCGGCAAAAATTCGCTCGAAGATCTCGTAGGCCAGTTTGGCATTGGCGATGCCCGCCTTGCCCTTCAGCGCCTCTAACCGCGCCTGCTGGTCCTTGTCCCAATCGGGGATCGCCGCGATCTTTTCGTCGAGCAACTTGTCAACCAGCACATCGACGCGACTGACGAAGAATGATGCGACAGATGCCACATCGAGCGCTTCGTTCTTCAACGCGCGTTCCTTGAGGCCGGCGAGATAGGCGCGCGCCACAGCTTCGTAGCTTTCCAACGAGAAGATCAGCGTGATGTTGATGTTGACGCCTTCGGCGATGAGCGTTTGAATCGCCGGGATGCCGGCAGCCGTGGCCGGCACCTTGATCATCAAATTCTTGCGCGCAACCTGCTTGAAGAGCCGGCGGGCCTCGTTCACCGTGCCTTCGTAATCGTTTGCCAGCAGAGGCGACACCTCAAGGCTGATGAAGCCATCGATGCCGTTGGTCTGCTCATACACCGGCTCCAGCACATCTGCAGCCGACTGAATATCCTGAATCGCCAGCGTCTCGTAGATCGTCTTGGTGTCCACACCCTTCTCCACCAGCGGGATGATGTCAGGGTCGTAGTCGGGGTTGCCAACGATGGCCTTCTCAAAGATCGACGGATTGGACGTGATGCCCACCACGCCATAGTGGTCGATGAGGTCTTGCAGTTCGCCGGATTTGATCAGTCCGCGCTGAAAGCTGTCATACCAGAAGCTCTGACCCAGTTTCTGCACAGCAGGGATCGGATTGCCATTTTTGCTCATAGTCACTCACATGCGCTACGTTCCATCGCCTCAACTTTTTTCAGGCGGCTGATGTAGCGGTCGCCGTTATTGAAATGCGCGCCAAGAAACGCGCGAACGAGATCAAATGCAAGCTCCACGCCGACAACGCGCGCGCCTAGCACCAACACATTCATGTTGTCGTGTTCCACGCCCTGATGGGCGGAGTAGGCGTCGTGGCACACGCAGGCGCGAATGCCGCGCATCTTGTTGGCAGCTACACACGCGCCGACGCCGCTGCCACAAATGACAATGCCGCGCTCGGCTCTGCCCTGCTGCAATGCCTCGCCCACCGCTTGTGCGAAATCGGGGTAGTCGGAGCGTTCTGCGTTGAATGCACCAAGATCCGTCACGTCGTGGCCGGCTTGGGTCAACATTTCAACTACGGGGCCTTTCAATGAGAAACCGCCATGATCGGCGGCAATGGCGATGCGCATCTGCATGATTATATAGAGAACATACACTTTATCCAGAAGACTGGCCGGCATCGCGCAGCAATGCGCAGTTCGAAGATCGATTCGGCGCTGCCCTGCATGCCGAACAAAACTGCCTGAATGCTCTGGCAACGCTTCCACCTGCGCAAATTGTGAATCGAGCAGGCGCTCCCGCTCCTCATATGGTTATAATCATTGCCACTTTACTGGTTTACCTGCCATTCGTGCCGGCATCCTCTCGCCGGCGATGGTTTTATTTTCACCGGAGGCTCCGTGTCTGACATCGTTATCGAATCTCTTTGCAGTCTGCTGCCCAAGCGTATTCACAAACTGGGCGAACTGGCCTACAACCTGTGGTGGACGTGGCATCCCGAATCACAGCGCATCTTTCAGCGCATCGACAACGTGCTATGGGAACAGGTCTATCACAACCCCGTCAAGTTTCTGCGCCAAGCGCCGCGCAAGGCATTGGCCAACGCAGCGAAGGACAGCCGCACGCTGGACATGTATGACCGCACGCTGCGCGATTTCACGAATTACATGCACAGCAAGGAGAGCGTGAACGGCAACGGCAAGACGTGGTATCAGCAATTCAAGGGCGCGTGGCCGGCAAAGAAAGGCCCGGTCGCGTATTTCTCCTTCGAATACGGCTTGCACGAGAGCCTGCCGATGTACTCCGGCGGCCTCGGCGTGCTGGCCGGCGATCATCTGAAAGAAGCCAGCGACATGGGCGTGCCGCTCGTCGGCGTCGGCTTTCTGTACCTGCAAGGCTACTTCCGCCAGCGCATCACGGAAGATGGTTGGCAGGAGGCGAACTACGATCAGCTCGATTTCGAGCAGTTGCCCATCACTCAGGTGCATGACGCCGCCGGCGACCCGCTGGTGCTGTGCGTCGAAATGCCCGGTCGTTGCATATATTTCAACATGTGGAAGGCGCAGGTCGGACGCGTGCCGCTGTATCTCATGGATACCGACCTGCCAGAGAACTCGCCGCAGGACCGCGTGTTGACGCAGCGGCTCTACACACCCGACCCCGACACGCGCATCAACCAGGAGATGGTGCTGGGCATCGGTGGCGTGCGCGCGCTGCGCGAGATGAAGATCGCGCCGGCGGTGTGGCATATGAACGAGGGGCATCCCGCATTCCTGACGCTGGAGCGCGCAAGAGAGTTGGTGCAAAAGGGCAAGAGTTTCGAGCAGGCGGTCCAGATCGTGAAGAAGAACACCGTCTTCACCACGCACACACCAGTGCCGGCGGGCAATGACAAATTCCCAGCCTGGCAGATCGACCGCCATCTCAATGGCTTCTGGGAACAACTCGGCATCACCCGCGACCAGTTCATGGCACTGGGCAATGATGAAGGCGCCTTCGGCATGACCCCGCTCGCATTACGCCTGTCTTCCAAGGCAAACGGCGTAAGTGAGTTGCATGGCGAGGTGAGCCGCGCGATGTGGAAGTGGATGTATCCAAACGGAGATGTGCCGATCGGCCACATCACCAACGGCATTCACACGCAGACGTGGCTGTCGCGGCGCATGAAGCGATTGTTCGATGGCTATCTCGGCGCCGGCTGGCTCAACCGCCTCGACGATCCTGAAACATGGGAGATGCTCGACGAAATCCCCGATGACGATCTGTGGACAGTCCGCAAGCACCTCAAGCGCAAGCTGGCCTCGTTCATGCGCGATCGCGCGCGTGTGAAGTGGATCACACACCTGCAACACCCGGTGCAGATCGTGGCCGGCGGCGTGCTGATCGACCCCAATGTGCTGACCATTGGCTTTGCGCGTCGCTTTGCCACCTACAAGCGCGCCACGCTGATGCTGCGTGACGTGCCGCGCCTGATGCGCTTGATCAACAATCCTGCCATGCCCGTGCAAATCTTGTTCGCCGGCAAATCGCACCCGGCCGACGAACCAGGCAAGCGACTGATTCAGGAGTTGTACCGCACGGTGAAGAACGCCGACAGCGCCGGCCGGCTGGTGTTCATCGAGGACTACGACATGAACGTGGCGCGCTATCTGGTGCAGGGTGTGGATGTGTGGATGAACACGCCGCGCCGGCCCTACGAGGCCAGCGGCACCAGTGGCATGAAGGCCGGCTTGAATGGCGCGCTCAACTTCAGCGTGCTGGATGGCTGGTGGCGCGAGTGCTGGAATGGCAAGAATGGCTGGGCCATTGGCGAGGACAAGAGCTTCGACGACATCGAAAAGCAGGACCTTGCCGATTGCGAGTCACTCTACAGCGCGCTGGAAAATGAGATCGTGCCGCTGTACTACAGCACCGATGACGACGGGCTGCCGCACGAATGGTTGAAATGGATGCGCGAGTCGGTTCGCACGGTGGCGCCGGCGTTCAGCACGCGCCGCATGGTGAAGCAATATGTGCGAGAGGCATATGCGCCGCTGGCGAATGACAAGTAGCTGAGCCTCACCACGGGAAAGAAAGAACACGCCTTCCATCGGAGGCGTGTTCTTTTTGTGTCAGGGTGATCCCTTGCTATCGCGCCGGCTGATGCTGCGCCGGCGCGCGCTGTGATTTGGCGCCCTGCTCCACCCGCGCAACCAGCTTGTCCATCTCCGTGATGACGAGGCGCGGGTCATCCCAATGCACCTGCGCGCCGGCATATTCAGCCGGCACCACGCGCCAATTTGGCAGGTCTGCCAATTGCGCTGCGCGGTCGAAGCGGGCAATTGGATCCTGCCCGTAAATCAGCAATGACGGTTGTGTGAGTGCGCAATAGGTTTGGAAGATCGCCGGCGTGGACAGCTTCGCCGCAAGAGAGTGAAACGGCGCCACTTCGGCATCAGGCTGGTGACTGGTGACATAGGCATAGTTCACCGTATTCTTGCTCACCGGCGTCTTCTGGCCGAAGCGCAGAAAATACTTCAACCCGGGGCGCGAGGTAAGCAGGTCGAACAGCGGTCGCGCCCACAGCGGCGTGCGTAGCAGGCCCAACACCACATCGCTGCCCATCTTCATTTCATCACGCATGCTCATACCGGTGGGCGAGATGAAGGTAAGCGCGCGAAATTTGTCGGGGCGCGCCAGCGCGGCCTGCGCCAGAAATTCGCCGCCGAGTGCAAGCCCGACTGCATCCACGACCTCATTCCCCAGCGCGTGCTCGGTCAGATCGAGGATGGCGTCGCGGTAAAGCGCCGGCGTGTAGGGGCGGTCGCCACGCTCAGAGAAACCGAAGCCAGGCAGGTCGAGCGCGATCACGCGCCGGCTGTGCGAGTAATAGTCGAATAGCGGCTTCATCTCGTAGCTGGATGCAGCTGCGTTGACCGAATGGATGAGCAACAGCGGCGGAACGCCCTTCTTCAGTGGGCCAGCGCTGTAATAGGCCAGCATGCCGCTGCGCCGGCTGCGAAATTGCATCAGATCGCCCTTCACTGCGGCGGTCATGGGGATGTAGTGGAACACGCGCGTGCGCGACCACGCGATGGCCGCAAGGCCGACACCGGTGAACGCCAGTGCGCTGGCTGCCAGCACCGCCGGCACTACTGAATGCTTTCTTTGCGGCGCCGGCATGGGCACAACCGCATGGGGTGAAGAGGCGTTGTGTGCAGGCATGGCAATGTGTTGCGCTGGTCTGACATGCGTGTGTGAATTCATGGCATCGGTGATACGACGACCTGCGCCGGCGCACCCGCCCGCGCTCTGCGATTGTATAGCAAGCACATTCAATGCGACACAACCTGGATGCTGGCTGCCAAGTTGTGCGAAGATAGGCGCAGCATGAAGAAGACCACTTTCAACATCGTTCTCTCTCTGATGGCCACAGCAACCATGTTGCTCTCGCCGGCGCAGCCAACGCAGGCCGCCGGCCAGCGATTTCTTGCAGTCGCCGCGCCTTTCCCGACCGTCGCCGATGGCCTGACCTTCGATCAGTTGAAGGCATTCTGGGCCGGCGATGCAGCCGCGCTCAGCGACCTCAGCAACAACGGTGAAGCGCCGGCGCTGTTTGTCACCGACGAAACGATGGTCGCGCTCAAGGGCATCCTCGGCGAGCCGAGCGGCAAGGCCTTGATTCAAATCGTGCCGGCGGACGGCCTGCTTGGAGCGGCTTGGAGCGCGAAGCCGGCATCGTTCGCCATCCTGCCCTTCGACCAGCTTGAGCAGCGCTGGAAGCTGCTGCATCTCGACGGCGTCAACCTGTTCGACAAGCAAGCTGATGTGAGCGCCTATCCGCTGGTGACCAGCGGGCCGGCGAACCGCGACCTGAGCAAGATGACCGTCGTCGCCATGACCGGCGTCACGGCGCTGGTGCGCGGCACGGCGGTGATGATGGAGAAGAAGGGCGTGCTGTACCCCGGCGCAGCCATTCGTGATTGGCTGCGCAGCGCCGACATCACCCACATCAGCAACGAAGTGTCATTCTGGGACAAATGCCCCTACCCCTCCTTCAATGATGGCGTGACGATGTGTTCAAACCCAAAGTACATCGAACTGCTCAAGGACGTTGGCACAGATGTAATCGAGCTGACCGGCAATCACCTGTGGGACCG
Source organism: Thermoflexales bacterium (assembly GCA_039810125.1). Lineage (GTDB taxonomy): Bacteria > Chloroflexota > Anaerolineae > J036 > Brachytrichaceae > JBDHWI01. The sequence continues at coordinate 773 of JBDHWI010000008.1, read as the reverse complement.
CGGCGCAGACAAGCTGAATGGCACGCTCGACATGTACGATCAGCTCGGTTGGCAATACTTTGGCGGTGGGCGCGATGCGGCAACATCGCTCAGGCCGGCCAGGTTCGAGATCAACGGCAACAAGATCGCCTTCGTGGGCTGCAACTGGTTCGGCTCGAACTGGGCAACCAACACGCGCGCCGGCTCAGCACGCTGCGGCTCCAACAGCCCACGCGACCTCGACCTCATCATCGATGCAATCAAACAGGCGCGCGCCGCAGGCTACCAGGTCATTGCCGGCATCCAGTATCTTGAGCTGTACAACTACGCCGCAACGCCGCAGCAGCACAAGGATTTCGACGCCCTGCGGCAGGCCGGCGCGGTGGTGGTGAATGGCAGCCAGGGACATCATGCGCAGGGCTTCGATGTGAACGAGCAGGGTTTTCTGCACTACGGTGTGGGCAACCTGTTCTTTGGCGATCAGGCCGGCGCCGGCACACACCAGACCTTCGTCGACCGGCATGTGTTCTACAACGGCCAATATCTCGGCGTCGATCTGCGCACCGCCTTCATCATCGACAACAGTCAGCCAGTGCCGATGAGCGCCGGCGCGCGCGCGACACTGCTGCGCAAGCTGTTCGACGTGAGCGGATATTGACCGTAATAGCCCACCACGCAATGTGGCATTTGCAGTAGTTGGGAAACCATTCCTTGAGGCAGTTTCCGCAAGTTAACAGGCTCATCAAGAGGGTTATCTTGCGGAGCACGCTCAAAGTGATGGCGGCTTATACTGC
>JBDHWI010000007.1:0-56027 GCA_039810125.1 Thermoflexales bacterium | reverse complement strand
TTCAGCGACGTGCAGATTCTGGAGGGTGGTGTGCAGGCGTGGATGGACGCCGGCCTGCCGGTGACGAAGAACGGCGCTGGCTGAGATTGCCTGAGGCTCACCGGCTAAACCTATCACCATGCCCGTGAGGGCTTGGGATTTGGTCTCACTGACATGCGCACTGCGCGCTACTCATTGTCATGCCCGCGAAGGCTTGGGTCTGTATTCAAGGGCATGACAGCCAAAAATACCGGGTGACCGGAGAAATGTCATGAAAAACATGATGCAGCAAACCGGTATCTGGGGCATCACCGGTAACTGGGCCGAGATTTATCAGGCCTGTTTCGTTCCAACGATCATTGCTCCATGGGTGTCCATGACATTGGAATTGGTTGCGCCGCGCGCCGGCGAGCGCATGCTGGATGTGGCGTGTGGCACCGGCGCAGTGACGCGCCACGCGGCAAAACTTGTCGGCCCCAGCGGGTATGTCGCTGGCATCGATCTCAGCCCGGACGCGCTGGCAGTGGCGCGAGCAATGAGGCGGCTCCCCGCTTCCGCGAGCATCGAATGGCATGAGACGCCGGCAGACAAGTTGCCTTTCGACAGAGGCGACTTCGACATCGTGACTTGCCAGTTTGGGTTGATGTTCTTTTCGGATCGCGTGGCCGCGCTCAAGGAGATGCACCGCGTTCTGGCGAAGGGTGGGCGCATTGCGGTCATGACCTGGGGCGCGCTGGACAAATGTGCGGGCAATGCTGCCGTGGCGCGAGCGTGGCGTGAATACATTGGGAACAATCAAGCCGATCAATTCAACCCGCCTCACTCATTGTGCGACCCGGATGAGGTCAAATCGTTGCTGTGCAGCGCCGGCTTCACGCATATCGAGGCCGGTATCCATCCAGGTCATGCGCGCTTTGTATCGTCCAGGGCGCTGGTGCGTAGCTATGGCGCATTGGTTGCTCTGAACGTCGATGCCGCCACGCGCGATGCAATCTTCAAGACGGTTGCGCGCCTGATGAAGCCCTATATGGGGCCGCGCGGACTGCGTTATCCAGTGGAAGCAGTGATGGCTCGCGCGCAGCGATAAGCGCGACCTGCGTGACAAACGCCCTCTGGACAATCTGGGTCATTGGTCGCTACCCCTGACGCTGCTGTGTTACTGGCTGGTGATGGCACTATTCAAGGCCTTCGGCACCGTGTATGCCGCGCGGCTGATGGCCTCGCTCCCGTGATCCCCCCGATTGGAAGGCCGGCATGGCAACTCTGCGCCGAATGTGCTAGATTCACCCACCGTGATGAAGCAGATCAAGCGCACACAGGCGTCGCGACCCGACGTCGTCTTTCAACCGAACTTGCTCGCCGGCGTTGACGCGTTGGCCAATGCCGTGAAACCCACGCTGGGGCCGTTGCCGCGCACCGTCGGCATCGAAAACGCCACCATGCGCGACCGCACGCCCGAACTGCTGGACGATGCCGGCACCATCGCTCGCCGCGTCATCCAATTGCCTGACCCAGTCGAGGATGCCGGCGCAATGATGCTGCGCCATGCGCTGTGGCGAATGCGTGAGCAATGCGGCGATGGCGTGGCGACCGCTGCCGTGCTGGCGCAGGCGATGGCGCGTGAGGCGGCGCGGGCCATGACCGCCGGCGCACATCCGGCGCTGTTGCGGCGCGGCATCGAAGAGGCGGTGGAGATGGCGGTGGCCTCGTTGCGCGAACAGGCCATACCTTTCGCCGGCGGCCACGCCGGCACGCAGATGCTATCGTCGCTGGCGCGCAGCCTGTGCCATGATGAAGAGTTGCAGCGCGTGCTGGTCGAGGTGATTGAGATCCTCGGCGCAGACGGCGCGATTCATGTGGTGAATAACGACGGCCGGCGCATCGACCGCGAATACATCGAAGGTGCGATGTGGGAGTCGCCGTGGCTCACCACCGGCTTTGCCACCGACCGTCTGCAGACCATCGCCCGCATCAATGACGCCGCCATCGTGTTGATCGACGGCAAGCTCACCACTGCCGCCGGCACTTTTGAAGGTTTGAAGCAACTGCTCGGCATGGGTCACAAGCGCATCGTCATCATCGCGGATGATGTGACGGACGAGGCGAAGGGCGTGCTGATCCAGGCCAAGTTGAGCGGCCTGTTCGAGGTGCTGCCGATCAAGGCGCCGTCGCACGAAGCCAGGCGCGCCGTTGCCATGTCTGACCTCGCCGCACTGACCGGCGCACGCATGTTGATGGGTGACGACGTGTTCAGCAAAATCAAGCCCGAAGAGGTGGGTGAGGCGCGCCGCGTCTGGGCCAGCGCCAAGCAGTTTGGCATCATCGGCGGCCGGCGCGATCCGGTGGCGCTGCGCAGCAACATCGCCGCTGTGCGCAAAAAAATTGAGACGACGACTGACTTGACCGAGTTGGACGAATTGCGCCTGCGGCTGGGCCGGCTGTGCGGCGGGTTGTCCATCGTGCGCGTGGGCGCAGCCACCAGCAAGATGCAGGATGCGCGCAAGGACGAGGCCATTCGCCTGTCGCGCGCGCTGCAGATGGCGGCGGCGGAAGGCATGGTCGCCGGCGGTGGCGCGGCGCTGTTGAAGGCGGCGCGCAGCATTCCGAAGGGCGAGGGCGATGTGGGCTTTGGCTATCGCGTGGTGGCGCGTGCTTTGCTTGCGCCGATGGAGACGCTGGTGGACAATGCCGGCCACGATGCTTCAGCCGTCATTGCGCAGGCGAACGATTGCCTGAAGCGGGACAAGCACGGCCATTACGGCTTCGAGGTGAAGCGCGGCACAGTGACCGACCTGACGCAGGCCGGCGTGCTGGATTCGGCGCAGACGGTCGAGCGCGCCGTGCGCATCGCTGCCAGCGTGGCGATGATGGTTGTGACTACCGATGCAGTCGTTCTGCATCGCAAGCCGGCGATGCAAGCCGCACCGTAACAAAAACTAAAATAACAAAATCATGGTTGTCTTTTTTATGATCGACGGCATGCGGCCCGATGCAATTGCCGCAGCCGACTGCCCAAACTTGACCGCGTTGATGAAGCGTGGCGCGTATTCGCTCAAGGCGCAAAGCGTGATGCCCTCGATCACCCTGCCGTGTCACACGTCCATCTTTCACAGCGTGCCGCCGGCGCGACATGGCATCACCAGCAACGTGTGGTCGCCATTGGCGCGACCGCTGCCCGGGCTGGTCGATCTCGCCAAGCAGCAACTCGGTCTGCGCTGTGCGTTCTTCTACAACTGGGAGGAATTGCGCGACCTGAGCCGGCCTGGCCATCTGGCATATTCGTATTTCGTCGAGGCGGCCTATGTGGAGCATGGCGACGACCTGATGGCGGACGAAGCAGCGCAACGCATCCCGCAGGAGAAATATGACTTCAGCTTCGTCTACCTCGGCACGGTCGACACATTCGGCCATTTGTACGGCTGGATGTCGCCGGAATATCTGGCGCAATTGACGCGCGTGGATCGGCAGTTTGGGCGCATCGTCGACGCGCTGCCGGCGGACGCGTCGATCGTGGTGCAGGCAGATCACGGCGGGCACGAGCGCAGCCATGGCACGGAGATGGTGGAAGACATGACGATTCCGTGGATTGCTGCGGGGCCGGCGTTCAAGCAAGGCTACGAGATTCAAGCCCCAGTCAGCCTGCTCGATACCGCGCCAACCATCGCGCGCTTGCTCGGTATAAAGCCGCATCCGCACTGGGAGGGCCGCTGCGTCGATGATGCCTTCGCGTAATCGACGCGACGCCCTGAAATTTTCAGAAGCAACATCATGTCCAACCAGACTTCCCGACCGATTGGCGTCACCATCCTCGCTATTCTCGCGCTTGTCACCGCCGCGGTGAATGCGTTTCACGCCTTGCAATATCTGGCCGTCTTCCCGGTCATCTTCGGCCCGGTCCGCTTCTTCACCTTCAATCTGTTTGGAGCGCTCGGCTTCATTTTTCTGGCTGCGATCTGGGTTTGGGTGTTCCGCAAACTGTGGGGGCTTGAACCACAAGGCTGGTCGTTCATGACCATTCTGGCAGTCATCAACATCGCCTTTGCGATCATCGCCATCCTCGGCTCCAGCACGATTGGCGAAGAGTTGCCGGCGATCATCATCAATGTCATCGTGCTGGTCTACGCCTACAGTTCCGGCGTGAAGAGGGCCTTCAACGTGCCGTAGCGCCGGCTCGGAAAAAGGTTGAAGCGCTGCCGCAGGCAACCGATGCCCTGCGGCAGCTTGCTTTTTCCACGATTTGACAACTTGGGTGGGGTTGTTCATCATCGTTGAATTAAGCGCACGCATCTGCTGATGCGCCATGTCAGGCGCCCATTTCCACCGATTTGGGAGGCGGTAGCTTATTCAAGAGACCTCGATACTTTGGACCAAAAGGCGAAAACCAACCAACCAAACCGATCGTATTTTCTGGAGGTTCCGACATGTTTGTAAAAAAAGAACCAATCAGCCGAAGAACGTTCTTGAGAGTGGCGTTGCTGGGAAGTGCGGCCGGCGCGCTGGCCGCCTGCGCTGCACCCCCAGCCCCCGCCGCAACGAGCGCACCCGCTGCTGAAGCCACCACTGCGCCGGCGGCAGAAGCTCCTACCGAAGCGCCGGCGGCATCAGCTGGCGGTGAAATGAAGGGTGAGCTGATCTTCTGGGGACACGCCGATCACCCGATCTACGACGCTGGTCAGGCGTTTATGAAGCTGCACCCGGATGTGAAATTCACCCAGGTTGAGATCACTGACGAGCGCACCACCAAGGTGGAGGCTGCGCTGGCCGCCGGCAGTGGCGCGCCAGATCTAAACTGGCTGGAGGCCAACGAAGTGCAGCAATACGGCCTGCGCGGCGTGCTGCTGGACGTGGACGAGTTGGTCAAGCAATTTGAAAAGGATCTGGTGCCGGCGAAAGCCGCTGAAGCGCGCGTGAAAGGCAAGTACTATGGCATGCCCGGCGACATCACCCCGAACACGCTGTGGCTGCGCGCCGACATCCTGGAGAAAGGCGGCGTAACCGATGTGCCAAAGGACATCAAGTACGAGGATTTCCTGACGCTCGCCAAGCAGGTCAAGGAGAAGGCCGACTCCAGCATGTATGTCTTCAACGAAGTCGGCGGCGGACAAGGCACGCTGATGTTCCAGGTGCCGTTCTACCAACTCGGCGGCAATGTGTCGGACGAAACCGGCGAGAAGATTCTGTTCGATGAGGGCGATGCAGCGGTCAAGGCGGTCGAATTTGCCAAGATGGCGTGGGATGCCAAAGCCGGCTTGGACGCCGAGTGGTTCTCAGCGCCATACTGGGGCGCCGTCGGCGAAGGCAAACTCGCCGGCACGTACTCGCCGCCATGGATGCGCGGCTTCTTCGAGGCTCAACTCAAGGGGCCGGAGGAGGGCATCGGTAAATGGAAGAGCGTGATCATCCCCGTCTACGAGGGCGGCGGCACGCATCGCACCAACGTGTGGGGCGGCGCAACGCTGGTTTCCTACACGCAGACGCAGGTGCCGGATCTGGTCAAGGAGTTCATGAAGTTCACCTTCTGCACCATGGAAGGCGCGCAGGTGACGGCTGACTGGGGCATCATTCCGCCGTATCTGCCGTGGCTGACCACCAAGCTGAAGGACGTCAAACAGACATTGTTCTCTGATCAGACCTGGACCGACACGCTGAACGAAGCGCTGACGCTGATGCGCACAGACTTCTATCGCATGCCGGCATACGGGATCTCCAGCATCACGGGCGGCGCATTGTGGGACAAGCACTTCATGCCGATGATGAAGGGCGAAGTCGACATCAAGGCCGGCGTGAAGGCGTGGGCCGACGACATCCGCACCGAAAATGCGAAGCTGATGGAGACGCTGAAGTAACAACTTTGCCGTGCAGGGGCAGCCGTCGGTCGTCTGCTTGGACCGCCGAGCATGATTTGGCGACTGTCGGTCGCCCCTGCAACTGATGTTTGATGGCACAAGCAGCCCAAATGCCCGACGCGTACTCCCCGCTCAAGCCGGCTCCCCAGCGCAAGGCGTTGTTGCGCGAAATGTGGAAGCACCGCATCGACTACCTGTTCATTGCGCCGTTCTTCATCGTCTTCGCCGTGTTCGGCATCTACCCCATGTTGTGGGGCCTGCGGCTCAGCCTGTCACGCTGGCCGGGCGGCCAAAAGCCGATGGAGTGGGTCGGCCTGAACAACTATCTCAGCTTGCTGACTAATGACCCGCTGATGGGCAAAGCGTTTGCCAATACGCTGATTCTGCTGGCGTGGATTCTGCCGACTGGCCTGGCGTTCGCCCTGGTTGTGGCGGTCATATTGAATGCGCGCCGGCTGGTTGGGCGCGGCGTATTCCGCACGATCTACTTTCTGCCGTTTGTCACGTCTGGCGTGGTGGTGGCTATTGTTTTCTCGCAGTTTCTCGACAAGAACTACGGTTGGGTGAATTTGCTGCTCGGCAAGGTGGGGATTGCGCCGGTGCCATGGCTGACCTCAGCCATCGGCGCGCAGATTTCAGTCACGCTGCTCTTGCATTGGATGGGCAGCGGCACGAATATCCTGATCTTCCTCGGCGCGCTGCAGGCCATCGACCGCGAAGTGTATGAGGCTGCCGAGATCGACGGCGCAAGCAACGTACAGTCTTTCTTCCGCATCACCGTGCCGATGCTGCGGCCGGTGCTGCTGTTCATGATCATCACTGCGACCATTGGCTTGATCAACCTGTACGTGCAGGTGAAATTGTTGACCGGCGGCGGGCCGCAAAACAATACCTATACGCTGTTCATGCGCATGATGGACTTGATCGCCGGCAATCGCTTTGGGGAAGGCGCAGCACTCGGCTTTCTCATGGGTGTGATCGTCCTTATCATCACGTTCATTCAATTGCGATTGCTGAGCAATTGGTGGACGGTGGAAGGCAAGTTAAAGAAGTAGCATGGCAACACTTGCCCCCGCACCCCTGGCCAATGAGCGCAAGTCGCGCAAATGGCGACGCATCTTGCGCGATGGCCTGCTGTATCTCTTCCTGATTACGCTGGCAGTGGTCTTCATGTTTCCGTTTTATTCGATGCTGGTCGGGTCACTGATGCCAAAAGAGGAGCTGTTCCGCTCGTATCCGGTGTTGTGGCCGCCGAATGGCCCGCAGTTGACTGCCTACAAGCTGTTGCTGCAAATCGCCTCGCCAGAAGAGGTGAAGCAATCGACGCTGCAAAATATCAACAACTACAACTTCCCGCGCTACATTTTCAACACGCTGTTGATCGCCGGCGTGGCGGTGGCGCTGCAAGTTTTCCTCAACACGCTCGCCGGCTACACCTTTGCCAAGCGCAATTTCCCCTTCAAGAACCAACTGTTCAGCGTGGTGATGGCGACGCTGCTGCTGCCGACGGCGTTGAATTTCGTGCCGTTCTACCTGCTGGTCACGGTCACCTTTGGCTGGGGCAACACCTATCTGCCGTTCTGGATTCCAAGCGCGGCCACCGCCTTCGGCATCTTCATGATGCGCCAATTCATCGCCTCGACCATTCCTGATGAGATCATCGACTCGGCGACGATTGATGGCGCGTCGCAGTTCGCCATCGCCACGCGCATTGTCATGCCGATCATGGCCGGCGGCATGGTGGTGCTGGGCATCCTCACCTTCGTTGGCGTCTACAACGAGTATGTGCTGACCAACCTCATCATCAGCAAGCCTGACCTGCGCACGGTGCAGCTTTTCCTTGCCAACTTCAAGGCCGCCAGCATCCGCGCGCCGCAATATGACCTGCTGTTCGCCGGCAGCGTCATGGCCACCATCCCGCTGCTTGTCATCTTCTTCGTCTTCCAGCGCCGGCTGGTCGAAGGTGTGATGTCTGGCGCTCTGAAGGGCTGAAATCGCAGATAATGCACACCTTGTATGCACTCGAAATACTACGATGAACCCGCCTCGATCTTCGCACTTGCGCCGCTGCCGGCCGGCCAGTGCCTGGCGGCGACTGGGCAGGGCTTGTGGCAATTCAACGGCCAGGCGTGGGCGCAGGTCGCGCCGCAGTTTGCGCAGGTGCCGCTCACCTCTGTGGCTGCGCACGGCAGCATCTGGCTGATTGGCTCTGCCGGCGACATTGCCATCTCACGCGACGCCGGCGCAACCTGGGGGCTGGCGCAACTGCCGGTGAAGGCGCATGTGCTGGCGCTCGCCATGTCGCCGGCGTTTGACCGCGACGGCATCGCGCTGGCTGCGACGGCGAGCGATGGCGTGCTGCGCAGCGCCGACGGCGGTCTGACCTGGCACGCCTGGAACTTCGGCTTGCTCGACCTTGCGATCAACGCCATCGCGATTTCTCCTCACTTTGGTGACGATACGACGTGCTTCGCGGCCAGCGATCACGGCGTGTTCATCAGCACGAATGGCGGGCGCGCATGGCAGGAGTTGCCGGCTGGCATGGAGAACGGTCCGTTCACCGCGCTGGCTGTGTCCGATGGAAATCAAGATGCCGTGCTGCTCGCCGGCACCGAGGGCAGCGGTCTGTGGAAGGCCGGCGCGCCCTTTGACCGGTGGCAGAAGGTAAAAGCGCTGCGCGCCGAGGAGATCAACTTCGTGCTGCCGGCGATCGCCTCAGCGACAAGCGGAGTGTATGCCGCTGATGGCGCGAAGTGGACCAAGCTGTCGGAAGAGAATGACGTGGTGTGCATGACCACGCTCGATGACGGCACGCTGGTGTGCGGCACCGCCGGCGCCGGCGTCTGGCACGCGAAGTAAAGTCTCTCGCAATGGCGCAACAGCGCAAGGCAGAAAGATCCTTGCGGCTCGGCGCCATTGCGAGAGATCGAATCGATCGTTACTGCGTGACTGCGTTCACGGCCTGCAATAACCCCTTCATGTAGCCGGTGGCGAAGGCGCGCCCGCGATGATTCCAGGGCGTATCGTTCACCATCTTCGGCACGTGGTCGTCAATTAGGAAGCCCTTGAAGCCGGTCTCCTTGAGCTTCAGCATGACCTTGAACATATCGCTGTTGCCCTCGTCGATGAAGCACTCCGTGAAGTCGTCCCCGCCGCCCTTCACATCGCGGAAGTGGATGTAGAACAGCCGACCCTGCCGGCCGAAGTGGTCGATGCTTTCCAGCACGCCGGCGCCGGCGCGCATCTCGCTCCAGCAGCCATGGCAGTAATCCAGGCCGTGCATGGGGCTGGGATGGGTGTCCATCGCGCGCTTGAAATTCTCAAAATTGCGGAACAGGCGTGGGATGCCGCCAAGAATCGGCACGGGCGGGTCGTCGGGGTGCAGCGCCATGCGCACGTTGTATTCCTCGGCCACCGGCAAAATGCGCTGCATGTACCAGTCGTAATTCGCCCACATCTCGTCTTCGCTGTAAACGCGGTCGTATGACAGCGGCGCCTGGCTGGCGAGGTCGGTGTGGAAACCGTTGCTGATTGCGCCGCCGCGAATGGGCGTGGTGTTCTGTGTGCGCCACACGCCGGTGGCGATGAAGTGATAGCCGAAGATGGGGATGCCGGCGCGTCCGAGGTTGCGGATCGTCTCCTGCATGTTCTCCAGCTGTTGCTCGCGGCCCTCCTGCCCGAGCATGATCTTGTCGTAGAAGCGGATCGGCACATTCTCGATGGCGATCAGGCGCAGGCCGCGATCCTCGGCGCGCGTCTTCAGGTGCAGCATGTCCTGAAATTCAAGCCGGCCGGTATCCTTCATCGTCGCCGGCAGGTTGTACAGGTTCATCTGCACGTCTTCGAGACCCATCTGCAGGGCGAATTCGAGGAACTCGTCGGTCAGCTCGTTCACCTGGCCGATGCCGATGCGCATGGGAAGGGTGTTGATGTCGATCATGGTTGGTAATTTGTGACTGGCAATTGGATGATGAAAGTTTGAGTGTTGTCAGTGAAGCACAGGTCGCGTATACGCGCCAATGTTGGATTTTGCCCACAAGACGACTATCAAGATAGGCCTTTGACACAACAAGGCTCAGCCATGAAACACCCATCCTTTGTTGTTTTTGTTGCAGCGGCGCTGCTTGCCATGCAACCTGTTTTCGCCCAATCCCGACCAAATTTGCCCGCCGGCGATGATGCCGTCGTCACTCGGATCATGGATGGCGACACAATTGAAGTGCGCATCGATGACGCGCGCTTTACGGTGCGCTACATCGGCATTGACGCACCGGAGACGAAAGGCACGCCGGCGCAGACCTGTCTCTCGCGTCAGGCCACTGCCGCCAACAAGTCGTTGGTGTTGGGCAAGACGCTGCGCCTGGAGCGCGACGTGAGCGAGACCGACAGGTATGGCCGGCTATTGCGCTATGCCTACCTGCCCGACGGCACGCTGGTGAATGAAAAACTCGTGCTGGATGGCTTTGCGTTGACCGCGACGTATCCGCCGGATGTGAAATACGTCGACGCGCTGGCGGCCGCGCAACAGAAGGCGCGTGAGAACAACGCCGGCTTATGGAGCAAGTGCCCGCAGCTGGCATCTGCCAGCATTCGCCCGCCGCAACCCGCTGCAACGGCGATTGCGCCGGCTGCAAACTGTGATCCTTCGTATCCCACGATTTGTATCCCACTCGGCATCGATGATCTTGACTGTCCCGACATCTCGCATCGTCGCTTCGAGGTGCGCCCGCCAGACCCGCATCGCTTCGACGGCGATCACGACGGAATTGGTTGCGAGAAGTAGCGCCTGATCAATGGCCTGCTGCCCCTGCCGGCGCAAGGCTTGCGCGCGCTTCATCGCATTGTTCATCCACGCCGAAGGGATGCAGGAAGACAGTTTCATTTGCGGTTAGTTGCGCCATCACAATCCTGACCAGATCGCGACTGCGCATCAGGCGCGCCTCCGCGTGCCCCACGCTTCCACGACGCTGCAAGCCCCCAGCTTCCAGCCAGCCGTCGACCAGGGTGAATTTCTGGCAGCAGTGGTCAATCTCGCCATAGTGCACGCGCGAGAGCGTGCCGTTGACGCGCGCCACGATGCTCTTCTTGCGCCGATAACGCACGCCTGCCAGCGACTCGGCCAGGTGAATCGTGGTATTGGCATCGTGCCCCACGCCCAGCAATAGCACCTGCCCATCAAGTTGATAGATGCGACCCACTGGGCTGTCCAACCCGTGTGGCACGTCAATCGGGTGCGGCGCCGTGATGTGGCCGGCTTCGGGGCCGCGCGCGGCGAAGGCGTGCGGGCTGTCGCTGCGCAGCACGCCGGGCATGCGCCAGAAGGTCTCAGCGACGATGCCCATGCCGATGCACGGGGTGTATCGCGGATCAAATGGCTGGTCGTCATCATCGGTCATGCTGGGCATCACCAACGTGCCGGCCGGCCCAACGACCTCTTGCAACGCCGTGATCAGACCGAGCGGGCCGCCTTCGACTGGCTTGATCTGTGAGAAGGCGGTATGCACCAGCAGCGCGCGGCCTGAGATCACACCGAGATCGTGCATCTGGCGCATCAGGTGCGCCAAGGGGATTGGCGCGCGCTGTTCAGTTGCCATCATCTCGAATGGCAAGCAGCATTCGTTCCAACGTGCTGTCCCATGGTCGCACTGGCAATGCGGTCAGGTTGTGGCGATGACACTCCGCCTGCAACCAATTTCCAAACAGCCAACTCACGTGCGCCCGCTTGGATTGTTCGCCGGCATCCGGTTCACGCAGGGCATAGTTGCGCGTAATTTGGCTTTCGTCGGGTTCATAGAGCCAAACCGCCTTCACCCGCGACATGCCTTTGGACAGCCGCCATTGCGCCACCGTCTCCGGCAGAAGATAGTCACCCTCCAACACGATCGGCGTGCGCGTCTCGACATGATTGGCAGCCACAGCTTCGACCACCGGCGCGAGTGCGCGACACACAGCCAGACGCAACGCCAGGATCTCTTGCGCCGGCCAGTGCATCGCCTCTGGATGCGTGTGCCAGTAGTGCAGCGCAGGTTGTTGCTCCGGCGTGGTCAACGCTTTGAGCGCAATGCACAGATCGTCCACTTCGGTGATGCCGATGTCGAAATGGCGCGCCAGCCGGTAGCTCACGCCTGTCTTGCCTACTCCAGAAGGGCCGCCGAGCAGCAACACATCCCAGGCGCGCATTGCAGAGGGTGTTTCCATGCCCACACTATCGCATCAAAATGGGCTTGTGCCAGCACCAGCACGCATGGCGCCGACTTTTATCTCTGTCCAACCTTCCGCTCAGGTTTGTGAATCTGGTCATGCCGGCAGCCTTGCACCTTCGCTGCTCTGCACCCCTGCGCTGAAATGTGGCTCGCGTGGCACAAGCCGCATCGGCATCCCGTGCGCCGGGCGCAGCGTCACCAGCGGTTGAAGCCCGGGCTCGCCGGCGCCGGCGTATTCCAGCATCCAGCGTTGCGCCACGGTCGCCAGCACCAGCTTCGCCTCCATCTGCGCAAACTGATTGCCGATGCAGATGCGCGGCCCGCCGCCAAACGGGAAGTAGGCGAATTTCGGCAGGCGTTTCTCGAACTCCGGCGTCCAGCGCTCCGGTCGAAATGTATCCGGCGCGTCGAAGAAGCGCGCGTCATGGTGCATCGCCCATGGGCTGATGCCGACGATGCTGCCTTTCTTTAGCAGCGCACCGCCAATCTCCACGGCTTCGATCGATTCTCGCGAGGTGAACCACACTGGCGGCCGCACACGCAGCGTCTCCTTGACGATCTGGTCGAGGTAGGGCAGGTTGGCGAGGTCTTGCGCTGTTGGCGCGCGACCGGCCAGCACCGTGTCCAACTCGCGGTGAAACCTCTCGCGCATTTCAGGGTGTTGCGACAACAGCCACCACGCCCATGTCAGCGTGTTGGCGGTGGTCTCGTGGCCGGCGACAAACAGGGTAAACGCCTCATCGCGCGCCTGCTTGTCGGTCATGCCGCCCTTGCCGTCATCGTCGCGCGCCAGCAGCAGCATCGACAGCAGGTCGCCCTTGTCCTCACCACTTGCGCGCCGCTCACGAATGAAACCCAGCACGGTCTGGTTGATGGTGTCGAGCGATTGCGCGGCGCGCTTGTTGGTGCGGGTGGGCAGCCATGCTGGCGGCACGAAGATCGAGTTGAACTGCCGGATCGTGATTTCCTGGCCAATCGTGATGGCCTCGCCCAGCTTTTCGGATTCGGCGTCGACGTCAGCGTTGAACAGCGTCTTCGACACGATGCTGAGTGTGAGCTTCATCATGTCGTGGTCGATGTTGCGCTGGTCATGCGCGCGCCAGTTGCGCATCATGCGCTCGGCGTGTTCAACCATTGTGGTTGCGTAGGCTTCGATGCGTTTGTGGTGGAACGCCGGCTGCACCAATTTGCGTTGCCGGCGCCAGTGCTCGCCATCGGCTGTCAACAGGCCTTGACCCAGTGACGCTTCAAAAATCTTCTTGAGCTGGCGCGTCTTGTAGAACGACTTCGCTTTTTCCACCAGCACCTGATAAATGAAATCGGGGTGATTGACCAGCAGAAGCGGCCGCGGGCCGAAGGGAATGTACGAGAGATCACCTAACTGTGCCGCCTCCTCAAGCACGCCCAGGCTGTCGTTGCGGAAGCGCAGCAGAGAACTGAGGCCAAGCACACCGCCCCTCACGGAAGGGATGTTTTTCGTCGCCATGTGATGATGATACGGCTTGTGCGATCCGTGTCTGGCGAATTTTAGAAATCTGTCAGGCTTGATTGATGCAGCAAATCGATCAGCCCATCTGGATACACCGGCTCGGCAGCAGTGAACTCCTCCAGCCGCTTCCACATGGCGCGGATGGGGAAGTCGGCCACGTCCTCGCTGCCGTGGAGAATGGGCAAGTCGTAGGTCGCCGCATCGACGAACGCGCCGTCGAACACCAGCACGATCTCATGGCCCATTTCGCCGTTGTAGGTGAAGATGTTTTCCAGCGCGCCCAGGTAGCGCAAATCTTGGATCTCCGCGCCAAGCTCCTCGCGCAACTCACGGTGCAGCGTGTCGATGGCGCGCTCGCCAAACTCGATCCCGCCGCCCAGCGGCCGGTAGAAGCGCGCGCTTGTGCCAGGGCGCGTGAATTCGCCGACGAGGATGCGCCCACGATGGCTGAAGATGCAGATGGCGAGCGGGCGGATGCGGGGCATGCTTCATTTCAGCGCAAAGGCGCAGAGAAGCAGGATGCAAGGAACGTGCTGTGGTAGTTGCCTTTGCGCGCCCGCCTCTTTGCGCCTTTGCGTTGGGTTCTGCTACGCCGGCTGCAAAAAGCCCGTCTCTTCGCCCACTTTCGCAAACACCTCCAACACCCTTTCAACTTGTGCGTCGGTGTGGGTTGCCATGTAGCTGGTGCGCAGCAGGCTCTTGTTGGGCGGCACACCGGGCGGCAGCACCGGATTCGTGTACACGCCGTTGTTGAACATGGCCTGCCACATGAAGACGGTGTGCATGTCGTTGCCGATGTGGATCGGGATGATCGGGGTGACGCTCTCGCCGATGTTGTAGCCGATCTTGGTCAGGCCGGCGCGCACCTTGGCTGCCTGTGTATGCACGCGCGTCACATAGCTGGGGTCCTCTTCAATGATGTCGAGGCAGGCCAGCACGGTGGCGACGTTTGCCGGCGGCATGGATGCGCTGAAGATCAGCGAGCGCGCGTGGTGCTGAATGTAGTCGATCACGTCCTTGTTGCCGGCGATCACGCCACCCAGCGATGCAAAAGATTTGCTGAACGTGCCCATGATGAGATCCACGTCGTTCACGCGGTCGAAGTGGAAGTGCGTGCCGCGCCCGCCTTCGCCCATCACGCCCAGGCCGTGCGCGTCATCCACGAAAAAGCGCGCTCCATACTGCTTGCACAGGTCTGCGATCTGCGGCACCGGCGCGAGGTCGCCGCCCATCGAATACACCCCGTCGACGATGACCATCACGCCGGCCTTCGACGATTCGACGTGCGCGTCCTTCAACAGGCGCTCCAAGTCCTCAAGGTCGTTGTGCTTGAAGCGCTTCATCTTGCAGCCAGCCATCTTGATCGAGTCGACCAGCGAAGCGTGAATTTCCTTGTCGGCGATGACGATGTCCTCGCTGCCCATCAATGCGGTGATGGCGCCGAGGTTGCTCTGGTAGCCGGTGCCGAAGATCAGCGCGGCTTCCTTGCCAAGGAATTTCGCCAGCCGCTGCTCCAGCATCTTGTGAATCTCCAGCGTGCCATTCAAGAAGCGGCTGCCGGTGCAGGATGTGCCGTAATGCGTGATCGCGTCGATGGCTGCCTGGCGCACCTTGGGGTGCGTGGTCAACCCCAGATAGTTGTTCGAGCCGATCATGATCAGCCGCCGGCCATCCACCACCACCTCAGTGCCTTCGGTTTCGCTCAGCGGCCGGAAATACGGATAAATGCCCATCTCACGGCCCATGCGCGCTGCCTTGAGGACGGGATCTCTTGCGATTTTGTTGAAAAGGTCAGCCATTGGGGGATGTTGTCCTTGGAACGAATGTCCTTGATGATGCGCAGGAATTATACGTGTCGCGAGGCAGACAGCCGTTGCGATGCGCATCACGGGTGAATCTCGATGCGATACGGCGCGTCGCTGGGTGCGCCGGTGGTTTGCACCGCGAGCAGGTAATCCGTTCCAGGCGCGAATGCGCTGCCCAACCCGATTTGTGAGTTGCCGGACGCAACCGGCGAACTGCTGACAAATGAGACGGAAATCGTCTTGTCAGTTGCGCACTGATCTTCTTTGATGCGATAGAGCAGCAAATAGCCAGCGCTGTTGTAATCGCTTAGCGTCACGGCGTATGACGCGCTCGTTGCCGTGAAACGATATATGTTGAATGGCTGATTGGGCGGCTGCATGACGGTTGCCGGCGGCGTCACGCGCAGCGCGGTGCAAGCGGTGTGATTGTTGACGGGATGCTCGCGCGAGATCAATGCAAGGAATGATTTCGCCGGCGCGAAGCTGCCCGCAACGATCGTCGTTGCAGTGACGGTTGCAGCGCCGGCTTGCAAGGCGCCTTTCACTGTGATCTGTGAGACAAGCGACTGGGTGGGCGAGGTGTTCGTGCTGCGCAGGGTTGCGGTGAATCGGCCTTGCGCATCGGCGATGCCGGCGCTGGGCAAAAGGGTGCAGGCGCCGGCGCAGCTCTCCACGCTCAAGTTGATTGGCGTGCCGGCGCCGGTCGAATTGCCGAAAACATCCA
Source organism: Thermoflexales bacterium (assembly GCA_039810125.1). GTDB lineage: Bacteria > Chloroflexota > Anaerolineae > J036 > Brachytrichaceae > JBDHWI01. Next base: position 39,981 of record JBDHWI010000007.1, on the reverse strand, counting down.
TCACCTGCACGGTGATGACGCTGCTGTCTCGTCCGTCGGTCTTGATGGCGCTGGGCGATGCGCTGAGCGTGAGATCCCCTGGCGGGCCGGCGGGGATGGTGATCGTGGCGGCTGCCTCGGCGCCGCTTTGCACGGCGCGCAACCCATCCGCGAAGACGCCGGCCTTGACGCCGGCGCGCAACACTGCGCTGTTGCTGGTGAACGTCTCAATCTCCGTCACGCCGGCTTTTGCCAGCCAGGTCACGCCTAAATTCAGGAGATTGCCAAAGCGGTCGAACACGGTTGCGGTGAAGGTTTGTGTGGCGCTGATGGCGAGCGTGGCGCTGGCCGGCGAGATCACCACGTGGGAGGGCGGGCCGGCATTCAGGTCTACGCTGGCCGTGCCAGGTGACGCGCCGGTTGCGGTGGCCGTGATGGCGTCTGTGTAGAACCCCGGCGTGCTGCCCATTTGCACCAGTGCAGTGAACGGCCCGGTCGATTGCAGCGCGCCAAGCGCCGGCGATACCTGCCATGCCACACCTCCCACCGGCGTCGGGCTGCCGGTGAGCGTGGCGGTGAACAGGCGTGTATCACCGACGGTGGCTGTGCTGAGGCCGGGCGTGATCACCACTGCCGGCGCGTTGACTGAAGCGACGCCGGCGGCCTGCAAGACAGCCGTTTGGCCAGGTAAAAACAACATCACCAGGGTGATGCCGATGCGAAAAAGGTTGAGCATGATCCACGCAAGCGCTCAGGGCTGTATCGTGATGATGTAGGGCTGCGATGTGAGTGCGCCGATTGTGTTGACGGCGAGCAAATAGCTCTGGCCGGGCGTGAGCAGATTGTTAAACGCGGTCTCGAACAATGTGGACGAAGTGATGCCGGCTTCACCCAGATATACCACAGACACGGTGTTGTTTATCCCGCACCTGTCCGCCACGATGCGATACAGCAGGATGCTCCCGCTTGAGCCATAGTTCGCCAATGACACATGCACCGTCGGCGTCGCGGCTATGAAACGATAGATGTTGAAGGCGTTGTTTGCCGGCTGCTGCACGGCCTGCGGCAGTGTGATGTGCAAAGCGGTGCAGGCGCCATGATTGTTCAGCGGCGCATGATGGTTGGAGAGCGGCAGGTGCAGCGTGAACGGCGTGAACCGGCCGGCAAGTGTGACCGTCTCGCTCAACCCGCCGGCGACAGCGCGCACGATGATCGTCGATGTCGCACCTTGCGGCGCGCGATAGTTGCTGCGAATGGCGGTGCGCGCGCGGCCGCTTGCGTCGGCTTGGCTGGTGGCGTTCGTCAGCGCACACTCGCCGCTGCATTGCACGATCTCCCATTGCACCGTCGTGCCGGCGCCGGTTGGGTTGCCATGTGCGTCGGTCAGCGCAATTTCGATCACGCTGCTGTCTGTGCCATTCGTCTGCAGCGTCGCTGGCGCGGCGCTGATGTTGATGCCGCTGGTTGTGCCGGCCTGAATGGTCAGATTGGCGCTGGCGTTGAATATGCCATTGGATGCCTGCACCGCGCCGGCAAATGTGCCGGCAGTCGTGCCGGCTTTCACTGCCACCGTCAATGCGCCCTGGGATGTAATTGTGCCGGCCTCCGGCGACACTTGCCAGACAACCCACAAGTCGGGCAGGGCGTTGCCGGCGCTGTCCAGCACTGCCGCCGTGAATACCTGCACGCCGCTGATGGGTAGACTGGCGGATGTGGGCGACAGATTCACCGCGGCTACTGTGCCGGGTTTGATGACGACCGACGCCCCGCCGCTCACCCCGCCGCTGCTGGCGCGCACGACATTGTCGTAGATGCCGGGCATGCTGCCGGCGCGAAAGAGCGCCGTTGTCGGGTTGGTCGAATCAAAGGCGCCAGCGCTGGCCGGCACGATCGACCAATCCGCGCTGAAGTTCGGCACGGGGTTGCCCCAGGCATCGTAGCCGGCTGCGTGGAAGGGTTGTTGGCTGCTGATGCCGATGACTACTTCTGCTGGGTCAACTGTGATGGAGTTGAGCGGGCCGGCGCTTACGGTGATGCTGGCTGTGCCGACGATGCCCTGCGTCGCAGCCGAGACCGCATTGGGGAACGCGCCGGCAATCGTGCCGGCCTCAAATGTCGCGGTCACGCTGCCGGTCTTGGTGATCAAGCCGGTGGCATTCACACTCCAGCCCACTTCCAGCGGCCAGATCAGGTTGTTGAACCTGTCGTAGCCGCGCGCAGTGAAGACTTGCTGCGCAGTGGGCAGCAGGATTGCGCTTGCCGGCGAGATATCGATGCGCGCCACCTGATCGGTGGTGATGAGCACATCGGCTCTGCCAGTGCGATTGATGCCGCCGTGACTCGTGCTTGCGCGAATGGAATTGGGGTAGCTGCCGGCGACGGTGCTGGCGGTGAAGTTCGCATTGGCCGAGCCAGGTGCGAAAGGCGTGATGCTGCCGGCGCCTCCAACCACCGACCAGTTGAACGTCAGCCCGCTGATCTGGTTGCCGAAGCGGTCGCGGCCAGTGGCGACGATGCTGGTGACGCCCGTCGGCATGATGGTGATGCCGTTGGGGTCGAGCGTGACGGCATTCAGCGCGCCGGCGGTCAGCGTGATGGTGGCCGTTTTGGTGATGCTGCCCGTGCTGACACGCACGCCGGCCGGATACACGCCAGCGACCGTGCTGCTGGTGAGGATTGCTGTGCTGGCGCCGGTGGCGACGATTTGCCCCACCTGCGCGCCGCTCACCGACCAGAAGAGCGCCGTGTTTGGCACGACGTTGCCAAAGGCATCGAGCACAGTTGCGCTGAATGATTGCGTCGTGGAGACGACCAGCGTCGCAGCCGCCGGCGCCAGCGTGATGCTGCTTGGCGGGCCGGATGTGATGGTGATCGTTGCGGTTTGGGTGATGCCGGCGCTGCTTACACGCAGCAGGTTGGCATAGATGCCGGCGCTTGTCTTGGCCGTTAGTGTGGCCGTGCTGCCGCTGGCGATCACGGTCGCCTTCGTCGTATCTGCGCTGCTCCACGCAAACACCGCGTTCGGGACGGCATTGTTGTAGGCATCGAAGGCGGTCGCGCTGAAGCCGATGGCTGTATTCACTGGCAGGGTGGCGCCGGGCGGCGAGAGGGTGATTCGCGTGATGCTGGCGGGATTCACCGTCACCGTCGTGTTCACGTCTGGCGCGCCGGCGATTTGGGCGCGCACTACCGATGGCGCCGCAACGGTGCTGCCAAACGTCACCGCGCGCGGCTGTGGGTTGCTCAGGGTGCCCGGCCCGCTGGTCACTGCCCATGCTACGCTGCCGGCGCTTGTGGGGTTGCCGAAGCTGTCACTGACCAGTGCGGTGAAGGCGATGTTGCCGCCGGCGGTTATCGTCGGATTGAGCGGCGAGAAACTCAGCTGCGCGGGATTGCCGGCGTTCACCGCGATCGTCGCGCTCGCCGGGGCGATGCCTGGATAGTGGGCTTGGATGCTGGTTGAGCCGGTGCCAACGCCGGTGGTCAGGGTTGCTGAACGCGGCGGGTTGTCGCTCAGCGTGCCCGGGCCGCTCACTTTGCTCCACGTCACCACGCCGCTTGCGATGATGTTGTTGAAGCTGTCGCGCACGGTGGCAGTGAGCCATGCGCTGTCGCCGGCGGTGATGCTGGTTGCGCTTTGCGCGATGCTGATCGACGACGCAGCCGCCGCACTAACCACGACCTGCCGGCTTTGCGACACGCTGTTGCTGGCCAGCGTGGCCGTGACGAGATAGGCGCCGGCGGCAGTGGGCGGCGTATAGGTGCGCGAATTGCCGCTGCCGCTGAAGCTGCCGGCGCTTGCGCTCCAGTTCACGACGCCGTTGGTGGTGGGATTGTTCGCCGCATCCAGCAAGGTGGCTGTGAACAGTGCAGTATGGCCGGCGACGACGTTGATCGGCGATGTTGCCGGCTGCAAAGTGATCTGCGTCGCCGCGCCGGCTTGCACGATCACCTGCCGCTGTACGGCCTGGCTGGTGCTTTGCAACGTGGCTGTGACGAGGTAGGTCGCCGGCGTGGTCGGCGGCGTGTAGGTCGTGGCGTTGCCGCTGTTGGCGGTGAGCGAGCCGACGCTGCTCGACCATTGCACCGTGTCGGTCGTCACGCTGTTGCCATACACGTCGGCCACTGACGCGGTGAACGACACGCTGCCGCCGGCGTCGAGCGTGACCGCGCTGGCCGGCATCACGCTGAGCAGCGGCAGGCTGGGGCTGACGTTGATGCTGGCGATGGCATTCGGCACGCCGGTAAAGCTGGCCTGGATCGTCTTTGCGCCGGCGGTGGTGATGCTGAAGGTTACGCTGCGCGAGGTTTGCCCGCTGAAGCTGGGCGTGCCGGACCCAGTCGGCATCGACCAGTTCACAGTGCCGGCGGTGATGGGGTTGCCCAGCGCGTCACTCACTGCCGCCGTGAAGAGCAGGCTGCCGCCGGCGACCATATTGGCGCTCGCCGGCGCAACGCTGATCTGCGCCGCTGGTCCGGCGACGATCTCAAATGTGCTGCTGGCCTGGCCCTCCGATGTGGTGACTGCCAGCGGGTAGACGCCGGCCACGTTGAATGCGCCGGCGCTGGCCGTGGCAGTGATCGTGTCGGACGTTGCGCTGCTCACCGACAGCGCCACGCTGTTCAACGTCACCGTCGAGGTGATCTCGAAATTGGCGCCGGTGATGACGACAGTGAACGCCTGGCCGGCGACTGCGCTGGCCGGCGTGACCATGGCGATAGTCGGCGGCGCAGCCAGTGACCGCGCAAAGGCCAGCGTTGCGAACAGCAATGTGGCGAGCGCGCCTGTGAGCAGCGCTGGTGCGATGATGGCGCATCTGCGTTTCACGATACTTCCCCTCTCTTTGAAAAACTGACAAGTCTCCGAAGCTTGTCAAGTCTTGTTTAATGATCAGCCACAGGTTGCGTTAGGTGGACACGGCACCGGTGTCGGCTCCGGTTGCCCGCCACCGCCTCCGCTTGGTGGCGGCGGAACTGGCGTGTTCGTCGGTGCGAGCGTCGGCGCCGGCGTGGGCGGCTCTGGTGTCGCGGTGGGCGGCACCGGCGTGGCCGTGGGCGGCCGGCGAGTCGGCCGGCGGGTCGGCGCCGGCGTGTTGGTTGCGGTGGGTTGTGGTGTGTCGGTCGGCGCAATCGTCGGCGTGTTCGTTGGCGTCGCGGTTGGCGTCGCAGAGGGTGTCGCCGTATCGGTCGGCTCCACCGTTGGCGTGATGGTTAGTGTCGGTGTGATGACGACCGCCGGCAAGAGCGTGCCAGCCGGCGCAGTCAAGGTGGCTGTGGCGCTGCCGGAAGTCGATGTATTGCCGTTGTTGCTGCCGGCAAAGGTGTTGAACGCCAGCACCGCCAGGCTGATCAAGGCGATCAATCCCAGCCCCGCAAGCAGCGTGCGAAAGGTGCCGCGGCGCGGGCCAGTTACAGACGCTGCCGGCGCCGTGGAGACAGGCTCTGCCGGAAAGACGCCGGTTCGGCCACTGACGTAGTCGGCCACCGCGAGCGCCAGCGGCTGGGTCACATTGGCGCGTTGGGCAAGTTCGAGCAGATTGAGGGCAGCCTTGCGCGAAGAGGCTGTGGCGCGCAGCACCGACTTGATCTGCCCCTCCTTCAGCGCCTTGCTGAATGTGCCGGTGCAGAGCAGCACGCGATCCTCGCCGGCCAGGTCCAACTGACCCAGGTCCGGCTCCAGCGCGCTGGCATGCGGCGCGGCAAAGGCAGCGTCGGTCAGGTATTGCAAATGGCCGCTGCGCAGCAGAAACACATCGCCGTCGCCGTGTCGCGCAACGAAGAGCTGACCGCTGTGGATGACGACTGCAACGATGTTGTAGTGGGCGGCGGGGCTGGGCGGGGCGGTGAGCATGCCGGCGACAGCGGGTTGGCCGACGTGCTGCGCGCGCTTCAGGCTTTGCACGATCGCGTCCGAGAGTTGCTGCGCCAGTTCAACATAGTTCGCCGTCCGCGCGGCAGCGGATTGTGTCTGGGCGGCATATGTGTCAAAGACGTCGCGGGCGAGGCCGGCGGCAAGGTGCGTGTCATGCCGGCCGCCCTGCTGCGCATCGCACACCACGATCACGACATCCTTTTGACCAATGCCCGTCTCGGCGTTGTGCGATGTTGCCAGGGCGATAGCGTCACTGCTGTTTGTGGCAATATGCCACTGAAGTGCGACTGCCATGCCTAACACGTCCTGCGATGATGCACTTTGCGCACGCGCGTCCCTCGCCGCGCGCTTGTCAGCCGCCATTATCGTCCCGTTTGTGGCAATCATGCGCAATCCTTACCGTTTACTTATCCGTATCTCGATCAATTTCACATCCACGTCCAAAATAATCCAAGCACGGCTTTCGAATCACTTAGACAGTCGTAATATTTCAGCAAAACTGCACGCATCAATATGCCAAAAGTATTGCGATATTGAGAACAAAAAAACCGCCGCACCCATTGCGAGTGCGGCGGCTGCGGTCGAATACGCGATGCGCCCAGCTACAAAGCTGCCAGATGTTAAAGGCTCAAGGCGCGTCGCACGTAGATGGTTTACTCTTCATCCGGCCTGGCCTCAGCCTTGTGCTTGGCGATGATGGCTTGCGCGAGGTTGGGCGGCATCGGCGCGTAATGGTCGAACACCATGTCGAAGATGCCGCGCCCCTGGGTGATGCTGCGCAAATCGGTGCTGTAGCGCTGCATCTCGGCCAGCGGCGCATCCGCCGTGATCACGGTCTTGTTGGCGCGCTGATCCATGCCGATGATCTGGGCGCGCTTGGTCTTGAGGTTGCCCATCACATCGCCGGCGCTCGCCTCCGGCACGATGATCGTGAAGCGATAGATCGGCTCCAGCAACTGCGGGTTGGCCTGCTCAAACGCCTCGCGGAAGACGTTGCGCGCGGCGATTTCAAACGCGATCGGCTTCGAGTCGACGGCATGCTCCTTGCCATCCAGCACGATGCACTTCACGTCGCCCACCGGGTAGCCGGCGACCACGCCGTTCTCCATCACCTGCTTGATGCCTTTTTCGATGCTGGTTTGATACGATCCGCTGATGGCGCCGCCGAAGACCTTCCACTCGAAGACGTAGCCGGCGCCTGGCTCGCTTGGCTCCACCGCCATCTCGATCTCGGCAAATTGGCCGGCGCCGCCGGTCTGCTTCTTGTGGCGATAGCGGCTTTGGCCGTGCTTCAGGATTGTCTCGCGGTAGCTCACCTTTGGCACGGTCGTGTCCACATCCACGCCGAACTTGTTGTGCAGGTGGTGCACTGCCACGTCGATGTGCGCCTGCCCCATGCCCAGCAGCAGCGTCTCCTTCGTGCTGCTGTCGTTCGTGTGGCGCAAGCTGGGGTCCTCTTCGCACAGCCGCACCAGCGAGGCGCTGATCTTGCCGGCGTCGTTCTTCGTCTTGGGCTGAATCGCCACCGAGAACAATGGGTTCGGGAACTCGATGGGCGGCAACTGCACGGCATGGCCGCGGTCGCTCAGGGTGTCGTTGGTCAGCGCGCTGGTCAGCTTGGCTGCCGTGCCGATGTCGCCGGCGTGCAGCAGTGGCACGGTGATCTGCTCCTTGCCGCGTTGCACGAAGATCGAGGCAATGCGCTCCTCTTCGTTGGTGCGGTTGTTCACCAGGCGCGTGTCGCCGCCCTTGATCGGGCCTTCGATCACGCGGAAGTAGCTGACCTTGCCGACGAAGGGATCGGCGGTGGTCTTGAAAATGAACAAGACCTGGCCGTGCTGGCCATCGTCGGCGTGTGAATCCATGTCAGAGGGCGTCGGCGCGTAGTTCACCAGCGAAAACAGCATGGCATGCGCGCCGAGGCTGAGCGCCGGCGAGGCGCAGAACACCGGCACGAAGGTGCGCTTGCGGATGGCGCTGCGCAGGCCGCGAATGAATTCCTCGTCGTTGAGTTCGCCGACGTCGAAATATTTCTCGATCAGATCGTCCTCGCCCTCGGCGGCGGCCTCCATCAGACGTGCGCGGGCGGCTTCCACCTCGTCGGCCATGCCGGCGGGGATGTCGGCCACGTCGCCTTTTGGCCCTTTCAAGAAGCGCCGGCTCACGAGATCGACCACGCCTTCAAAGCTGCTCTGCGCGCCAACTGGCAGCATGAGCGGCACGATGTCCTGGTGAAACGCCTCGTGCAGTTGCTCCATCACCGCGCCGAAATTGGCGTTCTCGCGATCCATGCGGCTGATCAGCACGGCGCGCGGGATCTTGGCCTCGTCGACGGCCTGCATGGCCAACTCGGTGCCGACTTCGACGCCGCTCACCGCATCCACAAAAATCAGGCCGAGATCGGCCACCCGCACGGCACTCTTCACTTCGCCAAAAAAATCAGCGTAGCCGGGGGTGTCGAGCAGGTTGATCTTGTAGTCCTTCCACTCGACCGGCACAACGCTGAGACTGATCGATTGCTTGCGCCGCTTTTCTTCATCATCGTAGTCAGAGATGGCGCTGCCATCTTCGACCTTGCCCATGCGCGAACTGTTGCCGGCGGCGAACAGCAGCGCCTCTGCGAATGTGGTCTTGCCGCTGGAGCCGTGACCCAGCAAAGCGACATTGCGCAGTTTCTCCGTGGCGTATTCCTTCATACAGGCGAGCCTCCAGACTGGAAAGTTTGTAATGGCGATTTAATACCGTGTGGCGAAGTTGGGCAAGCGCCATGCGGCCAGTGCAAGCCTCGCCGAGCAGACAGACGCCGGCAACTGAATCATCGGATGATTCTGTCGTTTCAAAAAATCTAAGAAAACAGGTTGAAAAGCGCTTCACATGCCCCGCCACTTCATATACAATGGCGCGGCTCTGAATTTTTGGTGCACCCCGTTGCGGCACACCTCAAAATCTGCTTACTTTCAAAAGGACGACTTTCCCGTGAGTGACGAAAATCTCGAAGTTCCAGTTGCCGATAGCGCGCCCGCCGCCGACGCGCCCCTGACCCTCGATACCTTGAAGCCGCGCCAGGCGCTCAAGGGCAAGGTCACGCGCGTAGAACTGGGCGGCGCATTTGTCGATGTCGGCGTTGGCGTGGATGGCTTCATCCACATCTCACAACTGTCGCAGGGTGATCAGCCTGTGACGCGCGTGGCGGATGTGTTGAAGGCCGGCGATGAAATTGACGTCTTCGTCAATAAGGTGAACCTTGCGCGCAAGCGCATCGACCTCACCATGCATCGCCCCGCCGAATTCGGCTGGGACAATTTGAAAATCGGCGAGAAGTTGGCCGGCGTCAAGGTGGTCTCGGTTGAGAGCTTTGGCGTCTTCGTCGACTTCGACGGCCCCAAGCACGGCCTCATCCCCTTCAATCTGATGCCAAAGGGCGACCGCCCCAAGGTCGGCGACATGATCGACGACACGTGGGTGGTGGAAGTGGACGAAGCCAAGCGCCGCATCGGCCTGACGATGATCGAGCCGCCGGCGCTGCCGTGGGAGCGCATCCGCAAGGGTGAGAAGTTCACCGGCACCGTGACCCGCGTGGAGCGCAACAGCGCCTACATCGACATCGGCGCAGAGCGCGACGGCATGGTGCGCGCCTCGGCCATGAACATGAGCTTCGTGGACATGCATGCCCTCGTCAGCGAGGGCGAGCATGTGACCGTGCGCGTGACCAAGGTGGACCCGGGCAAGCGCCAGATCGACCTGGCGCTGGACAACGTGAACCCCGATGACTATTCCCTGTCATCCGGCCCGGAGGAAGAACTCAGCCCGTTCGCGGCGGCCTTTGCCCGCGCCCAGCGCATCAAGCGCGCGCAGACGGCATCTGAGGCCGGCGACCGCCCCGTGAAGAAGAGCAACCCGCAGAACGAACTGCTCGATCGCACTCTGCAGCAGATGCAGGAAGCGAAGAAGTAATTTTGGGTTTTGAATTGCGGATTGCGGACTTTGGATCGTGACGTTCCATCCATAATCCGCAATCCGCAATCCGCAATCCAAAATGGAACTCACAGAAGTCGAGCGCGAGCGGCTGGCGAAGCTTGAGCGGCTTCGCGCCGCCGGCGTCGATCCTTATCCCCCGCGCGCCCAATTCGTCCGCGACCGCGTGCTGGCTGCGCGCGCCCTCGATCTTGCGCTTGCCACAGCCGAGAATCACGCCGGCGACTCGGAAATTGCCGTGCTTGGCCGTGTCGTCGCCAGACGCGTGATGGGCAAGGCGGCATTCCTCGGCGTCGAAGACGGCAGCGGGCGCATCCAGTTCTTCGCCCGCGTCGGCGATGATTCCATCAGCAAGGAATCTTTCGACCTGTTGAAGGAGATCGACCTGGGCGACTTCATTGAGGCGCGCGGCGTGCCGATGGTGACGAAGACCGGCGAGCCCTCGCTGCGGGTGACTGCCTGGAATCTGATCAGCAAGTCGCTCAGCCCGCTGCCCATTGCCAAGGAAGAGAAACAGGCCGACGGCAGCGTGATGCGCTATAGCGCATTCACCAACCCAGAACTGCGCTACCGCCAGCGCTATGTCGATCTGGCGGTGAACCCCGACGTGCGCGAGGTGTTCATCCTGCGCGCGAAGATCATCAAGGCCATTCGTAACTTTCTGGATGGCGAGGATTTCCTTGAGGTGGAGACGCCGGTGCTGCAACCGCTCTATGGCGGCGCGGCGGCGAAACCCTTCACCACGCACCACAACCAACTCGATCAGGATTTGTTTTTGCGCATCTCGTTCGAGCTGTATTTGAAGCGCCTGTTGGTTGGCAATCTGGAGCGCGTGTATGAGTTGGGGCGTGATTTTCGCAACGAGGGCGTGAGCTTCAAGCACAACCCCGAATTCACGATGCTGGAGTTCTATGCGGCATACATGGACATGTATGACGTGATGGACCTGACCGAGCGGATGTTGCAGCATGTGGCGCGTGAGGTGTTGCCGGCGTCCGCTGAGGGCAAAACGCAATTTCGCGGCCACACCATCGAGTGGCTCAAGCCGTTCAAGCGCATCAAGCTGCGCGATGCCATTCTGGAGAAGACTGGCATCGATTACACGCATTTCCCTGACCTCGAATCGCTGGCCGATGAAGTGGTGCGCCGCAAGCTGTTGACACCAGACGCAGTGAAGGGCAAGCCGTGGGGCAAGATCGTGGATGCGTTGATCGGCGACTATGTCGAGAAAGATTTGATCGCGCCGACGTTCTTGTATGCATACCCGCGCGACATCTCGCCGTTTGCGAAGAGCGTCGCCGGCGACCCCGGCACAGTCGAGCGATTCGAGGGTTTCATCGGCGGCGCGGAGCTCTGCAACGCCTTCACCGAACTCAACGACCCGCTCGACCAGCGCGCGCGCTTTCTGGCTGAATCGCAAAATGCCGAAGAGGGCGAGGCGAATCCGGTGGACGATGACTATGTGCGCGCGCTGATGATTGGCATGCCCAACGCCGGCGGCTTTGGCATGGGCATCGACCGGCTGGTGATGATGTTTGCCAACAAAGACTCGATCCGCGAGGTGCTGCTCTTCCCTGCGCTGCGCAAGGATGAATGAACATCGCCGCAACGGCAAAACGAGCGTCTTGCTCGCGCCGTTGCGTTGAAATGCTCAATGCGTGACGGTGACCTTGGTAACGCCGCGCGAGACATCCGGATTGTGGCCGCGCTTGATGCTGAGGTGCATGGCGAAGAGCTGGCCGGCAACGATGAAGGGGACATTCGCCAGCAGGCTTGGCATCTCGCCAATTTCCAACACATGCAGCGCGCCCTCGCCGGCTTGTAGATTCTTTGTCGCCGCTGCCGCCGGCGATGTGCTAAGACACAGCACGTTGCCGCCGCGTTGCAACACGCGCTGCACGAATTGCAGCGTCATCTCCAGTGTTTCATCGTGATTGAGCAGCACCATCATCGGATAGCCCGGCTCAATCATCGCCAGCGGCCCATGCAAGAAGTCTGCCGCAGAGTAGGCCTGCGCCGCGATGAAGCAAGTCTCTTTCAGCTTTAGCGCGATCTCCTCTGATGCGCCATAGGTGTAACCGCGCCCGATCACGACCACGCGCTCGATGCCTTCCCATGCCTGTGCAGCATGCGTCAGCGCCCCATCCAGCTTCAATACGTTTTCCACATATGCCGGCAACAGCTGCAGATCATTTTTTAAGCTGGATTGTGGCGCGAGGTTGGCTGCGAGCAGCGCATAGGCGGCGCACTGACCGGTGACGGTTTTCGTTGCAGCCAGCGCCTTCTCCACGCCGGCGTTCAGCAGCAACACGTGGTCGGCTGCCTGCGTCATGGGCGAGCCGGCGGTGTTGGTGATGGCGAGCGTCACGGCGCCCTGCCTGCGCCCCTCGTCCAGCACCGCAATCACATCGGCAGCTGCGCCACTCTGCGACACGCCGATGACGAGTGAGTTGCGCAGGCGCGGCGGCGTGTTGTAGAGGGTGTAGAGCGATGGCGCGGCCAGCGCAGTCGGCAGGCCAGCCAGCCCTTCCAACAGATAGCGGCCGTACGTGGAGGCGTTGTCGCTGCTGCCGCGCGCAGCCAGCATGGCGAAATTGCAATCGCGCGCGGCTTGCGCCACCGGTTGCAGCACGACGCCGGCGTGGTTAATCAACTGCTGCAGCGTCGCGGGTTGCTCGAAGATTTCTGCGCGCATGTGCGCGCCGGCTGGGTTAGTCATGGGGAAACTCGTTGAGGATGCGATTGAATTCATCCGGTCGCTCGCGTTGCGGCCAGTGACCGCAATTATCCATCACCTGCACTTGCGCATGCCGCATGCGCATGCCGGCGATGTTGACGAAACGGCTGCTCATGTGAGGGATCATCGGCGGCAAGGTGACAAGAGGAACAGGTGATTCGTCAGCCCTGCATCTGTTCATCTGCAAGGTCATCGCGCACTGCGCGCTTCATCGGGATGCCGAGCCGGTACGCCGCTGAGCCGAGCGCGTGCGAGACGACCGGGCCGGCAATCGCGAGCAGCGCGATCATGACCAGTGCCTTGCCCCACACCCCAGGCAGAGCTATGGCCGCCGCGACGAGCAGCAGAATCACCCCGAACGTGCTGACCTTGCCGGTGGCGTGCAGCCGCGCAAGCGCATCCGGCAAACGCAGCATGCCAATGATGCCGATGATTGAAAATGCCGTGCCAGTCAGCACCGCGAGGATGGCGAGGAGATAGCCGATGGTTTCCATGTCAAAACATCTGCCTGTTTGCGATATAACGCGCAAGGGCGATGGTGCCGATAAAGCCGAGCGCGGCCAGGCCAAGCGCAAGATCGATGAAACGCTGGTTGCCGGTGTCGATGGCGATGATGATGAAGATTGCCAGCACGAGCGTGGCGATCAAGTCGGCAGCCAGCAGGCGGTCGATGACGTTTTCGCCGCGCCACACGCGCCACACGCACACCGCGATCAAGCCGATGTGAATCACCAGTGAGATGAGCAGGATGGTATTTAGCAGCTCTTTCATGCTGAAACAGCAAATGGGAAGCGTGAATTCCGTTTGACGTGATGGATGACATTCAAAATTCACAACTCAAAATCAATCGAAGATTTTCTCCAGCATTTCGCGGCGCTTGGCTTGCGCAGCGTCTGCGCCGGCGCTGCTGTTCACGACATCCAGGCAATGGGTGTACATCGTGCCATCATCGCCAATCTCGATCACCATTTCGCCAGGCGTAATGGTAATGGCGTGCGCGCTGAGCGCGGTGCCAAGCTCGCTCCTCATGTCAGACTTGATTGCGATCACGCCGGGTCGAATCGGCAGCTTTGGATCCAGCACGATGCGCGCGACGTTGACGCCGCTGCGAATCACGTCCAGGGCGAGCAGGGCGACATAGACGAAAAAGACAATGATGCCCTGCGGCAGCCGGCGCAGCGGCACATGTGTGCGCGTCGGCCGGGTCAACACCGCCACGCCGGCGCCGATCAACAGGCCGGCGACGATGTTCGACGTCTCAAGATTCATCGTCAATGCCAGGTAGATCAGCAGCGAAAGGATGATCGTTCGCAAATAAGCCATTTTTCAAGAATCAGCAGTCGAGCGTCAAGGTCGCTTCATTTTTCCCCGACAGGCCATGCAACATGTGATGATAGCGACTCTTTCATTACCGCCTGCACATATTTTTCTGGCGTGGAAATCCACGCAGTGGTGTCTTGCGCCAGATTCACCAGCGGTCCGCCCCACAGACCGAAGAGCAGGCACAGCGCGATCAAGCCAGCCGGCGCAACCAGCAAGTCGCCGCGCGCCTTCATCTTGTCGCCGGCGTTGTCTGGCTCAAATGGCTCCCACCAGATTTTCATCAGCGCGCGGAACACGTACACCAGCGTCATGATGCTGCTGACGCCGAGCAGCGCCAGCGGCAGCCAGAATGATGTCTCGCTGAGGGGGCCGGCCTGTGATGCAACCACACCGCTTCGAAACAAGGTGAGCTTGCTGATGAAGCCGTTCATGGGCGGCAGACCGGCAAGCGCCATGCCGCCCAGAAAAAACAGCACGCCGGCAAATGGCGCATATTTGCCCGTGCCTTTGATCACGCTGAAGGACGCGCTCTTCACCGGCGCGCGGCTGGCGAGGTAACCGCTTAGCATCAACATCGCGCTCTTGATCAGCGCGTGGTTGACTGTGAAGATGAGCGCCGCGGCCAGCGAGAGCGGCGTGCCCCAGCCGATGCCGACGAGGATGAAGCCAATCTGCGCGAGCGTGGAGTAGGCGAACATGCGCTTGGCGTTGTGTGTGCCGGTTGCGCCAAAGCCGCCAAAGATGATGCCGACGATGCCGGCGACGATCAGCAACCCATGCAGCCAGGTCATGTGCGGCACGATCAGCGTGGTCATACGGAAGAACATATACACGCCCAGCTTGACGACAACGGACGACAGCATCGCCGAAACGGGTGTGGGCGCGGCAGTGTGAAAATCGGGCTGCCAGAAATGGAATGGCACGATCGCGCTCTTGATCATGAACGTGATGGTGAGGAACACGACGCCGGCAAACAGGATTGGCTCGTTCGGGCGCGCCGCAATGTGCCGCGCGAGGTCTGCCATGTTCAGCGTGCCGTAGCCGATGTAGAGTGCGCCGATGCCGAACAGCAGGCAGAACGTGCCGAACACGTTGATCATGAAGTATTTGTAGGCTGCTTCCGCGCCGTAACGGTCATCGCTGATGGCGGTCAGCACCGTGCCGCTGATCACGATCAACTCGACCATGACGAAGAGGTTGAAGATGTCGCCAGTCAACATGCCGCCGGTGAGGCCGGCGCACAGCGTAAGGAACAGCGGGTAAAACGTCGGATAGTGCGTGGCCTTGTCCTTGCTGCCCAGCGCGTAGATGAAGCCGAACAGGAACACCACCTGCACCATCACCGCCATCGTCGCACTCAACAGGTCGGCCACGATGCTGATGCCAAAGGGCGCCGGCCACGCGCCCATCTGAAAGACGAGCGGTTGGCCGGCGCTCGCCACCATGAACAACAGGAAGCTGCTCAGGATGAGCGCTGTCAGCATCGCGCCAAGCGCCCACAGCGATTGCAGGCGAAGGTTGTCGCGCAGCAGCAGGGCGATCACGGCGCCGGCCAGCGGCACGACGAAGGGAAGAATGGCCAACAAAGTTTGCGTCATTTCTGATTGGTGATCTCTCTGTGTTTGTGCGCGCGGATGTGAAAAGACGGATCGCGATCCGTCAGTTCGTGAGGCCCCTGATCTCATCGCTATCGCCGGTGCGGTAGCGCGTGGAGATGACAAAGAGCGTCGCCAGCACGAATGAGAATCCGCCGAGGCTGATGACGATAGCAGTCAGGATGAGCGCCTGCGGCAAAGCATCGCTGCGCTGCCCGATCGCCTTGGCATATGACTCGACCACGCCGTTGTATGCGCCGATGGACAGCAGGAACAGGTTTACTGCGTTCGAGATGATGACCATGCCGATGGCTGAACGAATGACGTTGCGGCGCAGCAATTGGTAGATGCCCAGCCCAAAAAGCGCGCCAATGGCGAGTGCAGAAATGATTTCCATGATTACTCCAGGTCGCGCTCTGGATGACCGAGCGTGTCGAGGATGAAGGTTGCGCTGCCGATCACGCTGAGGCAGATCGCAATTTCAAACAAGAACGATGTGCTGAGATCGAAGCCCGTGGGCAGCGGCAGGCCGAGCGCCATGCCAAAGTTGAACGGTGCGAAGAACGTGCCGCCGAGGAACGCCGGCGCGATGCTGCCCAGCATCACTGTCATGATGCCGGCGCTGATCAGCAGCGACGGCTTCAACCAGCCCACGCGCCGTTTCACTTCGTCGTAGCCAAACACCACATACCACAAGCCGATGGCGAGGCTGACGATGACACCGGCGGTGAAGCCGTCGCCCGGTTGGTCGTGACCAAAGATCATGTGCACGCAGGCCACCACCAATGCCAGCGGCAGCGCCACATGCGCCAGCATTTGCACGAACGACGACGTGCGCCGGCTGCCGATGCCCTTGATGAATTCCGGCAGTGTGTCGTGCAGGTCACTGTTCGCTTCGAGTGCATCCTCGGCAAAGTCGTCACTTTGCCCTTTTGCCTCCAGTTGCGCAGTCTCGCGCCGCTTCATCGCGTGGCGCAAGAGCGTGTAGACGCCGGCGCCGGCCATGCTGAACACGGTGATCTCGATCAAGGTGTCGAAGCCGCGAAAGTCAACTACGATCGCGCCGACGATATCGGCCGCGCCGGTCAGCGGTTTGCTGTTCGCTTCGTAAAAGGGCGTGACGATCGACTCGCGCGGGCGTGACATGAATGCATACAGGCAGATCACCGCCACCACGGCGCCCATCGCTGCCGCCAGGAACACGTCGCGCGGCACGTTTGTGGCTGCGTGCGCGCGATTGAATTGCTCGGCTTTCTCGCGTTGCGCGCGCGGCAGCCGCGAGAGCGCCAGCACCAGCACCACGGTTGACAGGACATCGACGACGACTTGCACGAGCGCCACATCCGGCGAAGGTTCAAGCGCGATGAGCAACGACATTGCCAGCCCTGATGCGCCGAGCGCGAGGATGGCGAACAGGTCGCGCTTGATGATGACTGTCACGAATGACGCTGCCACGATCAGCAAGAAGCTGAGCGCGCGCAAACCGTTTTGCAGGGTTGCCGCCGGCTCGGCCTCTCGGGCGAGGTTCGCCGGCGAGAGCGCAATGGCCAGCACCCGAGGCAGGTCGCCAAACAGCAGCAGCAGGCCGAGGACGGTGACGACCATCACCATCAAGTAGTGTCGCACGCGCCCGGCTTGCGTCATCGTTGCCCAGCGAGCCAGCCTGTCGATGCCGGCAAGTGTGGCATCGTAGACGCGGTTGAGCGAGAGATTTTCGTCCATGCGCAACAATACGCTGCGCACCGTGCTGCGCGAGATGAACAACGCGACGCCGAGCGAGATGGCGATGAGGCTGAGGATGAGCGGCAGGTTGATGCCGTGAAACAGTTCAAGCGAAACCTTCACGGGCGCTCCGTATGCCGCACCGGCGGCCTGCGCCAGAAAATCGCTTGTGCCGGCGAAGGGCGCAACAGTAAACACGATTGACAGTGCAGCCAGCACCGCCGGCCCAAGCAGCATGCCGACCAGCGCTTCCCTCCCGCGTCTTGCCCGGACGCGGGGAAGATTCAAGGGATGCTTGTGCAAATCAATCTCTTCGACGTCTTCTGGATCGTCGATGCCTTCGCCGGTCAGCGGCAGACCCAGATAGAGCGTCGGGAAGCCGGCGCCAGGCTCGGTGACGAAGGTGTCCACCACCAGGATGGCCGCTTCGGCCAGCATGAATGCACCCATGACCACCACCGCCGCCGGCAACAGCAGCACCCACAACCCAGGTGCAGGATGTTCGAGGATATCGGCGAGCAGGGTTTCCTTTGACAGGAAGCCCAGCAGCGGTGGCAGGCCGGCCGCCGACATGCCGGCGACTGCCGCGATGATGAAGCTGAACGGCATGAGCTTCCAGATTTTGCCCAGCCGGCGCAGGTCACGCGTGCCGGTGCTGAGATCGACGATGCCGGTGATGAGAAACAAGCCGCCCTTGTATAACGCATGCGCAATGACGCCGATCACCAATGCTTTGAACGCCGCCGCATTCGATTGCCCGATCAAAAACATCAACACTCCAAGCTGGCTGATGGTTGAAAATGCCAGCACAGCCTTCAGGTCAGTTTGCTTCATGCCGATGATCGCGCCGACCAGCATGGTGACCGTGCCGAAGAGAATCAGCGTCCAGAACCACAGATCGGTGCCGCCAAGCGCAGGAAACAAGCGCGCCATCAGGTAGATGCCAGCTTTCACCATCGTCGCGCTGTGCAGGAAGGCCGAGGCCGGCGTTGGCGCGCTCATCGCATTGGGCAGCCAGATGTGCGCCGGCACTTGCGCGCTCTTGGTGAATGCGCCGAGCGCGACCAGGCCAAACATGACTGGATACCATGCGCTCTCGCGCAACGCAGCACCACTTTTCAAGATGGCAGCGAAGTCTGTCCCGCCGGCAACAGCGCTGACGAAGAGCAGGCCGGCCAGCAGCGCGATGCCGCCGCCGCCCGTGATGAACAGCGCCTTGAACGCACCCTTGCGCGCTGTTTCATCTTTGGTCTTGTAGGCGACGAGCAGGAACGATGTGATGCTCGTGCCTTCCCAAAACACAAACAGCGTGATGACATCGCCGGCCAGCACCAGGCCGAGCATCGACATCATGAACAGCAGGATGTAGAGGAAAAAGCGGGCGTCCTTGTTCTCGCCTCTTTCTTCTGGGGTGCTGAACGCATTGGTGAAGTAGTAGCCGGCATAGATCACAACCAGCGCGCCGATGCCGGTGACGAGCAGCGCGAACAGCGCGCTCAATCCATCCAGCCACAGCGAAATTTGAATATCGAGCGCAGGCAGCCAGGCGAAGCTGCCGACGAATTTTTCGCCGGCGATGAGAGCCGGCGCCCACTGTAGGAGCAGGATGAAGGCTGCGGCTGGAGCGATGGACAGCATCCAGCCCATCACATTTGTTGGGATGCGCCGGCCAAGCGGCGTGAGGGTGAAAATACCGGCGAGCGCTGCGCCGGCGGCGCATACGATGAAAGGGGCGAAGACGGGAGCCATGTTTTGAAAAAGACCCTGACAGTCGTGCAAACCGCCAGAGCCTCACAGACTCTAGTTTACGTGGGAACTGGCCACCGGCGCAATGCTGGCCGATGGTTTAATGAGATTTCTGCCCGATGGGATGGCGGAAATGCGCCGGTGCCTGCATACACTCCAGTTTGCCGGCGCTTCATGCCGGTGAAAGGAATGGTCATGATTTCCATGAGAAGGATTGCGCCGGCGACACTCGCTGGGTTGGCAATGACCGTGATGTTGGCTGCCTGCTCAGCCTCGGCGCCGGCCACGCCTGAGCCTGCCCCCGCGGCTGCTGTGCCCACACCGGAACCCACCCTTGACCCGACCGTGCTGGCGCGCGGCAAGGACGTCTATCAGCGCGCCGGATGCACGGCCTGCCACGCCGTCACAGGGGTGGGCACGCAGGGGGAAGTTGCCACCGAGCTGACCCACATCGCCACTGTCTCGCTGGAGCGCATCGCCAGCGATGATTACAAGCTGAATCTGCAAGGGCAGCCGCTGGCGACCACTGCCGCCGAATATATCGAGCAGTCGATCGTGCACCCCGACGCCTATACCGTGCCAAAATGCCCGATCGGCCCCTGCCCCAAAGGCACCATGCCGGCGAACTTCCAGCAGGTCATTCGCGATCCAGGGGATCTGAAGGCGTTGATCGCCTATCTCAGCACGTTGAAGTAGTCCTTTGCGAGAGGGCGCGACGCTTGGTTACACTTTGCGCCCATGATTGAGATTCAATCGCTGGACTACCGCTATCCGGGCGCAAACACGCCGGCGCTGCGCGACATCTCACTGTCCATCGGCAGAGGTGAATTTGTGTTGCTGGCCGGCCCCAGCGGCAGCGGCAAAAGCACGCTGCTGCGCGCGCTCAATGGCCTGGTGCCGCATTTCACCGGCGGTCGCATCAGCGGCCAAATTCGCGTCGCCGGCCTGGACCCCATTCATGAGGGGCCGGCGCGCATGTCGCGCGTGGTGGGCATGGTGTTTCAGGAGCCGGAGTCGCAATTCGTTGTCGACGTGGTTGAGGATGAGATTGCGTTTGCGATGGAGAACGCCGGCGTGCCGCGCGACGAGATGCGCCGGCGCATTGATACGGTATTGCGGCAACTGGAGATCGAGCATCTGCGCCGGCGCACTATTGCCCTGCTCAGTGGCGGCGAACAGCAGCGCGTCGCCATCGCCTCGGCGCTGGTGATGCAACCGCAGGTGCTGGTGTTGGATGAGCCGACATCGCAACTGGACGACGACAGCGCGCGCGAGGTGTTGAATGCTGTCGCAAAACTCAACCGCGAGCGCGGCCTGACCATTGCGCTGAGTGAGCACCGCCTGGAGCGCGTGGCGCCGTTTGTGCAACGCGTGGTGATGATGAGTGACGGAGCAATCGTCGAGAGCGAGGTTTCATCTGCCTTGTGCCAGCCGGACAGCGCGCCGACGCATGATGATTCGGCTGGCTCAGGACAGGTTGTATTGCGCATCACGAACCTTCACGCCGGCTATGGTGATTGCATGGTGTTGCGCGGCGCGAATATGCAGGTGCGCGCCGGTGAGGTGGTTGCGCTGATGGGCCGCAACGGCGCCGGCAAAAGCACCCTGCTCAAGGCGATCGTCGGGCTGATTGCGGTGAAGCGCGGCGAAATTGAGGTCGCCGAACGCAGCATCGCCGGCCGCGACACTGCCGACATCTGCCGCGAGGTGGCGTATTTGCCGCAAAACCCCAATGCGCTGCTGTTTGCTGACACGGTGGCCGACGAGTTGGCCATCACCCGCAGAAATCATGGGTTGCCGGCGCTGGCAGCAGCCGAAGCGCAAGCGACGCTGGCGGCGCTAGGCATGGCACAATACGCCGGCAGCTACCCGCGCGACCTGAGCGTGGGTGAACGGCAGCGCGCGGCGCTCGGCGCAGTGACGGCGGCGCAGCCGAAGCTGCTGCTGTTGGATGAGCCGACGCGCGGGCTGGATGGCGTTTCGAAGGTGAAACTTGCATCGGTGCTGCGTGGATTTGTGGCACGTGGCGCCGGCGCGCTGCTTGTCACGCACGACCGTCACCTGATCGACCTGTGCGCAGACCGTGTGTTGTTGTTGAGTGACGGCGCTATTTCATCGACGGCATTGGGTGCGAACGACGAACCATGAATTCAACGCAACGCTTTTCATCCCGCGTAGAGAATTACGTGAGATACCGGCCTGCGTATCCGCCGGCGATCATCCCATTTCTTGCCGGCGAATGCGGCTTGACGCCAAATGATGTAATTGCCGATATCGGCAGCGGCACCGGCCTGTTGGCCAAGCTCTTTCTCGACAACGGCAATCGCGTGATCGGTGTGGAGCCGAACCGCGAGATGCGCGAGGCTGGCGAGCGCTTTCTTGCGGCCTATCCACATTTCGTCAGCCTGAATGGCACAGCCGAGGCGACGGCGCTGCCAGACGCGAGTGTGGATGCGATCATCGCCGGCCAGGCCTTTCACTGGTTCGATGCTCAGCAGGCGCGCCGTGAGTTTTTGCGTATCTTGAAGCCGGCGGGGTGGGTGGCGCTGATCTGGAATGCGCGCCGCGTGGACAGTTCGCCCTTTCAGCGCGAATATGACCAGATGTTGCGCGCCTACTCCGAGGAATATGCGCGCGCCAATCATCGGGACACCGTGACCGGCGCGGTGATCGAAGCGTTCTTTGGCCGGCGCGTCGGCCAAGCGCGATTCGATAATGCACAGCAGTTCGACTTCGATGGTTTGCTGGGCCGGCTGATGTCCTCATCGTATGCGCCGGAAGCCGGCCATCCCAACCACGCGCCGCTGGTGAAGGCGCTGCGCGATTTGTTCGAGGCACATCAGCAGGCTGGCCGCGTGACCTTTGAGTACGACACGGAGATGTACTACGCGCAGTTGAGCAGATGACGAGCGATTCCGCCGGCGCAAACCGGCGATAATTCCGCCATCAATGGCAACGCTCAACAAAGACCTGCTCGATAGCACCACGCGCAAGGCGCTCGATCGCGCCAGTGATCTGATGCGGCAATATGGCCGGCCCCTGCTGATGCCGGAAATGATGCTGCTTGCGTTCTTGCGCATGACAGAAACCACCGCCTATCGCGCCATCGCCAAGCTGGCCGAAACGCGCGCCTTCAAGATTGCCGACCTGGACAAAGAAGTGGAGACGCAGGCGCGTTTGCGCGATGGCCGCAGCGCGAAGTTCGACTACATCACCGACCAGAATGCGACCTCGCCGATGAGCGATGAGGCGTTGATCGTGATCGATGAAGCGCGCGCGATTGCGCTGGCGAGCGGCGAGATTTACATTGCCACCGAGCATGTGCTGGGCGCGCTGTCGCAAACCGGCGTCAGCACCGCCGGCCTGCTGCAACGGCGCGGCATCACGCCCACCGCGCTGGCGTCGCTTATGGCCGAGGGCATTGTCAGCAAGCGCAGCACGACGACAGATTGGGTGGAGGCGGCGAAGAAGGGCATGCTGGCGCCAGTATTCGCGCGCGAGAAGTTGCTGCAAGAGTTGGTCAGCCTGATGTCGCTGGCGGCGGATCGCAATGTGTTTTTGCTCGGCGCGCCGGGCAGCGGCCGGCGCTCGCTGGCGCAGTCGCTGGCGTTTTTGATTGCAGAGGGCAAGGGGCCGGCGAACCTTAAATCCATCATCGAGGTGAGCGAGAGCGCATGGCTGGACAACCCGCAACTGGCGATGCAGCTGGGTCTGCGCATGGCCGAGGGCGGCGCGCTGTTCATCGACAACATGCACCGCTTCTTTGGCCGGCCCGAAACCAACCAGATGGCGAGCGCCATCAAGGACTTGCAGAAGGCCATTGTCGAAAACAGTTGCGTGGTGATTGGCACGATGACTGAGATCGACTACAACGAGCGCGTGAGGCCGAATGCGCCGGTGGTGCAGCATGCGCACACCTTGCAGGTGCCGCCAGCGACACAAGACGAGTGCATGAAGATGCTCGCGCTGATGCGCCCGCAGTTCACGCGTGACTACAGCATGGCCATCGACGACAGCGCCATCAAGATCGCGACGACGCTGGCCGCGCGCTATATTGGCGCGACGCCCCTGCCCGGCAGCGCGGTGCAGGTGATGCATCGCGCTTGCGCCATTGTGAGGGGGGCGGTGAATGGGAGCGTGCCGCCGGCGCAATCTCCTCAAAACATCATCAGCGCCGAGGATGTGACCTACGCCATCAGCATGATGACCGGCATTCCGGTGACCAAGCTGGGCGAGAACGAGCGCGCCAAATACGCGCAGATGATGGAGGCGCTGCAACAGCGCGTAGTGGGACAGGACGACGCGATCATGGCGATCAGCCGCGCTGTGCGCAGTGCGCGCGTCGGCTTGAAGGACCCCAAGCGTCCGATCGGCTCATTCTTGTTTCTTGGCCCCAGTGGCGTGGGCAAGACCGAGCTGGCGAAGGCGCTGGCCGAGTTTTTGTTTGGCAGCGAAGACAACCTGGTCGCGCTCGACATGAGCGAATACCAGAAGGACGACACGATCAACCGGCTGATCGGCTCGCCGCCCGGCTACGTGGGCTATGAGAGCGGCGGGCAACTGACCGAGAAGGTCATCAAGTCGCCGTATGCGGTGGTGTTGTTCGATGAGGTTGAGAAGGCGCACCCGCGCGTCCTTGATATTTTGCTGCAAGTGATGGAGGAGGGCCGGCTGACCGATGGGCAGGGCCGGCTCGCTAACTTTGCCGAGACCGTGATAATTCTGACCAGCAACCTCGGCGCGCGCTACCTGAACGATCCCTCGCTGGGCGATCAGGCGCGCGAGCTGGCAATGCTGGATGTGCGGCAGTTCTTCCGGCCGGAATTTCTGAATCGCCTCGACGACATCGTGATGTTCAAGTTGCTGACGCCTGAAGTCATGGCGAAGATCCTCGACTTGTTGATCGCGAAGGAAGCCAGGTTGACGGCGGCGCAGGGCATCGCGATTGAGGTGACGCCGGCGGGCAAGGCCTGGCTGTTGGCGCAGAACAACGAGCCGGGCATGGGCGCGCGGCCGCTGCGGCGCATTCTGCAGCGCAACATTCGCGAGAAGCTGGCTGACTATTTACTCACGCTGACCACGCCGCCGGCGAAGGTCATTGTGGATGCGGATGCGCAGGGGCTGGTGTATCGCTCGGCGTAGCGCGATCTGTGCTGACAGCTGCCAACCGCCGGCAGAGCACGTGTGGGAATCAGTCGCGCGCAGTGTGACATGGCGCTGGCGGCTTGCCACCCATCCTTGATGCGCGCCCACATTTTCCGGCGAAGCCCTCTTTGCTTTGAACAGAGATGAATCGCGCGCGTGCAGATGCTGTCTTTGATAAGCGTACAATCCCTGTTATCTCTTTCACTTCATGATGAATATAACGTCTGCCAATCAAACGATGCACGACTGGCTGATGAGCGCGAGCTTTGGCAATGGACTGCCAGGCCGTGACAACGCCTCAGCGTCGGCCAATCTGCCCGATGTGCTTGAATTGCCGGTGTTGCCGTTGCGTGACATGGTGGTGTATCCGCGCTCGGTGCTGCCGCTGAGCGTGGCACGCGAGCGCAGCCTGCGCGCGCTGGATGTGGCGCGCGGACGCAGCATGGCCGTGGCGCTGGCGCAGAAATCTGCCGAGGTGGATGAGCCGCGCCCATCCGATTTGTATGACGCCGGCACACTGGTCAACATCGGCCGCGTGCTGAACATGCCCGATGGCGCTGCCAGCTTGCTGGTGCAGGGCATGGCGCGCGTGAAGGTGATCGAGTTTGTGCAGGCCACGCCGTTCCTAATGGCAAAAGTGCAGCTGTTGCGCGAGCCAGCGACGCACGGGCCGGCCTCCGAGGCGCTCATGCGCGCCGTTCTCACCCTGTTCGACAACGTCGTCGGCTTGAACGAGCGCATTCCCGAAGAGTCGTACGTCTATGCGATGAACATCCATGAGCCGGGCTGGCTGGCTGACTTCATCGCGCAAACTGTTCCGGTTGACCTCGCAACACGCCAGCAAATTTTGGAAGCGGTTGATCCGGTGCAGCGCCTGCAAAAACTCAGCACGATTCTGGCAAAAGAACTGGATGTGCTGGAATTGGAAGACAAGATCCACGAGCGCGCGCAGCAGGAAGTGGATAAGAATCAGCGCGAGTACTACCTGCGCGAGCAACTGCGCTCGATACAGGCGGAGCTTGGCGAGATCGACGCCGGCATGGGCGACATCGCCCAACTGCGCGAGCGGCTGAAGAAAAAGAAACTGCCCGAGGCTGCGCGCGAGAAGGTCGAGCGCGAGCTGGTTCGGCTGGAGCAGATGCCCAGCATGTCACCGGAAGTGAGCATGGTGCGCGACTACATCGACTGGGTGCTGGAATTGCCGTGGCATGAAACCACGCACGATCGGTTGGAAGTGAAACATGCGCAGAAAATCCTCGACGAGCGTCATTACGGCCTGAGCAAGGCCAAAGAGCGCATCCTCGAACACATCGCGGTGCGCAAGCTCAAGGGCGATGATTCGCGCAGCCCGATCCTGTGCTTCGTCGGCCCGCCCGGCACTGGCAAGACCTCGCTTGCCCGCAGCATCGCCGATTCGCTTGGGCGCAAGTTTGTGCGCATGAGCGTGGGTGGCGTGCATGATGAGGCCGA
The DNA here is from genome assembly GCA_039810125.1 of Thermoflexales bacterium. Taxonomy (GTDB): domain Bacteria; phylum Chloroflexota; class Anaerolineae; order J036; family Brachytrichaceae; genus JBDHWI01. The sequence goes on along the minus strand of JBDHWI010000007.1, from coordinate 14,417 downwards.
AATTCGCGGTCATCGCCGCACGTATATCGGCGCATTGCCTGGCCGCATTTTGCAAACCATGCGCCGCGCCGGCACCGTGAATCCCCTGTTCGTGCTGGACGAGATCGACAAGCTCGGTGAGGATTTTCGCGGCGACCCCAGCGCAGCCTTGCTCGAAGTGCTGGACCCTGAGCAGAACTTCGAGTTTGACGATCACTACCTCGACCTGTCATATGACCTGAGCAAGGTGATGTGGGTGACGACCGCGAACACGCTCTACGACATCCCGCCGGCGCTGCGCGACCGCCTCGAAGTGATCGAGTTTCCGGGTTACGTCGAAGAAGAAAAAGTCGAAATCGCCAAGCGCTATCTCGTGCCAAAACAAATCGAGGAGAACGGCTTGAAGAGCGCGCCAATTGCCTTCAGCGACGAGGTGATTCGCCGCATCATCCGTGAATACACCTATGAAGCCGGCGTGCGCAATCTCGACCGTGAGATTGCCAACGTCTGTCGCAAGGCAGCGCGCAAGCTGGCCGAGAAACTGCCGTTTGCAAGGCGCATTACGCCCGCGATGCTGTCAAAGTTCCTCGGCCCGCCGCAGTTCGATTGGGGCAAGATGGATGAGCAGGATCAGGTGGGTGTGGCGAACGGCGTGGCATGGGACGAGGCCGGCGGCGATTTGATGCAGATTGAAGTGACGTTGATGGAGGGCGATGGCGACCTCATTCTCACCGGCCAGCTTGGCGAGGTGATGCAGGAGAGCGCAAAGGCTGCGCTGAGCTATGCGCGCTCGCGGGCGGATGCATTGGGCATCCCGCGCCGCACCTTCGAAAAGAACGACATTCACATCCACGCGCCCGAGGGCGCGATCAGCAAGGAGGGGCCGAGCGCCGGCATCACCATGGCAACCGCGCTGATCTCGGCGCTGACGAGGATTCCAGCGCGGCGCGACGTGGCGATGACCGGCGAGATCACTCTGCGCGGGCGCGTGCTGCCGATCGGCGGGTTGAAGGAGAAGCTGCTATCTGCGCATCGCGCCGGCATTCGCACGCTCATCATGCCGAAGAAGAACGCGAAAGACCTCGACGAAGTGCCGAAGCGCGTGCTGCGCGAGATGCATGTCGTGCAAGCCGGCGGCATGGATGATGTACTGCTGATGGCGCTGACGCGGATGCCACAACCGCTGAAGCCGAGAAAGTCGCGCAAACAACGCGTCCCACGCAAGCCGGCTGCCAAGCCGGCGCGCGTAACACCGGTGCGGGCGGTGGCGCGGCAGGGCATATAGGCAAGTTTTACCTGAAGCGTTCTTTCACCCTTCAGATGCTCCGTTTCTGCTGCGCATAGATGTTGGTGCGATGCCGCCGGCGTACTGCGTGGCGCGCTCGTGTGCCATGCGTGCAGCAATGCCTGCTGGCGCTCGCTATACTCATGTTTGCCAAATGTGAGGAAGGTCGAGGACCCTATGCTGGACTGGATGCAATCGCTGTTGACAGTGGGGATCGTGCTTGTGGCGATCTACCTTGTCATCGCCCTCATCGAAGTGATTGTCGTGCAGATGCTGCGCCACGAATATCAACCCGTGCGGCGCAGCATAGAACGCGCGCAACAGGATGTGCGCGATGCTCATAAACGCATCGACCAGCTGGCTCCGTTCGTTGAATCCGGCACGAAGGAACTGCCCTTTGGCGCGCTATACGCACAGGCGCGCGATTTGCTGCACCGCGCAAACGAGAGCGTGCGTGAGGCGCAGCGCCAACTCGATGCGGCCACGCGCCAGGCCATCCCGGAACAACCGCTGGCGCGCAGCTTGCTCATCTTGCCGGTCGCGCAGGAGATTGTGCAGCGCATCAGCTTGCGGCGCGGCGCAAAGACGGCTGCCGTGCAACTGACCGCCTTCAATGAAACCTTCGACCGGATTGGGCAGATTCAAACTGATATCAGGGCGTTGCCGGCGAAGGAGAAGGAGGCGCTGAATGGCGTGCGCCAACGCAGCGTGGATGTGTCGGCCGGCCTTGACGCGGAGGTGCGGCCAAAGCTGTCATTGACCAGCGAGCGCGACAAACTGCGGCAGGTGAATGGCTACATCACGCAGATGGGCAACCTGCTGGCCGACAATGCGCCCACTGAGGCGGCGGTAGTCGCAGCGCATGGCTTGCGCCTGCGCGCCGAAGAGCAACTGCAAGCGCTGCATGCTGCCGTGCAGCGCGTGGCCGGCGAGCGCGCGACTCTGATCGAGACACTCGGCTCCGTCGACGATGACCTGGCGAGTCATCAGGCTCAAATTGCGACGGAGGCCGCCGCCGGCATGACGCGCGCGCATTTCCTCGAGGACATCGCGCGACTGCAAGCGCGCTGCGCCGAGACCAGGGCGTTGGTCGACGCCGGCGACTACGCCAGCGCCAGAAGCGCGCTCGACGATTTGAAGCTGAGCCTTGCCGATGCCCAGGGCCGGCATGCGCAGGTGCGGCAGGCGCGTGAAAATATCCTTTCGATCGACGCAAAGGCGCAGGGGCGCATCGCCACCTTGCAGCAATGGATGAGCGAGACGCCGGTGCGCTTTGACCTTGACCTTTTGCGCGGGATGCTGCATCAGCTCGAAGGTGCGTCAGCGCAACTCAAGTCGCTTGCGCCTGCCGAAGATGTGGCTGCGTTGGGCGGCGCCGGCGCGATTGATGCCGGCATCGACGACCTCTTCAACCGCGCCACCATGACACGGCATGATTTTGAGCAGCAGCGAAGCCGGTTTGATGAGGTGGCGTCGGTCGTAAACGACGAGAGTGTGCCGGCGATGGCTGCGCAGACCCAACGGGTAGCTGGCGAACTGGCGCAGGTGAATACGACCTACTGGGGCGACCTCACGCCGGATCGCATCCACGCTGCTGCCAGCGCGCTGGTTGCACAGTGGGAAGCCGAGCGCAATCACTTCAGCACCATCAAAGAGAGCGAGATGCCGGCGGTGCTGGCGCGACTGCAACTCATTCGTGAGCAATATAACGTTGCGGGCGGGCTGCACGCCGATGCATTGAGGGTGTTGACATCAATCGATGCCGATAAGTTGCAAGCCCAAACTGGCCTGCAAGATGATGTGATCGAGAGCGTGTTGGGGGAGGCGGATGCGATCGGGCGCAACTCGCCCTCGCTGGCGCAAACGCCGGCGCAATTGCTGACGCGCGCGGCAGAGTTGCGCCGGCAATTGCAAACACCGATGCCGTATTACAAGGACATCGCTGCTGGCGCGCAGCAATTGCGCAACGACACGCAGACGTTCATCGCTAGTCACAACAAACAGCAACAAGCCGCGCGCGCGTCGCTCGATGCGATGCATGAGCGCATGGTTGGACTGCGCGCGCGGCTGGCGGTGTTGCATGACGCGGTGACCATCGACTATGCGGGTTGGACCGCGTCAATTCTGCTGCGCATGGATGAGTGGATGGGCCGGCGCGATACGCTGCAAACCCTGCCGCTCGATGCACTGCAAGATGCCGCGCGCGCAGGCGATGCGATCATCGCTGATGCCGAGCGCAGACTGGATGATGCGGCGCAATTGAGTCGGCTCCTGGCTGAGCGTGGTGACACCTTGCGCACGGCATTGGCCGAATTGAACGGCGTGATGACGTCGGCGCGAGCCGGCCTGAGCGCGATGAGCGATCTGGGCAGCGCGCGCTGGGGTGAGGCGATGCTGGATGATGTGCGCAAGCCGATGATCGCTGCGCTTGAGCGCATGGCGATGCTGGAGCAGCCGCAACAGCGCCTCGCGCCTGAAGCCGCACTGGCAGCGTTGGAAGAGGCCGAGCGTGACGTGCAGCAGGCGCGCGTGCATGCCGATGCAGATCTGGCAGAAATTTCGAGCCGGTTGGATGCTGTGGCTGACAAACGCAGCACGCTCACACAGGCCCTCGCGGTGGCGGAGGGTGCTGCGCCGGCCGACGTGCAACTGCACCAGGATTTGCAGGATGTAGCAGCGCGCGTGCAGCAATTGCAGCTGCGCAGTGCAGAAGCCACCAGTTACGCCGAAGCGCTGGATGCGCTGACACAAGCCGCACAACATGCGCAGCGCTTCATCAGAGACAAAGATTTAGCCGCAGACTAACGCACTGCTAACAAAGCGCGTGTTGAATGGAGGTGAATGCATTTGAAGACGCCGGCCCGCGCCGGCAAGGAGCGATACAAATGGACAAGACCATGACTAAAGAGCGGGTGACCCCAAAGCATGGACACGAAAATGGGCATCACATGTTTGAAACGCGCAATGACCTCGGGCAGGACACGCGCCGGAAGATGATCGACCTGCTCAATCAACATCTGGCAGACACATTTGACCTGATGAGCCAGACCAAGCAGGCTCACTGGAATGTGAAAGGGCCGCATTTCATCGGCTTGCATGAGATGTTCGACGATTTTGCAGAGGGGCTTGAAGGTTATGTTGATATGATTGCCGAGCGCTGCACTGCGCTGGGCGGATATGCAAAGGGCACGGCACGCATGGCGGCAGCCCATTCATCCCTCGATGAATATCCAGCAGGCGCCATTCGCGACATGGATCATGTGAAGGCGCTGGCTGAGCGGTATGCGGCGCTGGGAAAGCGTGCGCGGATGGCGATCGATGTGGCGGATGATGCCGGCGACAAGGACAGCGCTGACATGTTCACCGAGATTTCGCGCGACCTCGACAAGTGGCTGTGGTTCCTTGAGGCGCATTTGCAGGCGTAGACAAGCGCCGATACCGAAGGGAAGGCGATGCGCGGCATCGCTTTCCTTGTTGCCCTCTCCTATTCCAACTTTCAGCCAGTCTCGGCGCGTGGCAAAACCCCTACATTCCTTGCACCCCCGTTCGATTGTCATCAGCGGACGACCCTGATATCGATATTGCGATCAGGGAGACATTTCTACAAGTGAAGCCGAGTGCGCCGCAGAGACCGTCGCGAAGAGGCCGGATGGCAGCGGACAAAGGACATGATGACCAATGCGGGTGCTTATTGCGGACGACCACGCAATTGTGCGCAAGGGTTTGCGTCTGATCGCCGAAGAAAGCGGCCAGATTTCGGTGGATGAAGCTGCCGACGGGCAGGAGGCGCTCGATAAATTGCGCCAGGATCGCTGGGATGCGCTGGTGCTGGACATCTCCATGCCCGGCCGGCATGGGTTGGATGTGCTGCAGGCTGTGCATGATTTGCAACCGCAGTTGCCGGTGCTGATTCTGAGCATGCACCCTGAGGAGCAATATGCCATGCGCGTGCTGAAGGCCGGCGCTTCGGGCTATATGAACAAGGACACCGCTCCGGGTGAACTGGTGCGGGCCATCCAGAAGATCGTCAATGGCGGCAAATACATCAGCGCCACGCTGGCTGAAAAGCTGGCTAGCGAGATTGCTGGTGATGGTGACAAACTGCCACATGAAAAACTCTCGGATCGCGAATATCGCGTGTTGATCATGATCGGCGATGGCAAATCAGTGGGCCAGATTGCCGACGAGTTGTCACTCAGCGTCAAAACCATCAGCACCTATCGCTCGAGACTTTTGGAGAAGATGAATCTGCGTAGCAATGCGGACTTGATCCGTTACACGATCGATCACGATCTTTCGTGATGCCTCCCTCACGCAATCCTCACGCGGTTAGTGTATTCTTCTTTCATGTTCAATTCGATCTCAGATGTGACGCAAGGTCTGTTGAAGCAGCAATACATCGCATCGGATGAAATCTCCACGGTCGTTTATCTCGCCGAGTGCATGGGCAAGCCGATCCTGGCGGAGGGCCCCGCCGGCGTCGGCAAAACTGAACTGGCCAAGGCGTGGGCCGGCGCAAGCGGTCGCGACCTCATTCGTCTGCAATGCTACGAAGGACTTGACGAAGCGAAGGCGCTCTACGAATGGGAGTATTCCAAGCAGATGCTCTACACGCAATTGCTGCGCGACAAGCTTGGGCAGGTGATGGGTGAAGCAACATCGCTGTCCGAGGCCGCTGACGCGCTGGGGCGCGAGGAGAACGTGTTTTTCTCCAGGCGCTTCTTGTTGCCGCGCCCGCTGCTCAAGGCGTTGATGAGTGAGCGGCCTGTCGTGCTGCTCATCGATGAGATCGACCGCGCAGATGCCGAGTTTGAAGCGTTCCTGCTGGAAATTCTGAGTGATTTCCAGATCAGCGTGCCAGAGCTTGGCACCATCTGCGCCAACCACCAGCCGATGGTGGTGCTGACCAGCAACAACACGCGTGAATTGAGTGAAGCGCTCAAGCGTCGCGCGCTATATCTGTTTGTGGATTACCCGACGTTCGACTCGGAGTTGCGCATAGTGCAGATGCGCGCGCCGGACCTGGCGCCAGCGGTCGCCAGGCAATGCGTCGAGATCGTGCAGCGCCTGCGCGGCCTTGACTTGAAGAAATCGCCCAGCGTGGCTGAGACGGTCGATTGGGCCAAGGCGCTGGTCGCGATCAACGCAAAGCATCTCGACGAGAAAACGCTGAACGACACCCTGACTGTGATCCTGAAGCACGAGAGCGACATTCACCGCGCGCGCCGCGCCCTCAGTGGCGGCAAAAACGCGCGTGATTTTGGCATTCGCTGAATCAGTAGTTGGCAGTGAGCAGTTGCAGGCATGCGCTGCGGTATTTGCCAATTGCTGATGCCTCATTACTTCCGATGGAGCAACGCATTATTGAGTTTATCAGCGCGCTGCGCTCCAGCGGCGTGCGCGTATCGCTGGCTGAAAGCGCCGATGCCGTTCGCGCCATCAGCGCCGTCGGCGTGATGGATCGCGAGACGTTCAAGAACGCGTTGAAAGCCACGCTGGTCAAGGAGCCGGCGGATGTGCCGGCGTTTGACCGCGCCTTTCCACTCTACTTCGGCCACGAAGGTCCGCCATTGCAGCCGCCGCAGGGCTTGAGCAAGGAGCAGCAGGAACAACTGCAAAACGCCCTTGAGCAACTGAAGCAAAGCCTGCGGCAGATGATGCAGATGCTTGCAAATGGGCAAAAGCCGAGCCGGGAGCAACTCGAACAGTATGCGAGGCAGGCCGGCATCAACGCCATGGGGCGTATGCGGCAGAACCCGCAGACGCAACAGTGGCTGACTGAGCGCATGCTGCGCGAGATGGGGCTGACGCCGGAGCAGCTCAAGGAAGCGCTTGAAGCGTTGATGAAGCAGTTGAAGCAGCAGGGCATGAATGGTGAGGGCCGGCAGGAAGTGCGCGAGACGGTTGAGGGCAACGCCGAGGCCATGCGCGAACAGGTCTCACGCTTTGTCGGCCAGAACATGCTGCAACAGCCTAATGACAACCAGCGCCGGCAGCGCATCGACGACCTGATGGATCGCCCGCTCTCATCTCTCAGCGATGCCGAGGCTGATGAACTGCGCAATCATGTGCGCCGGCTGGTGGCGCGGCTGCGCTCGCGGGCTGCCCTGCGCATGCGGCGCGGCAAAAAGGGCAACTTCGATGTGAAGGGCACCATTCGCTTCAACCAGCGCAACATGGGCGTGCCGGTGGAGATCAAGATGCGCCGGCGCACTCTCAAGCCCAAGATCACCGTCATCGTCGATGTCAGCACGTCCATGCGCCCGGTGGCCGAGTTCATGCTGCGCATGGTCTACGAGATGCAGGATCAGATCAGCAAGGCGCGCTCGTTTGCCTTCATCGGGGACATCCAGGACATCAGCATGGTATTCGAGGAGAATCGCCCGCAGGAAGCAGTCGAGATCGTGCTGCACCAATTGCCGCCCGGCCACTACAACACCGACCTCGGCAACAGCCTGAACACCCTGTGCAAGGACTTCATCGATTCGGTCGACCGCCGCACCATGGTGATTTTTGTCGGCGATGGCCGCAATAACTTCAACGACCCACGCTCCGATCTGGTGCAATTGCTGAAGATGCGCGCGCGCAAGGTCATCTGGTTCAACCCCGAAGCGCCGTTCATGTGGGGCGAAGGCGACAGCGACATGCTGATCTATGCGCCGCTGTGTGATGCGGTGCATCAGGTTGCCACCCTCAAGCAATTGGCGGATGCGATTGATACGCTGTTCGACGTGAAGTGATTGGCTGGGAGTGTGATTGAGTCATTGGCCGATGCTCGGCGTGAAATGGCATGCAGAGCAATCGCTCCATCATTCAGCCGTTCAGCGTCGCCACGCGCTATCATGCCCGCACAATGCAACCATCATCTCCCCAGGATGCCTCATCGCACAATATGCGGCCGGCGCTGCGCGTCGGTTTGATCGGCGGCCTCACGCTTGGACTGGCTGTGGCTGCGCAACAGGTCGCCGGATCGGTGGAAATGCGCATGCTGGGCAATTTCATCGTGATGGCCGGCTTCGCGCTCACTGGCTGGTTCGCCGCGCGTGAAACGCGCGCGCAAGTGCGGCAGCAAGGCACCGGCGCCGGCGCGCTGAGCGGTTTGATTGCCGGCTTGTTCGTTTCCGCCGCTTTCATCGCCCTTTCCATGATTTTGTCATTAGATCCAGATTACATGCGCACATTGCAGATGCAGATCAAAGCGCAGCTCTCGGCCGACCAGATGAGCCAGTTGCAATCCAGTGGCGTAGATATGCGAAGCTTTACGCAGTTTTCGTATGGTTTTGGGATTTTCTGCTGTGGCCTCAGCTTTCCAGTGCTGGGTTTGCTGCTTGGCGCCGTCGGCGGTGGCAGCGCGGCCATGGTGAACAGGCCATGAAGAAAATTCGCACACCTGCACAGCTTGAGGCGGCCGGCGCAGCCCGCCGGCGCGCCCTGTTTATCGCCGGCATTGCGTTTATCGCTGGCGCGCTCATGCTGCTGCTCACCAACAACTTCGTGTCGCTGCACTGTGTCACGCTGATGGCGGCCGCACTGTCAGGTGGCATCGCCGCCGGTCGAGCTGCTCACCCCATCGACCCCGATTCGACCCGCGGCGCCGGCGTCACGGGCGGGCTGTACGCAGCCATCGCTTTTGTGCTGCCGTTCATGCTCTACAGCCTTGTGCAGCTTTTTGGGATCAACGACCAGACAGTGGCGGCCCGTGCGGCGCAGCTGACACAAGCGGAGCTTGCCAACATTCAACAGTTCAACGTGGCGGTCGATGCGGAATACTTTCGCCGGCAGGACACCGCCATCGTCTTTGGCTATCTCTTCTTTGCGCTGATCTTCGGCGCGGTCATCGGGATGATCGGTGGCGTGATTGCGCGCCGGCAGATGTCACGCGCTTGATCCATCGATCACCACATGGCAAATGCGCTCGCGACGCCAGGTGTAGGTAACGTGGACGAGGCCATCGCCGGCTTGGATGACTGCCGGATACGAGTATTCGCCGGCGCTGTCTTCTAGCGCCAGCGCGTCGCGCCAGTGCTTGCCGTCTTCACTCAACGCTGCGTGAAGCTTGTGCCGGCCTTCGGTCAACGGGTTGTAGATCAGCAGCGCGCGCCCATCGCGCAGCATCACGGCGTCGATGCCGCTGTCTGGGTTGGGCAGGGCGGTGGCCCGCATCTCGCCCCATGTTTGCCCGCCATCGCGTGACCAGCATTCGCTGATGACGCCCTGCTGTGTGCGGCACAGCATCTGTATGCCTTGCGGCCAGGGCAGGATCGTCGGTTGAATGGCGCTGAACTGCGTGACGAGGTGGAGTGGGGCGGTGCGTTGCCATTGAAGCGATAAACCCCGCAGATTTTTGAAACCGGCAGGGGCGCTTGCACGTTCCATATGCACCGTCCAGCCGGCGTGTTCCTCGCTGCTGCCGCATAGCAACGCATCGTCAATCAGCACGGGTTTGTTTTTGATCGGACCGAGGATGCCACCGGGCAGGCGCGCTGGCAGCGTCCACGTCACGCCTTCATCCGCAGATGCCATGACCATGCCCCACCACGCGCGCGGCGAAGGGCCGACTTTGTAGAAGAGCAGCAATTCGCCGCTGGGTGCATGCCACAGCACGGGGTTCCAGCACGGAACCTGCGCGCCGTCGGGTTGCCGACCGTCGACCACTTGCACTGGGTTTGTCCAGCCGGTGAGCCGGCGATGCGCCAGCCAAATGCCGACATCCGGTTCACCCTCATCGCTGCCACCAAACCACGCCGCCAATAAGCCGCCAGGCATTTCCACCACGGTGGATGCATGGCAACTGCGAAAAGACGCGCGCTCATAGAGAAATTCACGGTATATCGCCTTCATGTTCGCCCTTTCACCTTATCATCTTTGCATCCAATCTGCATCCAATCATCCATCAAGCAGATTTTTCCTTGCGCCCTAAAATTCAGGAAGCTATAATGTTCACGCCTTGTGAAGCAAGGCACATACACCTGAGAGTAACCGATCTGCAGCCACAGTGAAACGCAACCTCACGGTTTTGCGCCCACTGTGGCTAAATCGTGCATAGGTCTTATGAGAACAGATTTTGCATTTGTCGGGGTGATGATCACAACGGCGGCGTTGTTGATGGGTGTCACACTCATAGCAGCGTCATTATTGCGGCCCAAGAAGCCCAGCAAAGCCAAGCTCGAAACGTATGAGTGCGGCATGGAAACCGTCGGCGATACGTGGGTGCAGTTCCGCGTCCAATACTACGTCCTCGCGCTGGTGTTCGTCGTGTTCGACATCGAGGCTGTGCTGCTCTTCCCCATCGCCGTGGCCTTCAACGCGCTGTCGTGGTTCGCAGTCCTCAACGTCGTCATTTTTATCCTGATTCTGCTCGCTGCGCTGGTCTATGCCTGGCGCAAGGGTGCGCTGGAGTGGGAGTGAATATGAGCTTCATTACGGATCTCCTGAACATCATCGGGAATTTCATCCACGGCATCATCCAGAGCATCTTCGGTTTTAGTCCGTTTCTGGTGGATGCCATCACGATGGGTCTGGCGGCGGTGATTCTGTGCACCTTCGCTGCGGTCTCATTCATGGGTCTGACCTATGTTGAGCGCAAGCTGGTGGCGCGCATCCAGGACCGCGTCGGCCCGAACCAGGCCGGCCCGGTCGGCCTGCTGCAGCCCATCGCCGACGGCATCAAGATGTTCACCAAGGAAGACACCACGCCGGCGGCAGCAGACCGCTGGGTCTACAACCTCGCGCCGTTGGTGATCGCCGTCTTTGCCCTGACCACCTATGCCGTGCTGCCGTTTGCGCCGGGCATCGTCGGCACCAATCTGAACATCGGCGCGTTCTACGTGCTGGCCATCGGCTCGGGCAGCATCATTGCCATCATCATGGCCGGCTGGGGAAGCAACAACAAGTACGCGTTGCTTGGCGCCTTCCGCACCGTGGCGCAGTTGGTCGGCTATGAAGTGCCGATGCTGCTGAACGTGCTGCCTGTCATCATGCTGGCCGGCAGCATGAGCCTGATCGACATCATTGACCATCAGACGCTTGCCAACGGCGGCACAGGCATCCCAAATATCGTGTTGCTGCCGTTCTGCGCGCTGGTCTTTCTCATCAGCGGCATCGCCGAGACGGCGCGCTCGCCGTTTGACCTGCTCGAAGCCGAGTCGGAGATCGTCGCCGGCTTCCACGTCGAGTACAGCGGCATGAAGTTCGCGCTGTTCTTCCTCGGCGAATACGTCAACGCGCTGGCGGTGGCCTTCATGTTCACCGTGTTGTTTCTCGGCGGCTACGCCGGCCCGATCTTGCCGCCGTATGTGTGGATGCTGCTGAAGGCTGCCGCCGTCTTCACCGTGTTCATGTGGCTGCGCGGCACGCTGCCCCGCATTCGCGTCGACCAGATGCACAATATGAACTGGAAGTTCCTTGTGCCGGCATCCATCGTTAACCTGATCCTGGTGATGATTCTGTTGAAGCTGTTCCCAAGCGATGCCGCGCTGGCACAGGCCAACGGCGGCATTCTGGTGACGCCGGCGGTGCAGGCCGGCATCCTGTTCGCATCGAACCTCGTCGTGATGCTTGGCGCGCTTGCAATCGCAGCCCGCCGCGCGCGCGGCGCGAGACTGGCTGAAGAGGAGATGCTGGCGGCGCGCCGTGCGGAAAACATGGCTGCAGCAAAGGCGTAACATGACACTACAACTCATTCTGTTCTTCGTGTTCTCGCTGGTGGTGCTGGGGGCAGCGCTCTTCGTCGTCACCTCGCGCAACTTGTTTCGCAGCGCGCTGATGCTGGTGCTGTCGTTCTTCGGTGTCGCCGGCTTGTATGTGCTGCTTGACGCCGGCCTGTTCGCCGTCGCGCAAATTCTGATTTACATCGGCGCAATCTCCATCCTGATCATCTTCGCAGTCATGCTCACGCGCGGGATGCAGGGTATGGAACCGCGCAACTCGCAATACGTCGGCGCGGCGGTGGTCGCGGCGCTTGTGTTCGCCGGCATGCTGTTTATCCTCGGCCCGTTCCGCGTCACATTCGATCCGCAGAGCGTGCCTTTATTGAACCTGATCTTCCGCAATGCGACGCCGCGCGAAGTGGGCGCAGTGGCCTGGCCATACGCGCTTGAGCAAGCCGGCGCGCTGCGCGTAGTCCCAGAGACCTACATTGCAGACTTTGGCCGCGCGCTGGTCGATATCAACCAATATCTGTTGCCGTTCCTGCTCATCGCGCTGATGGTTGACGTGGCACTGGCCGGTGCGGTGCACATCGCGCGGCAACGCCGGCCGCAGGAAATGATCGAAGATCGTCAGGAGTTGGAGGCCGAGATCGCCAGCGAGCAGGCAGCCATCGAGGCCTTGCAACGCAGTGCGGCGCCGGCGCTGCCCGACACGGCAGTGGCTGCCGGCAATGAACATTAAAAGGAGCAACAGCGAAAATGAATGCAACTCCGCTTTTGAATGGCATCCCGCTGTGGGCCTTCATCGTCGTCTCATCGATGCTGTTCTGCATCGGCCTGTATGGCACGCTGGCGCGCAAGAACACCGTCGCTATATTGATGGGTCTTGAGTTGATGCTCAATGCAGTCATCATCAACCTGGTCGCGTTCTGGCGCTTCATCGCGCCCAACTCGTCATCCGGCCTGGCTTTCGCTGCGTTCATCTTCGTGGTGGCCGCCGCCGAAGCCGCTGTTGGCCTTGCGCTCATCATCAACATCTATCGCTCGACCCAGAGCATCGACCCGGAGAAGCTCGATCAGATGAAGCTGTAAGAAGACGTTGAGTGCCAGGCGGCAAGACGAAAATTCTGGCGCCTGGCGCTTGATTCTTGGTTCTAAAACATGCAATTCGCAGAAGCTGTATCCACCGCACCTTCCTATCTGACGACGCTGCTCTGGCTTGCGCCGGCGCCGCCCCTCGTCGCCTTTGGCCTCATCGCGCTGTTCTTCAACCGCATGAGGCGCACGGCAGCCGCTGTTGCAGTGCTATCCATGCTTGCCTCACTGGTGATGTCGTACATCGTGTTCTTTAACGTCTGGCAGAACCATGACCTGGGCAATGCACCGATTGGCAGCAGCATCGCCTGGCTGCCCACTGGCGACACCACCTTTAACATCGGTGTTGCGGTTGACCCACTCAGCGCAACTTTCCTGTTCATGGTGCCGCTGGCCTGCACGTTGATCTTTATCTATTCGACCAGCTATATGGCAGGGGATCCGCGCTACCCGCGCTTCTTTGCCTACCTCAGCCTGTTTGCCGGCTCCATGATGGGGCTCGTGGTCAGCGACAACCTGCTTTCGCTGTTTATCTTCTGGGAGTTGATGGGTTTCTGCTCGTATGCGCTGATCGGTTTCTTCTACCAGAAGCCATCAGCCTACAAGGCAGCCGTCAAGGCATTCATGACCACCCGCGTTGGCGACATGATGTTGCTGCTCGGCATGGTTTACCTGTATGCGCAGACCGGCACGCTGAATTTCAACGCGATTATGCACAACGAAGAAGTGCTGCACATGCTGGAGACGACGCCGGCAGTGCTGGGCCTCGGCATCTCAGCCGCCGGCCTGATCGCCATCCTGATCTTTGGCGGCACCGTCGGCAAGAGCGCGCAATTCCCGCTGCATGTGTGGTTGCCCGATGCGATGGAAGGTCCAACGCCGGTCAGCGCGATGATTCACGCTGCTGCGATGGTGAGCGCCGGCATCTTCATGCTGTTGCGCTTCTTCCCGCTGGTTGAAATCACGCATCACGATAGCGTAGCCTTCACGATCATCGGCCTGATCGGCGCATTTACCGCCTTTCTGGGTGCGACCATCGCCATCGCGCAATATGACATCAAGCGCGTGCTGGCCTTCTCGACCATCTCGCAACTCGGCTTCATGGTAGCTGCCGTCGGCGTTGGCGCATATATCGCCGCAGCCTTCCACCTGCTCACACACGCCTTCTTCAAGGCCCTGCTCTTCCTCGGCAGCGGCTCGGTCATCCATGGCGTCGAGCATGGTCATCATCATGTTCATGAGCATCATGCGGGTCATGGTCATACTGAGGATGCCGCTGATCATGCTGCGCATGACGACCATGCCGCACATGACGACGCTGCATTCGACCCACAGGATATGCGCAACATGGGCGGCTTGCGCAAGAAGATGCCGATCACATTCGTCACATTTCTGATCGGCGGCCTGGC
>JBDHWI010000006.1:0-61329 GCA_039810125.1 Thermoflexales bacterium | reverse complement strand
CCATCCAGCGGCTCTATCTTGATATCCATGATCGCTCCTGATTGTCGTGGTGTGTGATTGTATCGAATAGTAGGGGATGCTCCTGTAGGGGACGCTCTCCGTAGCGTCCCCATTTGGCGCGGACTCCGTTCCGCACCCTACAGCTCAGCATCCACCAAACGCGAATACGGATAGTCGCGCCAATCCTGCACCAGACCTTTGCGCACCGGGTTATTCAACACATAGCGCACGGCCGGCTCGACCGAACGGCTGTAGCGAATCACATGATCGTAACTGCTCCGTTGCCACAGCTCATCCCGCCCGCCTTGCTTCCACCATACCTGCGTGGTGGTGAATTTCTTGAAGTTGCCGATGTGATCCAGGATGCCTTCCGGCACGACGCCTCGCGCGCCGGCGTCGAGGTATCTGGTGGATGTATCCGGCAGCCGCGCGATGAAATGCAAATGATCCGGCATCAGGCAATAGCAATGCAACGTCCAGTTGCTGTGTTGCTTCGTCCACAGCAGCGATTCGACGACGGCATTGGCGATGGTTTGGCGGAGGAATGGCGCGGCAGCACGGTCGTGCGCGCAGATCGTGATGAAGAAATCGCAGTCGCTGGCCGAATAGGCCTCCATCGGCAGGCGATGTCGTTTGCGTTCAGGATGTTGCCCGGTCCTCTGCTGATCACGCTTCAGCCGCGCCATGAGCTTGCAGTAATCGTTGTACTCGTCGTCGGCCAGCATGCGGGCATTGTAAGACGCTCGGTAGGGGACGCTCTCCGTAGCGTCCCCATTGGCGTCCCCATTTGGCGCGCCGGCGCGGAACGGAGTCCGCGCCCTACTTGTGGTAGTTTACTCCCAGCATCGCCAGCCGCTCCAGATGCACCGCCAACCGCCGCGAAAAGTCAGCAAAGTCGCGACCCTCGCGCGGCGACCACACCACCTCGCTCAGCGCGCACAGGCGCGGGAAAGCCATGTATTCAACCGCCGCCGGCGTCTTCAGATACTCCGTCCACAGTTGTCCCTGCGCGCCCAGCACATGCTTCGCCTCATCTGCGCTCAACTGCGCCGAAACAGGCTCATAGCTGTATACCTTCGCCAACGGCAGATAGCCGCCGATGGCCAGCGGTTCATTCGCCCGATCCTCAGTGATGTAATAGTCGAAGTATAGATGGCTGCTCGTCGCCATCACCGCATCGTGGCCGGCCTGCGCCGCTGCAATGCCGCCCTCTTCGCCGCGCCAACTCATCACCACCGCGTTTGCGGCCAGCCCACCCTCCAGAATCTCGTCCCAGCCGATCAAGGTGCGGCCATGCTCGTTCAAGAATGTGTCCATGCGGCGAATGAACCAGCTTTGCAATTCATGCTCATCCTTCAGGCCAAGCTCCTTCATGCGCGCCTGGACGCGCTCGCTCGCGCGCCACTCATCCTTCGGGCATTCGTCTCCGCCCACATGAATGAACTGGCTCGGGAAGATGTCGAGCACTTCGCGCAGCACATCTTGATAAAACTGCACGGTGCTCTCCTCGACATTGACGACATGCACGTTGACGCCAAACTGGGGCCAAACTTCCAGTTGTTCGCCGGTGTTGCCCAGTTCAGGATACGCAGCGATGGCAGCCTGGGCGTGGCCGGGCATCTCGATCTCCGGCACGACGTTGATGTGGCGCGCGGCGGCATAGGCGACGATTTCTCGCGCTTCGTCCTGCGTGTAGAAGCCGCCGTGCGGGGTGCCGTCGAAGCCGGCTTGATTGTGCTCGTGGCCGGCGCGCGTCTCTTTGCGCCACGCGCCCACTTCGGTCAACTTCGGATATTTCTTGATCTCCAGCCGCCAGCCCTGATCCTCGGTCAAATGCCAGTGAAACGAATTCATCTTGTGCAGCGCCAGCAGGTCGATGAACTTCTTGATGAACTCCAGCGGCATGAAGTGGCGTCCCACGTCGAGGTGCATCCCGCGCCAGCGGAAGCGCGGCTGGTCTTCGATGTGGCAACTCGGCACAGACCAATTCACATGCAGCTGAGGCGCGCTGCTGAAGACCGCCGGCGGCAACAACTGCAGCAGCGTGATGCCGGCGTAGAACAGGCCGGCGGCCTTGGGCGCGCGCATAGCGATGTGATCAGGCGTCACGTCCAGCGTGTAGCCCTCGTCACCAAGCTGCGTCAGCGACGCATCCAGCGTCAGGGTGATGGCGCTGCCGGCCGCTGACGCCTGCACGGGCAAGGAGAAACCCGTGCTTGTCCGCAATCGCGCCGCCAATTTCTCGGCCTCTTCAACCGCCCCGCCCTGCGCGACCAGAACCGTGTCTTGCGAGAGGGTGAACGCGCCCGCGCGCGCCTCATGTGATGTTGTCTGTGGAATGATGTTCATGGGGCTAACTGTATGGGAAATCACGGAAAAGAAAATGCACCGGACTCCTGTGCAGAGTCCGGCGCATGAGTAGCAAGCAAGGGTCAGGATGCTCGGAGCACCCCGACCCTGGTGCGATTAGAACAGGTTCCAGAGATACTGGTTGTAGACCTCGTGGTGATACTGCACTTCCTGCGACTTTACGAATGTGCCGAGCAGGCGCGGGCAGCGGTCGGCGCTGGCCTGTTTCAAGTCGACAAAGCGCGCCTTCACGTCCGCATTGAGCAACTCGTTCGTCCACTCTGCGCAGCGGAAATTATCCATCGCGGTGTAGATGTTGTCGGGCAAAAAGTGCTGCGCCTGGCGCAACCCCTTTTCCTTGCTGATCCTGCCTTCGATGCCGGTGCGGAAGATCGAGTACATCACCAGATAGGGGTTGGCGTCCGGCGCGACCGAACGCACCTCTATGCGCGCGCTCTTCTCGTTGCCAATCGGGATGCGCACCATCGAGCCACGATCAACCGGCGAGGCCTTGATCTGATTCGGCGCCTCAAAATGCGGATCGAGCCGGCGATATGCATTCACGCTGCTGTTCAGCATCAGACAAATGTCGTTGCTGTGCGTGAGGACGCGGTCGACGAACTGCCACGCGAACTTGCTCAGTTTCTCCTCGCCCTTCGCATCCCAGAACAGGTTCTTGCCGTTCTTGCTGATCGACACGTTGGTATGCATGCCGTTGCCGTTCACACCGACGACAGGCTTGGGCAGGAAACTGGCCGTCATGCCCAGCTTGTTGGCAACCTGCCGACAAATCAACTTGTAGAGTTGAATCGTGTCGGCAGCAACCACCACTTCGCCGTAGCTGTAGTTGATCTCAAACTGGGATGGCGCAACCTCGGGGTGATCTTTTTCGTTCTGGAAGCCCATCGCGCGCTGCACTTCCGCCGACATGTCGATGAATGTGCGCAACGGATCGCCGGGCAGCGAGTGATAGTAGCCGCCGGTGTTGACATATTCAAACTTGCCAGTCTCATGAAAATGGCGCTCGGCATCCAGCCCCTTGAACAGAAAGCCTTCGACCTCGTTGGCCGCGTTCATGGTGTAGCCATTTTCCTCGAACATGCGCCTGGCAAAGGCCTTCAATACGCCGCGCATATCCGCCGAATATGGAGAGCCGTCTTTTTCCTGCACTTCACCGAAAACCAGCACCTTGCCCGGGCCGAAGACGTCCGCCGGCGCCCAGTAAAACGCACCCCAATCCAGCTCCAGGCGCAGGTCGCTCTCGCGCTGCGCGGTGAAGCCGCGAATCGACGAGCCATCGAAGGTGAGGTTGTCTGCCGACTTGAGCAGGAATTTCTTGTCGTAATCCAGCATCTGCAGCCGGCCTTCCAGATCGGAGAACAGCACCGTAACCGCCTTGATGCGCTTCTCATTGGCCAGATACCGCAGGCGCTCCTCCTGCAACTGGTGCATCGGCGTGCGCGCCAGGCGTTGCTCCTTGACGGCCAGGTTCAGCTCTTCCAACTCAGGATATGGAATCTCAAGGAAGTCACGAAGTTCAGTAGCCATGGTAAGTTTTCAATTGCTCCTTAGTGCAGACGGGGAAAAATAAAAGGACGCGACGCTTCTTTTTGAGAAACGCCACGTCCTGGTGACCCCGCTTGACGGAGCGGGATTATAAGCAGATGGCGCGCGGCGTCAAGGACAAATCGCGATAGAATGAAATCCCGATGAATCCCAATCCACTCGTCGGGCGAGATGTGGTCAGCATCTCCGATCTAAGCAAAGACGAAATTCGCGCCATCCTCGACCAGGCTGCGGCATTTGAAAAACAACTCGGCGAAGGCCGGCGCCTCAATCTGCTGAACGGTCGCATTCTGGCGACCGTTTTTTACGAGCCAAGCACGCGCACGCGCCTGTCGTTCGAAAGCGCCATGCACCGGCTGGGCGGCGCGGTCATCAGCGTGGCCGAGGCCCGCACCAGCAGCAGCGCGGCGAAGGGCGAGACGATCTACGACAGCGGCCGCATGCTGGAAAGCTACGCCGACGTGATTGCGCAGCGCCATCCGGCGGTCGGTTCGGCGCGCGCGCTGGCCGATGCAGCGAATGTGCCGGTGTTGAACGCCGGCGATGGCACCGGCGAGCATCCCTCGCAAGCCTTGCTCGACCTGTTTACCATCCAGCGCGAGAAAGGCACGCTGGATGGCTTGACGGTGGTGATGGTTGGCGATCTGAAGAATGGCCGCACAGTGCATTCGCTTTCAAAGGCGCTGGCGCACTGGAAAACAAAGCTTGTCTTGTGCGCGCCAAATGCGTTGCGCATGCCGGCGGAGTTGGTCGAGCAATTGCGCAGCCAGGGCTTGATCGTGATCGAAACCGAGAACATGGATGCCGCGCTCGGTCAGGCCGATGTGGCTTACGTCACGCGCATCCAGCAGGAGCGCTTCGCGCAGATCGAAGAGTATCTGCAATACAAGGGCGTGTATGTGATCACGGCAGAAGCTGTCGCGCGGGCAAAGGCCGGCATCACCATCATGCACCCGCTGCCGCGCGTGGATGAGATCACAACCGATGTGGATGCGTTGCCCAACGCAGCCTACTTCCGGCAGGCGCGCTACGGCGTGTTCACGCGCATGGCACTGCTGGCGATGGTGCTGGGCGCAGTGTGAGTAAACAAGGGTCAGCGCGCGCCGACCCTTGTTACCTTTCGCTAAATCTGAATGGGCCGGCTGCATTGGCCGGGCAGCGGAATGTCGTTGATCTTATTCTGCTCGCTGACGTTCAGTTGCAGCTTCACATTGCCCTTGAAGTCGACGCCGGCGGTCTTGTTCAGGCTGCCATTCATGTCGGTCGCCAGGCGCGTGACATAGCCGCCCGTCTTCGCCAGCCACACGTCGCCGCTCTTCAGCGTCACGTCCAGCTTGTTCGCCTTTGCCAGCGCATTCATCTTCTGCGCGTCCAGCTTGTAGTGCTTCGACGCGACGCCGTTGATGTTCTCTTCGCCCACCAGCGTGCCGTAAATCTTGTTGCTGCCGGTCAGGCCGATCAGCAATTGATCCGCCGACAAGCCGCTCTTGAGTTGCTCGATGCCGGCGATGGGATTCTTCGGCGTCGCGCACACCGCGAGCAGGCTCTGCACCAGCGCATACACATTCTTGTCAAACAAGAACAGCGTGAGCTTGCTCACTGGCAGCCCGCCCAGAAATGGGCTGAGCAATTGCGGCATCTGGCTGCCGCTCAGCGCCGCGCTCTGCTTGCTCTGGCCGGGGATTGACTGCACATCGGCGATCAAATCGCCCTTCGACACCTTGCCGGCGCTCACGCCATCGAGCGTCATGGTGATGCCAGTGCGGTAGGACTTGATGGTGGTGTCCTTGCTGATCGGCTGCACGACGACTCCGGCATCGGGTGTGGCCTTCACGGCAGCCTTCGCCGCCGGCGTGGCAGTAGCTTTGGTGGTGGGTTTGGGTGTTGCGGTAGCTGCTGCCTGCGGCACGATGGCGCTGCCGGCCAGCGCCGGCTGCAAGGCGACAGTCGCAGTCAGCAACATGGCCGTCGCAACAGACAGAAGTCTCAGGTGTGTTGAATTGCGCATATCGCCCTACTCTATCGCAGGCATGATATCGACCGCTGCACACTCAGCCGTCGTTCAGGCAACGAGGTGCGAGATTTGCGCGCTATTCAGCAGACCCGATGTCGCGCTTCATCGCCTCAATCCGCCGCAGAAACGATGTGCGCAGGTCAGTGGGCAACTCCGCCGCGACAGCCTCGACTTCTGTGCTGGCTGCGGCTCGGAGCGCTGCCGCCTCAGCGTCATTCCCCAGCAAGCTGGCGCAGGCGGCATGCGCCAGCTGCACTCGCCAAATTTGACGGCGCATGCCGAGCTGGTTCATCAGCGCAAGAGTGCTGGCAAACTCCACATGCGCTTCATCCGCCCGCCCCATCTTGAGCAACACCATTCCCAGACAATAGCGCGCATACGGCTCAAAAATGAGCATCTCATAGTTGCGGATCATGTTGAAGGCTTCGCGGATATTCCTTTCAACCTCAACATACTTTTTGTCGGCCAGACCCATTTCGGCTTTGACGTTTTCGATCACGATGATCGACAGATCGAAGAACGATGCATATTGTGTCGCGAGTGACAGCGTTTCATGGGCTTCAGCGCGCTGCCCAGCGTAAAACTGGCACAGCGCAAGCACGGCATGACCCAACCCCTGCCATTCCGGTTTGAGCGTATTCGCCATTTCGATGGCTTTGCGCGCCTCATCCGCACCGCGATCATATGCGCCCAGTTCGGTGTAGGCCAGCGCCAAATGGCCATGCGTGGCGATCTGCGAAATGGCAAACCCGGCTTGCGCGCCCAGGCGCATGGATTCATGCAGGGTGGCGATGGCGCCGGCATAGTCTGCGTGCTCCAACAGCATTTCGCCCAGCATCCAGCGCGCATACGATTGCCCCCAATAGTTGCTTGTTCTCTCGCTCAATTGCAGCGCTTCTTGTATTTTTGCGGCGCCGGCTTCGATGCGGCCCATGAAATACAACATCTCGCCAGCGCCGATCAGGGAATCTGCCAGCATATTGGGATTGTCCAGCTTGCGCCAGAGTTGCTCAGCTTCCTCCAACGCAGCGAGCCCCTTATTCGCCTGACCAGACAAGAGGTAACTTGTAAAAATATCATTCAGCGCATAGGCCAGCGGCTCGTGCAAGCCCAACTCCCGGGCGATCTGCGCAGATTGCTCACCAAACGCAATCGCAGCATCGTACTCGGTGAAGCGATGCGCCATCATGCGCAACCACAGCGCCTTCGATTCAGCCGCGCGATCGTTCAATTCCGATGCGAGGAGCAGTGCGCGCTGCGCCAGGCTGTCGGCCTCCACTGAATTATTCAAAACCGTGGGCGCAGCGTGAATTGTGGCGCGCGCCATCAAGGCCGCCAGCAACATGCGCTTGTCGTCGCGCTCCTGCGCCAGCATCTCCATCTCGATATATGTCGCAAGCGCCTCGGCGTAGTGCCCGCTGATCTCAAGCACGCGTCCATATCTCAGATGCAAGTCGATCAGGCGCTCGGCAGTTGTGTGGCCGCGCTTTGCATATGCCATCGCGCGCCGGTAGTGCATCGCCGCTTCGGTGTTTGCAAAGCGCGCAGTGGCGGCGTCACCAGCGCGAGTGTGGTAATCGAGCGCACGCGCTTCATCCTCAGCCTCATCGAAGTGGCGCGCCAGGATCGGCGCAACCTCATCCAGGCGATTGGCATATTCACGTTCCAGCGCCTCGCCCACCAGCAAATGCAGCCGGCGCCGGTCTTGCTTGAGCAACGAGCTATACGCGGCCTCCTGCGTCAGCACGTGCCGGAATTGATAGGTCGCGTCGGGATCGTGCTGCACCTGGCGGATCAGGCCGGCGGCGTCCAATTCACCCAGCAACTCATCAAGCGTTGTCATGTCGTCTCACTCCTGTTGCCATCACGCCATCTCGCGCAAGACCTGCTCCAGCACATTCACCTGGAAGCGCCGGCCAATGACAGCGGCGATTTGCAGCGCGCGCTTGGCTTCATCCGGCAGCCGGTCGATGCGCGCCGACAACACGCCATGCAGCGTGTCTGGAATTTCGATCTTCTGGACATCACCGGTGACGACCCAATGGCCGCTGGTGGCATGACGCGCGATGCCGCCACGATCGATTAACATGCGAATGACCTCTTCGACAAAAAAGGGATTGCCCTCGGTTTTGGACAAAATGTATTGCCGCACCTGCGCCGGCAGCGCTTCAACCTCAAGCAGGTTGCTTACCAGTTGCTTGCTGTCTTCCTCCGACAAGGGCGCCAAACGAATATCGATTGCGCCCACCTGCGCCAATTCCTGCGCATCCGTCACCAACTTCCAGCCTGGCGCATCACGCTCTGGGCGGGTGACGAAGGCAAATGCCACCGGCACCTCAGCGGTCACTGGCAACACGCGCGTCATCAACTCAACCGATGACGGATCAGCCCAATGCACGTCCTCGCACAAGATCAGCATGGGTTGCAGCCAGGCAGCCGCGCGAATCAAGGCCTGCACGGCGGCAGCGTAGCGCGCCATTCGCGCCGGCCCATCCAGATGCCGCACCTTCGCAGCCATCGCTTCATCCAGCTTGAGATTCAGCAAGTGCGCGAGGAACGGATAGCACTCGTCCGCGTCCAGCGCCCCATACTTTTTCATGCAGGTTTGCAACGAGGCTTCAGCCTCCGCGTCGGATGCGCCGGCAGGCATGCCGCACAGCGCGCGCACGACATCGGTGCTAAGGTAGTGCGCCGCTGAGGTGGTGAAGGACAAACAACGTCCCTCGATCCAGCGGATGGGCGGGTCGAGAGTTGCAGCGGCCTTGCGCCACTCAGCGGTGAGGCGGCTCTTACCCAAGCCGGCCTCACCCACGATCGAGACAATCGCGCCGCGCCCAGTGCGCAGCCCGTCCAGCACTTGCACCAGCGCAGAGAGTTCGCGCGCGCGGCCAACCAAAGGCGAAACAAGGCCGGCGATACCGCGCGTTCGAGTCGCCCCCTTGCGCTCACGCAAGACGCGGTACACCTGCACCGGCTCGGTCTTGCCTTTCACCGCGATGCGACCGCGATCTTCGTATTCAAACAGCGCAGCAGCCAGACGCTGCGTGGCCTGGCTGACGAAAGCCGTATCGGGGTCAGCTGCGCCTTGCAGCCGCGCAGCCAGATTGATCGTGTCTCCCACGGCCAGATATTCCATGTGCAAGTCGCTGCCAATATTGCCGGCGACGACCAGCCCCGTATTCAGGCCGATGCGCATCTGAAAGGCGCTCAGCTTGCTCGCCGCGCGCAAATCACGCTCATATGCTTCGATGGACGCAAGGATGTCGAGCGCTGCGCGGATGGCGCGCTCAGGGTCATCTTCGTGGACAATGGGCGCGCCGAAGAAGGCCAGAACGCCATCACCCAGCAATTGCGCTATGGTGCCTTCGTAGTGATACACCACTTCGCTCACGCGCTGATGCGCGCCCGTGACGATATCGCGCCAATCTTCGGGGTCCATTTGTTCAGCCAGCGCCGTGCTGCCAACGATGTCGGTGAACAGTGCGGTGACCATCTTGCGCTCGCCTTCGCTGCGACCGCGTTGAGCGCGAATTTTCTCGGCAACCTTGTGCGGCGCGGCTCGTTGCAGGGCGGCGAGCCGATTTTGCGCCAGCGCTTCCGGCATGGAACCAGGCGCAGCAGACACGGACGCCAACTTGAAGCCGCAGTGCCGGCAGAATTTTGTGCCGGGTTTGACGGGTTGACCGCAGTTGGGGCAGGACAGTTCCAGCGGCTCGCCGCAGTTCTCGCAGAAGCGCGCATCTGGCTCGTTGTCAAACTGACAGTGATTACACTTCATCCGCCACCTGGCTCTTCGCAAGCTGAGCAATCCCATGCGCAGCCTGGCGCGCGATGGGTGACATGCCCATGGCTGTCGCTTGCGCATGCGCCGAGCGATAGCACTCCAGCGCGCTGTCTGCGCCAGCCAACGCCATGTTCACCTCCGCCTCGGCCAGCGAGATCATCGGATAACACCACAGCATCTTGTGTCCCTCGGCATATTCGCGTGCCTGGCGCAGGCGCGCATCGGCGTCATCGACATGCCCCCGCGCCAATGCCACGCGCGCCAGATCCACCAGGAGACGCGGCCGGTGGAGATTTTTCATCACTGTTGATTCAGTCAACCCCTTCTGGAAAAGCTCCTGCGCGGAATCCAGCTTGCCCAATGCCAGCGCGCATTCACCCAAGTCGGCCCAGGCGCTGCCGCCGGCCATTGCACCCATTGGATGCGCAAGCAATTGCAAGACTTGCTCATGCATCTCGCGGGTAGCCTCAAAGTTCGCAACATCCTTTTCCACGAGCGCGCTGCACATCGCAGCCAGGATCATGGCAATGGCAAAGGGCATGCCCATCGTTTTGGCTGCTTCCAGACCGCGCTCGAAATGTGTCATTGCCAGATCCAGATCCCCTCGCCAGCGGGCGATGCTGCCGGCGACATACGAGCCAATCACGCCGCCATACAGATCGCCAATGCGCAAACACAGCCGCGCGCCTTCCTCCGCTGAATCCAACGCCGCGGATACTTCGCCAAAGCTAAGCTGGCTCATGGGATAGGCAAAGGCCAGATTCTCGCCAAGATGCATCAGGTCGCCGCGCGATTGTGCAAAGGCGCGGGCTTCCTGAGCCGCCGGCCAGGCCTTATCGAAGCGCACAAGGTATATCCAGAAATTGGCGGCATGGAGCAGGCCGAACGCAGTCTCAAAATCGCGATTCAATTCTCGCCCCATGCTCACCAACCCATCGAGGTGCTTGACGCCTTCTTCAAACTCGGCTTTCATGGTGCTGACGTTGCAGCGCATGAGCAACCCTTCGGCCAGGCCGGCGCGGTCATCGCAACTGCGCGCCAGATGCTCCGCCGAATTCAGCGCGTTTTCAGCCTGCTCGAACTGGCCGAGATACATCGATTGCACAAACGACATCTTGTTCAGCGCACTCACGCGCATGGGCGTGTCGCGTCGCATTTCAGCCAGGTTCTGCATGGCCGCATAGGTTTCGAGTGCGCGTGCAGGATCCATCGCCAGGGTCAGCGCATTGCCCAACCCTTCGTAGGCGCGCCGAGCCAGCGCCGTGTCATTGCCGGCGCCGGCAATCTCGACCGCTTTGCTGAGCAACGCGATGGCTTCGGGCGTGGAGTAAGCGCGCAACGCCAGTTCACCGGCCTCCACGAGATACGGCAGGGCGCGTTGCGGCTCCTGCGCTTCCAGGAAGTGGTGCGCAATTTCGTTCGCCGGCGGCGCATGGACTTGCACCAGCGCCTCAGCCGCACGAAGATGCAACACCTTGCGTCGGCTCATCAGCAGCGAGCCATAGGCCGCCTCCTGCGTCAGGATGTGTTTGAAGTGATACGCTGCATCGCCTTTGGCGATCACCAATTCACGCTCAGCCAGCGTGGCAAGCAGCGCGTCCAGCCCTTCACGGTCGCGCGCCTCAAGCACCTCTGCCAGCAACTCGCGATTGAAATCGCGCCCCAACACAGCTGCGGTTTGCGCGACACGCTTGGCTGCTTCATCCAGACGGTCGAGGCGGGAGATGATGACACCGGTCAACGTGCTGGGCAAATCGATATTGACGATGTCTTTGGTGGCGCGCCAGTGGTTGGCCACGCGCACCACCAGGCCGGCGTCGAGCAAGGAGCGGATGACCTCTTCAACGTAGAAAGGGTTGCCTTCGGCCTTGCGCAAGATAAGCTGGCGCACCGTCTCCGGCAAGTCTTCGATGGCGAGCAGATTGCCAACCAGCGCCCGCGCATCGGCGTCATCCAAAGGCTGAAGCGTGATCGGAGTGTAACGCGCCGCATAATCGCGGCGGGCAACTTCGTCAAAGTGCGCAGAGGGTTCCTGCGCGCCGGGTCGAAACGCCGCTACGATGAGTAGCGGCACAGCAGCGGTCGCCGGCATCAATCGCTCAAGCACGTCCAGTGTGCCGCTGTCGGCCCAGTGCAAATCCTCAACGACAATCGCAAGCGGTCCCATGCGCGCGCAATGCACAAACGCCTCGATCATCGCAGCCAGAATGCGCTCCCGCAAGAGGGGCGGCTCCAGGTAGCGCACCACGTCACGCTCATCACCATCGATGGGCAGACCGAAGAAGGTGGCGAGGAAAGGCGCCAGTGCTGGCGGCAACGCTGCCCTCATTTTGGCCAACCGAGTTGCCTCATCATCGCCGGCCTCCATCTTCAGCAACCGCTGCAGGATCTCATTGATCGGCGCAAATGGGATGGTTTGCTGATACGACTGGCAGCGGCCTTCGATGCGCGCGATGCGTTCTGGTGAGCGCAAAATCACTTCGGCCAGCAGGCGACTCTTGCCTATGCCGGCCTCACCGATCAATGCGAGGATGCCGCCGTGTCCCGCAGCCAGCGCATGAAGTTTGTCACGTATCAGCGCGATCTCGGCATCGCGTCCGACGATGGGCGAGTTGAGGCCGATGATGCCGCGCTTGGATTCAGGTTGCGCTTTCTCACCCAGCACACGAAACGCCGGCACTGGCTCGCTTTTGCCTTTTACCTCCAGCGCACCGACTACAGCCAGGTCAAACGCATGGCGCACAGATCGCGCCGTGTTTTCGGCGATGAGAACGCTGCCCGGCTCGGCCGCGCTCTGCATGCGCGCGGCCACGTTCACCGTATCACCGATGGCAAGATACTCGACATGCCCGCCGGCGGCGATGTTGCCGACGACGACCAGGCCAGTGTTCAAGCCAACGCGCATCTCGAACCGTTTCGCCAGCCCGGCCTGCGCCAGTTCCTGTTCATATTCCCGAATGGACGCAAGCAAATCGAGCGCAGCGCGGATGGCGCGCTCGGGGTCATCTTCATGGGCAACCGGCGCACCAAAGAAAACCAGCACGCCATCGCCGAGCAGTTGTGCAATCAGCCCGCCATAGCGCTGCACGGCTTCGCTCACACGCGCGTGCATGCCAGCCACAATCTCAGCCCACACTTCCGGATCAAGGCTTTCAGCCAGTGCGGTCGAGCCAACCACGTCGGCAAACAAAACCGTCACGGTTTTTCGCTCGCCCTGCATTGGCGTCAACGGTGATCGATTGCCCATTTCCGCCTCCTGCCCGCTGCCCTGTCACGCGCGAGCGACTTTA
Source organism: Thermoflexales bacterium (assembly GCA_039810125.1). Lineage (GTDB taxonomy): Bacteria > Chloroflexota > Anaerolineae > J036 > Brachytrichaceae > JBDHWI01. Next base: position 48,326 of record JBDHWI010000006.1, on the reverse strand, counting down.
CAGCGTGTCGTCCTGCGCGCACAACCGGCGATGCGTTTGCATCATGCACCGATCCATCACCACTTGCAGGCCGGCGGCGCGAGCCTTCGCTGCAGCGGCTTCATTGGCAATGCCTTCCTGCATCCAGACAACATTTGCACCCTTGGCGATGGCCGCCTCCACGACACCCTCTGCCTCAGCAGAGGGGCGAAAAACCTGCACGATGTTGACATGCGCCGGAATATCAGCCAGCGTGCGATACACGCGCTGGCCCAAAATCCGGTCGGCCTTGGGGTTCACTGGAATGATGCGATAGCCGGCGCGCTGCAAATACACGCCCACGGCAAAGCTGTCCTTGGTCTCATCAGCCGACAAGCCGACCGACGCCACCACCTTGTTTTTCGTCAGGATGTCTTTGAGCTGTTCGTCTGTCATTTCGTCAGTCATGGAGATCACCGAATGCGCGCCGGCAAAGTCACAATGAAACGCGTCTCGCCGGGTCGCGAACGCACCTCAATTTTTCCACGATGCTTTTGCACGATGTTATAGCTGACATGCAGGCCGAGGCCGGTGCCGGCGCCCGGCCCCTTGGTGGTGAAGAACGGTTCGAAGATATGCGGCAGGGTTGCCGGCGGAATGCCCGGCCCCGAATCGACGATTTCGACGACGACTTGATCATTGGCCGCATGGGTGCGAATGCGCAGTTCGCCCTGCCCCTTCATCGCGTCGATGGCATTGTCGATGATGTTTGTCCACACCTGATTCAACTCGCTGGCGAAGGCCTGGATGCGCGGCAGGGTTCCATCATATTCGCGCGTCACATTAACGCCCTGTTTCAGCTTGTGCTTGAGGATCATCAACGTGCTTTCCAGCCCCGCATGCACATCGATCTCCATGAGCGGCGCTTGATCGAGATACGAATAATCCTTGATGGCCTTGACGATCTCGCTGATGCGCTCAGCGCTGATGTTTACCTCATCCAACAGGCTATGCACCAGATAGCCAGCGGCCAGCCAGCACAGCACGACCGGCGCCTGATCTGGCGCAAATTGGGCGCTCCAGCGATCAAGCGCTGCCGCGTCCCAACCGAAGGCAGCCAGCGCCGGCGCATACTCATAAGCCGACTCCACACCGCGCGCATCCAGCCAGTTCTCAATTTCATATTCCTGGTCGCTGCGGGTTAAGGGGTCCGGCGCAAGCGGAGATGCCGCGTTGCGCGCCAGATCATCGCGCAGCCGGCACACCACGATTTCATTCAACGCCGGCTCCAGTTGCAACGCATCCAGCGCGCCGCGCGCCGCCAGCCAGTTGCTGATGGCCTGGCTTAATTGGCTGGCGCTGCGCCGCGTTGCGGCCGCCGGGTTGTTCAACTCATGCGCCAGGCCGGCGGCCAACGTGCCAAGCGAAGCGAGCTTTTCATTTTGCGCCAGCATAGACTCAGTGTTGCGCAAGCGCGCGATGATGGTGCGCAGGATGGTCATCGCTGTCGCCACATTGCCGCACAGCAAATCCTCGAATAGCGCGCGGCTGACCCGGATCAAACGGCCATCGCGCAGGGCGCGCACCGTTGCTGTGCGGGCGGCGCCGCCAATCAGTGAAATCTCGCCCAGCATCTCACCAGCGCCACGCACCGCAATGACCACATCCTGATTGTTGGAGTGCTTGACAACCTCGACATCGCCCTCCACGATGACATAGAACGCATCGGGCGGACTGCCCTCCTCCATCAACACTTCACCCCGCTGCATGGTGATGTCATCCGCGTGCTCCAACAGCCACGCCAGGCGATCATCAGGCAAGCCGGCAAAGAGTGCCAGGTTCTTGAGCAGATCGATGTTCATATCGTTGCGAGATATTGCCAGAACAGCGAGTCGGCGGCGTTGCCATCACCCACGCCGGCCGCCACGCCGTGCCGCGTGCCGTTGCGCACATCGCCGGCGGCAAACACACCCGGCATGCTCGTCTCCAGCAGGAAAGGGTCACGATCCAGCGTCCAGCCGGCTGGACGTTTGCCATTTTGAATCAGGCTGAGGCCGGTCATGATGTGACCGTCGGCGGTGAGTTGCAGCACCCCTTTCACGAAGTCGCTCTGTGGTTTCTGGCCGATGAAGACGAAGATTGCATTCGCCGGCAATTCACGCTTGTCGCCGGTCTGATTGTTCTCCACGCGCACCCTTTCAATGTGATCATCACCAACGATCTCGCGCAACTCGTGATGCTCCAACAGCGTGATTGTGGGATGCGTGCGGATGGCGCTGTCGAGATAATTCGACCAGTCAGGCTGGTTGCGAATCAACACCGTGACAGAACTGGCATATTTGGCGAGGAACAACATGCCCTGCGCCGCGCTGTTCGCGCCGCCAATGACGATCACATCCTTGCCGGCATAGGAGCTGGCCTCGGTGTGCGCCGCGCCGTAATACACGCCGGCGCTGTGCCACTTCTCCACGCCCGGCAGCGGCAGTGTGCGAAACCATTGACCAGTCGCGATCAAAACGATCTTGGCCCCAATCTCGCTGCCATCATCCAGCGTGACGATGCGCGTGTTGCCCTCGGCGCGCAAGGCGGTGACGCTGCGCGTGGTCAGAATCTCCGCGCCAAAGCGTTGCGCCTGCGAGACGGCGCGGCGCGTCAGGTCGGCGCCGCTGATGCCGCTGGGGAAGCCGAGGTAATTTTCAATCTTGGGTGAATTGCCGGCCTGACCACCTGGCGCCTGGCGCTCAATCAGCAACACCTTCAAACCGTCGGCGCTGGCATACACGGACGCGCTCAGGCCGGCCGGCCCACCACCCACGATGACAACATCATAGAATGGGCGCGAGGCCTGCGTGCGCAAGCCGCATTTGTCGGCCACCTGTTGCAACGTCGGCGCGATCAGCACGCTGCCATCAGCAAAGACCAGGGTTGGCACGCGCGCTTCACCTTCGCTCGCCTGCGCCACCAACTCGCGCGCGCTGGCGTCGGTCTCGATGTCCAGAAACCGATAGGGGATCGAGTTGCGACCCAGAAAATCCTTCAAGTCGTGGCACGCGCTCGACCACAATGCGCCGGCCATACGGATGCCCTCGAACGGCGGCGGATTATTGGCATGCCAGTCTTCGAGCAAGCCATCGATCACCGGATATAGATTTTCGGCCGGCGGATCCCACGGCTTCATCAGGTAATAGTCGAGGCCGACCTTGTTGATGGCATCGATGGCTGCAGCGGTGTCGGCATAGGCCGTGAGCAGCACTTTGCGCGCCAGTGGGAAGACCTTGAGCGCTTCTTCAAGAAACTGCACACCACTCATCACAGGCATGCGTTGATCGACAACAAACAACGCAACTGCATCGCCACGCCCCTTGAGCTGGTTGACCAACTCAAGCGCCGATGGCCCGCTTTCCGCCTTCATCACGCGGTAGTCACGCCCATATTTTTGTCGCAAATCCCGCTCGACTGAATTCAGCACAACGCGATCATCGTCGATTGCAAGAATCGCTGGCTTTGGCATTTATCCTCCCCTGTGTGTTGCGCCATCCAATCATGATCGCTTTTGGCGCGGGTGTCCATGCCGATATTTGCTCATTTTAAGATCAAATTTGCAACACAGCCGGCTTGTCGGACAAAAGTGCCACAAGCATGCGCTTTTGTGCTGCTAATCCCCGTATAATCCTCTGCTGCTACAGTTGCCCCTCGATGACCTTAAAGACCCAAGGCGCTTCAAGTCTTGGGCTTTGTATGACACTCATGTTCAAAAACCTGCTAACAAAAATCGCCGGCACCGAAAGCGACAAGGCGCTGCTGAAATTGAATCCGATGGTTGAGCGCTGCAATGCGCTGGAGCCGGAGATGATGAAGTTAAGCGATGCCGAACTACGCGCGAAGACCGACGAATTCAAACAGCGCCACGCCGGCGGTGAATCGCTCGACAAATTGATGCCGGAGGCGTTCGCCGTGGTGCGCGAGGCCAGCCGGCGCGTGAACGCCATGCGTCACTACGACGTGCAACTCGTCGGCGGCGCACTGCTGCATCAGGGCAAGATCGCCGAGATGCGCACCGGTGAGGGCAAGACGCTGGTCGCCACGCTGCCGTTGTATCTCAACGCGCTCACCGGCAAGGGTGTGCACCTCGTCACCCAAAACGACTATCTGGCCAAGCGCGACGCGCAGTGGATGGGGCGCGTGTATCACTTCCTCGGCCTGCGCACCGGCATCATCCAGTCCTCTGGCGAGGGCCGGCCCGACGATTCGAGCTATGAATTTGATCCGGCATACCCCTCGAAGGATGACCGCTTCCTCAACCTGCGCCCGATCAAGCGCCGCGAAGCCTACCAGTGCGACATCACCTACGGCACGAACAACGAGTACGGCTTCGACTATCTGCGCGACAACATGAACCAGGATCTGGATGAGTGCGCGCAGCGCGTGGACGAGGACGGCCAGCCCCTGCTGAACTTCGCAGTGATCGACGAGGTGGACAACCTGCTGATCGACGAGGCGCGCACCCCGCTCATCATCAGCGGGCCGGCGGATGAGCCATCGCCTCTCTACAAGCGCTTTGCCGATCTGGTGCGCCGGCTGGAGCCCAGCAAGGCCAACGACTTCAAGAATCCAGATGGCGATTACATTGTCGAGGCCAAAACGAAGAACGTCACGCTGACCGAGCAGGGCATCAGCAAGATCGAAAAGTGGCTCGGCGTCGAGAACCTGTATGCGCCGGAGCATGCCGAGATGACGCCGTATCTCGACAACGCCCTGCGCGCAAACGTGGTGTATGAAAAAGACCGCGACTATGTGGTGGCCGACAAGGGCGAGATCATCATCGTCGATGAATTCACCGGCCGCCTGATGTATGGCCGGCGCTTCAGTGAGGGTTTGCACCAGGCCATCGAAGCGAAGGAAGGCGTGAAGGTGCAGCGCGAATCGTTCACCTATGCCACCATCACCTTCCAGAACTTCTTCAAGATGTATGACAAGCTCTCTGGCATGACCGGCACGGCCATGACCGAGAGCGAAGAATTCTTCAAGATCTACGACCTTGAGGTTGTGCCGTTGCCAACCAACATCGAGTATCAGGCAGCGCAAAAGAAGCTGATCGAAAAGCAGGACAAGTTCGTTGACGGTTCAACAGTGACGGTGTTCGTCGATCCCAAGGGCAGTCGCAAATATTTCCGCCGGCTCGACTACGCCGACCTCGTTTACAAAACCTACGATTCGAAGTTCAAGGCCGTCGTCGACGAGATTATAAACATCAACAAGACTGGCCGGCCCATCCTCGTCGGCACGATTGCCATCGAAACGAGCGAGGCATTGAGCAACATGCTCAACCGCAAAGGCGTGAAGCACCAGGTGCTGAACGCGAAGCAGCATGAGAAGGAGGCGACGGTGATCGCGCAGGCCGGCCGATTGGGCGCCGTGACCATCGCCACCAACATGGCCGGTCGTGGCGTGGATATTTTGCTCGGCGGCAACCCTGAAGGCATTGCGCGCGACAAACTGCGCAAGGAAGGCAAGGACCTGACGCAAATCTCACCGGAGGAATGGCAGGCAGCCTTTGACGAAGCCAAGCGCGACACGGATGCCGACAAGGAAAAAGTGCTGGAACTCGGCGGCCTGCATGTGATCGGCACCGAGCGCCACGAGGCGCGTCGCATCGACAACCAGTTGCGCGGCCGCTGCGCGCGCCAGGGCGACCCAGGCAGCACGCGCTTCTACGTCTCGCTCGACGATGAACTGATGCGCCGGTTTGGCGGCGAGCGCGTCAAGGGCTTGATGGAGCGCATGAAGATGGAGGATGACGTGCCGCTGGAGTACGGCATCCTCAGCAAGAGCATCGAGCAGGCGCAGGAGAAAGTTGAAGGCTACAACTTTGACATTCGCAAGCATGTCGTGCAGTACGACGATGTGATCAACCGCCAGCGCGAGGTGATCTACAAGCAGCGCCGCACCATCCTTGAAAAGCACGACCTCAAGGACAGCGTGATGGACCTGATCGAGGAGGAGATCGAGGCCATCGTAAAGGATCACACCGCCGGCGATCTGCCCGAGAACTGGGATCTGCAGGGGCTTTACAACGAAGCGCGCGTGATCGTGCCGCTGGGTCGCGACTATGATCTTCACAAGTGGGCGAAAGGCACGCGCGACGAGATCTCCGAAGAATTGATTGACCTGGCCGAGGCGCGCTACGACGCCGGCTTGAGTGAATTCAGCAAGGTGTTGATGACGCAAGCGCAGCTGGCCGGCATATCGCTGGAGCAGATGCGTGAGAGCCGCGATTCGCTGCAACGCTGCGTCCACACCTGGGCGCAAAGGCATCTGGGCAGTGCGCTGACGCCAGAGCTCGAACAGGCGCCGCTATCCGATGCGCGCGCAGATTACCATGAGTCCATCGAGAAGAGCTTCTTCGACGGCGTTCGCCTGTTCCGCGACCGGCAGGTCATGATTCAGACGGTCGACCAGCATTGGGTGAAGCATCTGACCGACCTCGATGAATTGCGCGAGGGTATCGGCTTGCGCGCATATGCCCAGCGCGACCCATTGGTGTCGTATCGCACAGAGGCCAGCCGCACCTACGAGGAGATGCTGGCGAGCATCCGCGAGCAGGTGTCGCATCGCATCTTCAATGTGCAATTTAGCGGGCAGGCGCAACCGCAGCGCCGGCAACAGCCGGCGGCACAGGCACAGCGCGCCTCGGCGATGGCCGTTGGCAGCAAATCGGCGATCGATCGCGCCATCGAACGCGGGGCGTTGAAGACCAGCGGCGGCAGTTCGGCAGCCGCCGGCAACGGCAAGCCGAAGCCATCGGCTGCGCAAAAATATGGCCGCAACGATCCCTGCCCGTTCTGCGACAGTGGCAAGAAGCTCAAGCACTGCGACTGCGAAGGCGCGCGCAAGTGGCGCGGCGAGTTGTAATCAACAAAAAAACGCCTGACGATATCAGGCGTTTTTTTGTTGCATGGCGATCATGCAAGCACTTCCAGGATGCGCTGCTTCCAAAAGGAAAGGCTGGGATCGTTGCGAATGATGTTGAATGACAACAAACGCGTCTTGAGCTTTAGCCGGCTTCCTTCATCCAATTGGTCGAGCAATCCATGGAGAGTGACCAGCACATGGAGTTGTATGAAGGGGCGCTCATTGCCAAGCCGGTCGATCAATTCATCGACGTACTCAATATCCTGCAGCCAATCAAGATATTTGATGGCAACCAGCCGTTTGCCGGCGTTGTTGCTCGTCAGCCACTGAGGCAAGTTAAATTTGTCATGCAACAGGGGTGCAGCCTCGCGCATTTGATAGGCGATTTCGTCGCCTTGCATCGTCCGAACTGCCGAAAATGGCTGCTGGCGATTCCGGTTGAAAGCCTTTATCAACGCATGAATCCGTTGTAGTGGATCGTCCCACGCTTCGGGCAACTGACTGATGTCATCCGAATCTGCCTGCTTCACCCACTGTACGCCAGCGTGCATTTGCTGACAGCGCTGGATCATCTTGGGCAATAGATTATTGCGATAAGCATGCTTCACCAACTCGCGGGTTTTTGCATTCAAAGTTTCACCGGCGAGATTGTCATATTGAATCCCAAGCTCGAAACACAGTGTTTGTAATTCATCCAAATTGAAGTGCGTTGCAAGCTGTGTGCGGACATGAACCAAATCGAGACCTGAAAGTGGCGGCTGAAAGGGTTCCATCTGTGTCATAGGATTTCATCCTGACCCAGCGAAGACAGGCTGCGCCTTGCGAATCATGCGTCGCGTGCCTGATTCAAGGTCAAGCGCGTCAATCTCATCCAGTGTGAACCAGCGAATAGCGTTTGACTCATCTGTGGCTTGCGCAACATCAGGCTGGTCGGTGGCAAGCAGATAGCGCAGGTCGAGGTGCAGATGTTCCGGGCGGTCGTTGCGCGCCGGCACCACATGCACATCCACGTCGAAAGGAGATGTCCCCATCTCCGAATGCCCTCCCTGGGGAAGGAGAGCGCAGCGTAAATCCATCAACCCGCTTTCTTCGCGCGCCTCGCGCAGCGCAGTGACATGCGGCTCAAGGTCGTTATCCATGTGGCCGCCAAACTGCATCCAGCGGTCGAATTTGCGGTGGTGATTGAGCAGCACGCGCCGGCTTGCCACATGCACGATCAGCGCTGAGCCGGTGATGTGACCAACCTCACACAGCGGGCTGGTGATGTTGGGATGGCGCTGCGCAAGGTCGATGATGCGCTGCACGTCGGCGCGCTCCTTGTCATCGGCGCAAGGATGCTGCTGCAGGATTGTGATGATCTTCGCCACATGCGCGCCGAGCTGGTAGCGATACAGATCGTCGATCATCTCGCGCAGCTTGGCGATCTGCTGCGCCGGCGTCGCTTCTTCGAACAAAGGCAATATTGCATGAGACATTTTCAGTTAGGCAGACACGAGTATTCAAGTGGCATGCCACTGGACAAACAGGGCACAGGCTTATGGAGCCGCGATCGAAACGTGGCCGGACATGCCGGGCAACACGCGCTCATGCGCGGGATCAAGGTCGACCAGCACTTCAAACAATCCGCTTGCACCGCCTGCGACCGGCGCCTGCGCCAAGACAGCCTTGACCTTGCCGGCGATCGCGTGCTCATTTGCAGCCAGTTGCACAATCACTGGCGCGCCGGCCTTGACATGCACAATCCCGCCTTCATCCATGAGTGCGACAAACTGCATCGCGCCCAGATCGACCAACACAAACGCGTTTGCTGACGCCTTTGTGCCAATGGCAACATTCACCTGCTGCACCACGCAATCACACGGTGAAAGCAACCTGGCCTGATTCAAATCGCTCTGCGCGCGGGTCAAAGCCAACCCGGCCTGATCGACCTGCACGCCGGTCAGATCCTGTTCTGCGTTTGAAGCCGGAGACTTGAGTGACGCAAGTTTCTCACGCGCCATAATCACTGCATCATTAGCCTGCGCCACAGCGCTGGCATCTGGCCCTTCTATCACCTTTTTATATTTATCAACCGCCGCAGCCCAGCTTTCAAATGCGCTGCCAAAAGACGCCTCTGAAGATTTGCAGTCTTGCGCTGCCAATCCGCTGGGCGTTCCACAATGCACATCACGCTCGATTTGCGCGCTCAGATAGGACAACCACTCTAAATCCACATCTCGCTTGGCGCTATCGATTTCGGACTGTGCCGCGCCGGCCTTGACAGCTGCATAGTTGACCAATGCAGCATTCAGCGCAGCCTGCGCCGCAGCGATTTCTTCCTTCGGCGCGCCATCGCTGCGCGGCCGGCTTTTTAGCACTGCCAAGTCGAGCGCTTCCTGCGCATCAACGACGGCATCCTGCAACTTCATATCATCAATGGTCGCTAAAACGTCACCCTTCTTCACTGTTTGCCCAGCTTGCACAGGCACAGAGGCGATCTTGCCTGGCTGGACAAAGCCCGGTGTGCTGGTCAACACCCCGAGCGCCACAATGCCGCTCGCTGTCACCACCGAAGTTGCCTGCACGGAAGCGGTAGCTGCCGGCGGCTGAACAGCTGGCAGTTGAATTTCGGCGCGCCCAGTCATGCCGGCCAACAGCATCGCACCCGCTGGCTGGCTGATCTCCAGGATGACCGTGTAGCCCACCGGCTCGGCGGCACTGCTCGCCGGCAAAGGCAGCACAGCGGCGACGGTGCCAGTAAGTGATGTTGTCTGCGCAGTCAGTTGGATCGCAGCTGTTTGGCCGGCATCGATGCGCATCACATCACGCTCACTCACAGTAGCTTGGAATACAAGCTCCGAAGGATCAAGCAGGGTGATATCGCCATCTGCAGCAGCGCCGACATGCAGACTCACCCGCTGCACCACGCAGTTGCACGGCGAGATGAGCTTGCTCTTCATCAAGTCGCGCAATGCGCGATCAACGGCGCGCTGCGCCTGCGCAACTTTAGCCTCGGCAACCTTCTTTTCCGCGCCAACCGGGCTTCGATTCAACGCGGCCAGCTTGGCTCTGGCTTCAGCCACTGTCGCCCATGCCTGGGCAATCTGCGCCTCAGTGCCGGGTTTTTGCACATCAAGATATGCCTGATGTGAAGACTGTTCTATCAGCTCCGCCATGCGCACATCCAGATCCTTCGTTTTACATTCCAAATCCTGAAGGGCGCGCTGAAAATCTGCCGTTGTGCTAACGCCCGGGGTCAGCCCGCAGGTGTCGTCGCGAGACAACTGTTTGCTCCACAGTGAGTTCTTGTCTTTGTTCCAAGAACGCAGGGCCTGCTCCACCGCGTGCGGGTCGCCACCACCCGTCTTCAATAGCTCATATGCCGTCGTGGCTGATGCCAACTCACGCCTGGCACGCTCGACCTCATTGGCTGTGGGCGCCGCGCTGCCATGATCCAATGCGGCGCGCTTCATTTTTAACTGCGCCTGGGCTTGCATCAGCGCACCATTCAACGGCACGCTGTCGATCTCTGCCAATACATCTCCCTTTTGGACGGTTTGTCCGGCTGAGACATTGATTGTGGTGACTATGCCCGGATTGTCGAACCAGGCTGCGATGAGCGGCCGATCCAGCACCAATTTGCCCTGCGCAACCAGCGTGTTTGCGCTTTGTGTCGAAGGCCGGATGTTTATCTTGCGTGCGGGCGCGTCGCGATCCAAAAGCGCCGCAGCCACACCGCCATTCATTTCAGCCAGCATGATTGCCGCGACAACCAGGATTGTGTAAAAAAAACGTGGCGCTGGCATCGACAACGACGCAGGGTTCGACAACACCGCAAGGCAATTTCTAATGTGTGACATGAGGGTCCAATATTCTTGAATGCGCATCTTCTTCGCCATCGCATTCCTGAAGGTTCGTTTCAGTCCCGGCGCTGCGCTCATCAAGGCGCGTGTTCCATCACCGCCGGCGCGGCGCCGGCATGTTCTGCCTGGCGAACAAACTGATTTCGATACCAACGCAGATACAGAAGTGCGCCAAAATCTGCCAGCATGCTGAGCGTGGCTGAGAACTGGTTGCTGTAGAAGGCAAACACGCCACCCACCGACAGGCTGAGGACAAGCGCAGCCTGCATCCAAAGCAACCCGGTCTGGCGCTTGCCAGCGATGAACAGCGCGCAGCCAAGCAACAGCACGATGCCATCGAACATGCCCGACACGAATCCGATCGCATCGAAGCCACTGACGGGTGGCGCGCCAGCGGTAACCATCGCCTGCAAGAAGCTGAGTGGGCTGATGCCCAGCATACCCAGCAGGCCGGCTTCCAACAGGCTCCCCATCCCGCGCAACGTCAGCAACGTGATGAGCATCACAGTGATCAGTCGCGCATGGCGGACAAAAAAGTGTTGCGCGACCCTTTCGGCAGCCGTTCGCGCATCCATCCATCGTGATCTCCGCGCCGCAAGCACATCCTCACTATGCACGAACGCATGCAGCGCATCTGTGAGTTGGCCATAGTCGCTGCTTGGGTTGGCGCGCTTCAACGCTGCCGAAAGGGCGTCAAACTCCGCCAGACGGGATGCGGGTTGCGGCCCATCGACGAAGCGCATTGCCATCTCCAGCAGCGCAATCATTACCACGCGTGGGTGGCGCTGCCGCAATGCGCGCCGAGTCAATCCATACACAAGCGCGATAACAAGAAAGCTTGCATAGATGATCGGCGCTGCCGGGCGAAAGAAGTAGTTGTTGTCGCGGGTGATGAATTTGCCAACTTCGTCGACAAACAAACCGATGCCGACGCCAATCCCCACTGCCGCTAGCGGGTGCAGCGAGGGCGCGGCAAAAATCAACAACACAACGCCGGATAGAGCCAGTAACAGGCCACCCCACAGAAGATGCGCAATATGCAATGAGCCGCTGCCCACTTGTGGATAGCCCGAAAGCCACAAAAACAAGCGCGTCAGCACCACGGATGCACCGAAGCTGACGAGCAGATAAAACATCAATTGTGGCGCGCGTTCGCGCAGGCTAGGGTGTGACAAGCGGAACATGACTATTTTTCTTTTTGGTCGTTGACTATACGACAGCAGTCTCAGGGTTTGTTCACGTGCCTGGGGCGCAACTATCCGCACGCCAGCGACGATATAGCTAAGGCAACTGATGAGCGGTCGGTCTCATCAAGCAAAAGCCGCAGGCAGCCAGGCGCGCTTGGCGCTCATCACGGTTGTATGCCGCGGCTAGGTCGATCAACAGCACGCGCAGCTTCTTTCATGCGCTCCCTGCCAGGGGCTACAACAAGGATTTGACATAGTCGATGTTGTCGCGGATGCGTTGCTGCAATGGAGTCTCGGTGGAGAAATCCTCGAATGACACCCAACCGTCATAGCCAACCATGCGCAATGCATCAAACAGCCGGCGCATGTCGACGACACCCTTCGCAATGCTCGCGAAGCCGGCCTTCCACTCAACGCTGCCATCGGCGCGCGCGCCAGTCACCGCCCACTGCGCATTCTTCAGATGCACGTGCCCCAGATACGGCCCCAGCACTTCCAACCCAAGCCGGTAGTTCTCGTAACCTTCATAGACCATATTGCCGGCATCGTGAATGATGCCGATGAAGCGCGGGTCATAGTGCTGCGCCAATGCGCGACAGGCGCTCGCGCTCGGCACCACATTATTCATGTGCATCTCGATCAGCGCGCGCACACCATATTGCCGTGCCATCGCTTCCACATCGCGAAATTCGCCGATGGTCTTGTCCATCAGCTTGAGATACGGCACACTGCCATCGTAGTTCGGCGCGCGCACGCGCAGCGACGTCACGCCCATCGCCTGCGCGCCTTTCATGGCCTGCTCCACCAGCGCTGGCTCATCGCACAGCACGTACGTGCCGAGGTTGGGAATGGCCAAGCCGGCATCGTCCATCAGTTTGCGGATGCGCGGCGCAGCTTCAACCAGCGTTGACAGCGGCAGCGTGCAGCGATTGCCCGACCAGAAACCAATGGTCGCATCGGGGTTGCTTTGTTGCGGGTCGTCAATGACGCGCCACTCTGCGCCATCATAGCCGGCGGCCTTCAACTCACGCACGGCTTCTTCGGGCGTCCATTCTGGGAGGGAGACGGTGAAGATTGCGAATTTCATATGAGGAATTGGATGATTGAGCGATTGAGTCATTGATGAGGAGTGCGATCACAATCACTCTTGACTTCTGACTCTAACGCTGCAATTTTGCCAGCAATGCCGCGTAAGCGTCCCGGTCCAGCGGCAGCGTGACTGGTTGCTGCGTGTGCGATGAGAACGTGATGGCGTTGGCGAGTTCGAGCGAGGGCAGCGCCTCACGGCCATCGATCAGCGGCCGCCGGCCCTCGCGGATCGCCGCTTCCAAATCGCGATACACCGCCAGATGCCCACCGCCATCACCCTCAAAGGCAGGTTGCTCCTGCGTGAACGCCGGCGATGCCCACATGCCTTGTGACGTTTCAGAAAACGTGCGGATATCCGGCACAAAACGCGTCAGCGTGAGCGCGTTGTCGGCCAGTTCAATGGCGCCGCGCTCGCCGATGACCGTGATGCGCTGCTTCGGCCCACCCTGCATCTCGGCAGTGCTGGACGAGAAGTAGCCCGGCGCGCCGTTGCCCATTTCGAGCATGGCCTGCGCGGTATCCTCGCATTCGATGTGATGCATGCGCGTGCGCGTCCAACCCCACACCTTCGCCGGCCGGCCGGCAAGGTAATACAACAAATCCATCGTGTGCGGCGACTGATTCATCAGGATTGCGCCGCCCTCAGTGCGCCAGGTGCCGCGCCAGGGCGACGAGCGGTAATACGCCTCGGTGCGAAACCAGCACTCCGTCACCTGCACGCGCACCAGCTCGCCAAGCTCACCATCGTCAATGAATTTGCGGGCGCGCTGCACTGCCGGCTTGAAGCGCTGCTGAAAATTCACCGCGAGGATGCGGCCGGCCCTGTCCGCTGCATCGATCATGCGATCGGCATCAGCCACCGAGATCGCCATCGGCTTTTCGACCAGCACATGCGCGCCGCGCGCGAAGGCATCGATGGCAATCGCGGGGTGAAACGGGTGCGGCGTGCAGACCGAGACGACATCGGGTTTGGTCGCCTCGATCATGGCGACGTGGTCGGTGAAGAAGGGAGCGCCGGCGGCATCTGCGCTTGGCCTGCCACGTTCGGCATTCACGTCGCACATGCCAACAATGCGCGCATTGGGCATCTTCGACAACGCGGCCACATGCGATTCGGCAATACCGGCGCCGCAACCCGCGATTGCATAGCGAAGTTCGGTTGAGTTGCTCATAGTCTGTGCAACGAGTATGGATGCAAGCTGCGCACAGCGCAATGCAAATCACACGCCGTAGATCTCGCCGAACTTCGCTTTCAGATACGCGACGTAGGGGGCAGCAGCGAGCGGCCGGCCAGTTGCCCGCACGATCAACTCGCGCGGGGTGAAGCGCCGGCCATGCTGATGCACGTGTGTGTTCAACCAGCCCAAGAGCGCGCCGAATTCGCCGCGCGCAAACTGCTCCTCAAGATCAGGATGCACCCGCTTTGCTGCTTCGTATAGTTGCACCGACAGAATGTTGCCGAGTGAATACGTCGGGAAATAGCCGATCAAGCCGGCGGACCAATGCACATCCTGCAAACATCCCTGCGCATCGTTCGGCGACGTGATTCCGAGGTAATCGCGATACTTCACATTCCACACCTCTGGCAAGTCCCGTGGCTTCAGCTTCCCTTCCAGCAATTGCAACTCCAGTTCAAAGCGCACCATGATGTGCATGTTGTAGGTCAACTCATCGGCCTCGATGCGAATGAGCGATGGCTGCACGCGGTTGATGGCGCGATAGAACCTTTCGAAGTCCACTTTTTTGAATTGCTTGAAGCGCGCCTGTAATCGCGGATAGAAAAATTCCCAGAACGCGCGGCTGCGGCCAACAAGGTTTTCCCACGTGCGCGACTGTGACTCATGCACGGCAAGCGAGACGCCGCCGCCAAGCGGAGTGCGGTTGAACGCCGGCGCAATGCCCTGCTCATACATGCCGTGACCAGCTTCGTGTAGCACACTGAACAGCAGCGTATTGAAAAACTTCTCATCCACCCGCGTCGTGATGCGCACGTCGTCGCGGCCAAAGTTGGTGCAAAAGGGGTGCGCAGTGTAGTCGAGCCGGCCGCGCTCGAACGAAAACCCAATCTGCCGCGCCACATCCGCTGCAAACGCTTCCTGATCGGCCTTTGCAAAATGACCGTGCAGAACAGCATCACTCACCTTCACCCTGGATCGGGAGATGGCGTGGACGAGCGGCACGGTCTGCTCGCGCAGATCGGCAAAGATGGTCTGCACCTCGCCGGCGGTCATGTCTGGCTCATACACGTCCAGCAGCGCATCATACGGATGCTGCTTGTAGCCCAGATAGTCGGCAGCGCGCCGCGCAAAATCGACATTCTTGCGCAGCCACGGTTCAAAGGCCTTGAAGTCATTCGTCTTGCGCGCACGAATCCATGCCTGCTGCGCCAGTGAGCGCGTATGGTTCATCTCGGCCACGAACTCTGTTGGAAGCTTTTTCAGCAATCCGTAGTCACGCTGCGCCACGCGCACAAATGCGGCCTTCTTCGCATCTTTCTGGGTGTCTGGCTCTTTTGCCGCTGCCCTCAGCAGCTTGCCTGTCGCCGGCGACACCTGCATCGCATGCGTCATCTTCGCCAGCGTCGCCAATTGAAACGCGCGATCTCGCGCACCGCCCTCAGGCATGTACGTCTCTTGATCCCAGTTCACCAACGAACTTGCAGCGTTCAAATCGCTGATCTCCGCCATGCGCGCCTTGAGTGTTTCGAAGTGTTTTGCCATACAGGGATGATACTTTGCGCGCGTCATCTCGCACGCACCGCCAACCCCGCCGCCACGCCAGTGAACAGGTCTTCCACGACGACGCGCTCTCGGCCAAACAAACCAGCCAGCATGTCGATGAACAGGGGAATCGATGATGAGCCGCCGGTGCGAATGACATGCTGCACATCACGCGCCTGCACATTGGCGCGCTGCAAAGTATCAACGACCATCTCACGGATCAGCCGGCATTCGTGGGCAATGACATTTTCAAACAGAGCGCGCGTCATCGGCTGCCACATGGCAATCGCACCGGAGTCGAACTCCACCACATCGAAGCGTTGCCGCGACAGCGCAACCTTGCTGCGCTCCACCCGCTCGAATATGTCGTAGGCAAAGCCGCGCGACACATAGTCTTCCAGCGCCATCAACCGGATCGGCTCGCTGCAGTTGCCCTGCGCTTCGCGGATGAATGCGAGTGTTGGCCGGTTGCACAGCGCGAGCGCATCCTGCCAATCGCTCAGCGCGTCCATCAGGTGCGCCGGCAGGGGCAGGCGCTGTTGCCCCCAGCGCACCTGCGCACCCAGCCATGGCAACACTGCGGATTTGAAGATGGCCTGATCAAAGCGATCACCGGCAATGCCCACGCCACCCGTCGCCAGCACGCGCTGCCGGCTGTTGGATTCAACGCGCATCACCGCCACATCGAGCGTGCCACCACCGAAATCGAACACCAGCGCATGCTCGCCAGCGCGCAGGACATGTTGCTCGCCATAGGCCAGGCCGGCAGCAATCGGCTCCATCTCAAACGTGACGTCCTCGAAGCCGGCCATCTGCGCAGCCTCGCGCAAGCGCGCCTCGGCTCTTGCGTTGTCCTCGCGTGTGCTGGCATTGGCGAAGTTGACAGGCCGGCCCATCACTGCGGCCTTCACGCGCTCGCCTGTCGCCTGCTCGATGCGAAAGCGCAGCCGCGAGAGAAATTCAGCAATCAACGCTTCCAGCGGATAGTGCTTGCCAAACAGCGTCGTGCCTTCGTAACTGGATGCGAGCGGGCCTTTGAGCGAGTGCAGCAACCGGCCAGGTGTGTCAGCATCGACATCGGAGAACACATCCAGCACGATCGTTGCGCCCTCGGTGATGACCACATCAATCTCGGTGATCCATTGCTTGCTGAAGCGCGGCAGCCGGCCCACATTCTGCGCGCGGTGCAGTGCAATTGCCTCGCTGCCGATCGTCATACTGCCATCACGCTCAACATACAGCACCGTGCGCAGTGTGCCGGCATTTTGCGCGCCGGCATCGAGCGGTAACACGCGCGGCCGGCCATCGTTGCCAATCACCGCTGCCGCGCTGTTCGTGGTGCCAAAATCAATGCCAAGTTTCATGTCGAATCTCAAGGAAAGTTCACGCTTCCAAACACAGTTGCGCTGCCTTGATCGCCAGGCCGCTGGCGACGCCGGTGAAAAGCGATTGCGCGACAATCTTCTCTGGGCCAAAACGCTCGGTCAGAATATCCACGCAGGCGGGGATGGACGACGAGCCGCCAGTGCGAACGACGCGATCAATCTGAGCAGCATCGACGCCGGCGCGTTGCAGCGTTTCGTCAATCACCTCGGCGATCCAGCGTCGCTCGCGCGCGATGAAGCTCTCGAACTGCGTGCGTGAGATCGGTTGCCACAGCGATACCGCGCTATGCCCCGAGCTTGTCGAAGGGTCGTGCGCAATCACCGCAAATCGCCGTGACGACAGCGCCACCTTCGCTTCCTCCACGCGCGCATACACATCATATGCATGACCCTTCGAGATCAAATCCTCCAGCGCGAGCAGGCGCAATGGATCGCTGCTGCTGTGCTGCGCCTCGCGGATGAATGCGAGCGTGCCGGCGGTCGCAAGTTGCGGGATGTCCTGCCAATCGCCAAGCGCATCCAGCAGGTGCGCTGGCAACGCATGACCATCACCCCATGTTGTCTCACTGCCGAACCAGGGCAGCAGCGTCCGCTTGAAAATGATCTGGTCGAAGTGATCACCACCGAGGCCAATGCCGCCGGTCGCCAGCACTTCGTGCGCGCTGCCGGCGAAGCGCACCACCGCCACATCGAGAGTGCCGCCGCCAAAATCAAACGTCAGCACGTGCTGCGCGGTTGTGGTCTCAGCGCCAAATGCCAGCGCCGCGCCAACCGGCTCCCGCTCAAAAATCACGCGCTCGAAGCCGGCCATCTGCGCAGCCTGCAACAGGCGCGCTTGCGCCAGCGCATCGTCTTCGCTCGTGGTTGCATTCGCAAAATGCACCGGCCGGCCAAACACGGCGTTGCGCGGCGCGCGCCCAGTCACGTCTGCCACACGCGCGCGCAACTGCGATAGAAACTCTGCAATCAACGCTTCGAGTGAATAGTCCCTGCCAAACAGACGCGTGCCTTTGTAGGGCGTGGCGAGCGGCCCTTTCAGCGAATGGATCAGCCGGCCAGGCGCATCTGCATCCACGTCGGCGAATGCATCGACGATGGCTGTCACCGACGCGCCAACATCGTAGCCCTTTACATTCAACTCGCCGATCTCAATCTCGATTTCGCCAACCCACTGCTTGCTCTGGCGCGGCACACGACCGACATTCTGCGCGCGATAGGTGCGAATGGCATCTGCGCCGGCGCGGATCCTGCCCTCACGTTCGATGTAGAGCATGGTGCGCAACGTTGCGCCTTCCTCATCCAACGGCAATACGCGCACGCCGGCGCCATCCATCACGGCGGCTACCGTATTTGTCGTGCCAAAGTCGATGCCGAGATACATGAGTGTCAAGAGATTGAAGATTGCCCGCTTGCCTTCACTTTCACCTCGCAAAGGAGCGAATCCTCAAATCTCTACTCTCTTAATCCCCTATCTTCACCGCCGCAATCAAGCGTTGATTGACCACATTCAGCAACTGTGCCTCGCTGGGGCGCGGGGCAATGGGCAGGGTGCGCAAGCTCTCAACGATCAGGTCGCCACCGTTGCCGAGCAGCAACATCGCATCCGTCTTGCGTGCCACAAAGCCGGCCAGCGCGATGAATCTGCGCGCCAGAGATTGCGGCTTGCCGCCAGGCCGCTTGTGCGCTTCCAGGCCCGCCGAGTTGATGGCGAGTTGTGCGCCATCTGCGCCGATGAAATACACGGATTGCGCATTCGGCGGGATCACCACCGCGCCGGCGACATCATCATCAGCATCCAGCGTGATCGCCTGCACGCCGGCAGAGTCGATGCTGTTGATGGGGAAGCGCGTCCAGCGGCCATTGCGGGTGAGCAGCAATGCATCACCCTCGTCGCACGCGCCAATCCACGCCGGCGCATCGCCCTTGTTTGGCGGTGAAAGCGGCTGGCCCGACAGCGCCAGATTCTCCACCAGCGCCCATGACATCGGCCGCATCCAGCCACCACGCGTCACAACCAGCACGCTGCGCGGCGGGAGCATCTCGTTGATGGCGCAGGTTGCCTCCACACGCTCGCCGCGCTGCAACGCCACCGCCGGCCGCGCATAGCGCCAATGCATGTCCTCGCTCATCGGCACGCTCAAGCCATTCACCAGCGTCAGCCGGAACGACGATGTGATCGCAAGCAGCGCATCGAGCCGCGTGGCCGCAGACATGAACAGCGGCTTCAGGTCGCGCACCTCCTCGCCCTCGTTCACTTCGAGCGCAAGCGTTTGCTCCATCGGCGCCGGCGCAGGGATGTGCAAGGCCTGGCCAGTAAACGACACAAACGACACCACATCGCTGTTGAGGTTGTTGCGCTCGGCAAACGCGCGCAAGTCGCGCAGATCGGTGCGCAGGCGCTGCACCTGCTCCTGAGTGGCCGCGCCGGCGCCACTGCGCTTCAGCAGCACATTCTCAGCGCGCAGTTCATCGCTTTGCTGTTGCAATTGCTGCACGCGGCCGGCGAGGGCTTCGATGATTTGCTGTGCTGTGTCAGGGTCTTGGCGCGCTTCAGTTGTGAGCCAGGGCAGGTCTTGTTCAAGCAGGTTCATGCGGGCGCGGCATGAACGGCCGCGAGTGCGGATTGTATCTTGCCATTGCTGAGCGCCGGCACGATGCGCTATTCAGCAGCCGGCATCTTTGAGGGCATCCGATTGCCCGGCGTTACGCGCCAACGCTCAGCAATGGATCACCCTGATTCATGGCAAGCGTGGTGACGAGAAACAACACCGTGCCGTCGACTGGCGCAATCGCCTCTTGCACCTTGTTGCCGAGGAAGTCGGTCACATAGCCCAGCGCCTGTCCCGACTTCACCTCGTCACCGACCTTGCACAGCGGGTAGAACATGCCGTCGTGATCGGAGCGCAGCCATGCCATCTCCTCCAGCACGCGTGTAGCCGGCGCGGGCGGCGCGCTCACCTGCAACACGCCGGCATGTGACAGTGCGCGGTGCAAACCATCGAGCATGGCCTGCACCTCATCGTCGCTCCACAAGCCCTGTCCGCCAATCTCAGCCAGCACAGCGGGAATGCCGGCGTCGGCTGCCGATGAATACGTGCCGCCCTTGATCGTGTCCTCAACAGCAAGAATGAGCGGGATGCCAAAGGCAGCCGCCAGCGCATGCGCCTTCTCATTCAACGCTGCATTCGCCGTGCGCTTGATGATGCTGAACGGCACGAGCGCCTCGTTCAGATCGCCGCCATGCAAATCAAGGTAGAAATCCGCGCGCTGAATTAGATTCGCAAAAATCCAACGGGCCAGTTGCTCGGCAAATGTGCCGTTGGGATCGCCGGGGAAAGAGCGATTGAGATTCTTGTTGTCGGGCGGCGCAATGTAGATCGCGCGCCTGGCATACGCGGTCATGCTGCTGATGGGCGCAATGACAAGCTGACCCTTGATCTGCGATACATCGGTCTCTTTTGCAAGGCGCATCGCTGCGGCAATGCCAACATATTCCGAGCCATGAATGCCGGCGGTAATCACGACAGTCGGCCCCTCGCCGGCGCCATTCAACACGAACAGCGGCATCCTGGTCTGCACGCCGGCCAGTGTGAGATCAAGGACGTTCGCGGCGCGCTCGCCGGCGGCCGCTTCAACCCCTGCAACGGCGAACAATTGCTTTGGCATGATGCCAGCAGTGTAGCGTGATTGGCCTTGCGCAAATGGAGATGCGCAAAAAGGGGAGTCGCGTTAACATGCCCGTACTCGTTCGCCAAAGGAGAATCATGGAAGGAACCCTTATCGCGCTCGTCAGCATCGCCATCGGTATTGCCGTACTGTTTTTTGGGAAGGATCTGCGCATCTTCGCCATCGCCGCCGGCCTGCTGTTCGGCATCCAGATCGCGTCAATCTTGAACGCTGGCGTGCTGACAGGGCTATTGCTGGGCGCGGTCAGCGCCCTGATCGGCGTCATTTTGGTTGTCCTCGGGCGATCTGTCATCGCGCTGGTGATGCGCTTGATCGGCGCAGCCGCCGGCGCAAGTGCGCTGTCGTGGCTGCTCAACTCCATGGGCATCCAGGGGGGATTGCTCACCAGCGTCGGCGTCGCAGCCGCCGGCGCAATCATTGGCTACATCCTCATGGCGCGCTTCTACGATTGGGGTCTCTCCATCCTCGTCAGCCTGATCGCTGCAAGCCTGATCGTGAGCGGTGTGAATTTCTTCATCCCGCTCGGGGATGGTATGACAACTGCCGCCACGCTGGTGCTGACCGCCGCCGGCATCATCCTGCAACGCCGCAAATAAGCCATCCCGCTTCACCGTTGCTACGATGACGCGCGCGTTTTCAACGCAGTCACAGACTGCGTGAATGCGTCGAAGAAGAAGAGGCGGTCATAGCCGGCGATGAAGCTGTGCTGCAGAACCTCATCGCGCAGTATGGCCGGTGTGGTGATATGCGGGTGGCCGGCGCTGACCAGCAGCCATAGCGCGTCGCACCTGGGCCGGCTCGCATTCACCTCGCCCTTTGCATCGATGGCGCGCTGGATGATCTCGACATCCACTGCGAGCTCATCCTGCCCTTCGAAGGCCCACGAGGCCGGCGCGTCTTTCGGCAGGCGCGTCACACTGAGAGTGTCGGTCGCTTGAAACAGGCCCGTGCCAATGAAACGCGTGTAGGGAATCTGGTGCATCTCGCCGGCATTCAGCGGCACGTTGGCGCGCACTTGCCGCAGCAGCGACTGCGTGGCAGCGCGTTGCGCGATGTCGCTCAGGCTGGGTGGGATCTTGTTGCCGGCCAACCGCACTTGCAGCGGCAGGTCGATGTCGGCGTCAAATAGCAGCTTGGCTTCACTGACGACCGTGTTGCGGAAGCTGGCCAGCGGGTCGTCGTGCAACCGCACCACATCAACGCCGAGTGTCATTTCGCCAGCGGCGATGAGAAAGTCCGGCGCGTCGCAATCCTCAGCCTCGCCCTGTGGGAATTCGTTGAACGCTTCGGCGAACGCTGTGAGGATAGGCCAGGCAGAAGCGCGCTCGGCCTGCTGCGCCTCGGTCAGTTCGTTGCACGGCAGCTTGGGTGTGGGCATGGTTGCGCCGGCGATTGTACGTTGACCCTCGCGCAAGCTCTTCTTCGAAAGAGAGTTCGAGCGAAAGCCGCACAACCAAGAACCGCCGCCAGTTCCTTCGAACTAGCGGCGGTGTGACCTCAACCACTCAGCACTCCGAGTAGCCGCACGACTGGCACTTGCGGCAACCCTCGGAGCGCACCAGTGTGACCATGCCACACTCTGGGCACATGTCGGCGCCGGAGATTTTGACCACAGTATGGCCGTTCAACTGCGCAACCTCATAGGGGCTATCACCATGCGTGCCATGCATGTGGCCATTGCCATTCACCGCCGGCGCAGTCGGCGCAGTCGGCACGCCTGTGCCGTTCATGATCGGCAGTGTCAACTGGCGCACGTCGCGGTCGCTAAAGTAAATCTGGCGCAACGTGGCTGCCAACGCGTCCGGCAGCGATGACACACGATTCGCGCCGAATCCCACCGAGCGCGCACCGCCAATGCCGACGAGCTGCGAGATGACCATATCCAAACGCTCACGGCGCGACACCGGCGAGGCAATGCGCAAGATCAGCGAGATCAGCCGGCCCAGCGCCTCGGCGTCGGCCTGCAAATCACTGCCGGCCTTGCCCACCGTCATGAACACCTCGAACGGCTCGCCATTTTCATCGTGCGTGCTGGTCAGGTGCAGCGTGCCCATCGCGGTGGGCTTGCTCACGGTGATGCCATGTCGGATCGCCGGCAGTGGCGCGACCTTGGGCTGCACGGCCGTCGGCTCATACACCACTTCGGTTTTTGGCTTCTCCTCCTGCTTCTCTTCGGTCTTGAGCATCAGCACCTGCTCATCGCGCGAGCCATCGCGGTAGATCGTGCCGCCTTTGCAGCCCAGGTCATACATCTGCTCATACAATGCGCGCACCTGATCGACCGTGTATTCGTTCGGCACGTTGCACGTCTTGCTGATGCTGGAATCCACCCAGCGCTGGATGGCGGCCTGCACGCGGATATGCTCCTCCGGCGACAGCTCCATCGCCGTGACGAAGTAATCCGGCAGATCCTGGTTCGGATTAGCCTGCTTCCACTCTTCAACGACGGCCACGTTCTGCTCATGCAGCCCCAGGCGCGATTTGCGGAAGTAGGTCCACGAGAAGAACGGCTCGATGCCGGTGGAGGTGTCCACCATGGTGCCGATGGTGCCGTTCGGCGCCTGCGTCAACAGCGTGACGTTGCGCACGCCATATTTGGCGACGCCATCACGGATACGTTGCGGCATGGCCTGCATGTAGCCGCCGGCAAGATGTTTTTCGGCGTCGAATGCAGGGAATGACCCGCGTTCCCTGGCCAGATCGATGGAGGCTTCATACGACTCAGCCGCGATGAACTCATAGAGCTTGTCCAGCCAGATTTCGCACTCCGCGCTGCCATAGCGGATGCCCAGCCGAATCATCAACTCGGCCAACCCCATGGTATTGAGACCGACGCGACGCTCTTTCAGTTGCTGCGCATGGTTCTGGTCGAAGAAATAAGGGGTCGCGTCAATCACGTTGTCCAGGAAACGCACGGCATACCGCACAGTGCGCCCCAACTCCGCCCAGGCCACGTCCTTTGCCGTCGCATCGTAGAACTTGGCCAGGTTGATGGCAGCCAGGTTGCACACGCCCCACGCCGGCAACCCCTGCTCGCCGCACGGGTTTGTGCAAATGATGGGCGCGAAGTACCACGAGTTGGACAGCTTGTTGTAGCGATCGTTGAAGAACACGCCCGGCTCGGCGCTGGCCCAGGCGCTCTCAATGATCGCGTTCCACACCTCACGCGCCTTCACGGTCTTGTGTGCAACGACCGGCAGGCCGGCGTCGCGCCACTTGCTCAGGTCGCCATCCCAGCGCGTGTTGTATTCCGGATGATTGGTGTCGGGGAAATAGAGCGTCCAGTCGCCATCCTGCTTGACGGCTGCCATCAAGTCATCCGAGACGCCGACGCTGATGTTGGCGTTGGTAATCTTGCCGGCAGTGCGCTTGCTGTTGATGAAGTTAAAGATGTCTGGATGCCAATCGTTCAAGATCAGCATCAGCGCCCCGCGCCGCGAGCCGCCCTGCTCGATCAAGCCAGTGACGAAGCTGTAGAGCGCGCCCCACGACACCGCGCCGCTGGAGCGGCCGTTCACGCCCTTGACATACGAATGTGTTGGCCGCAGTGAGGACAGATTGATGCCGACGCCGCCGCCGCGCGACATGATCTCGGTCATCTGCGAGAGCGTGTCCATGATGCCCTGGCGCGAATCTTTGGGGCTGGGAATGACATAGCAGTTGTAATACGTCAGTTGCTGGTCGCTGCCGGCAGCGGTGAGGATGCGCCCAGCCGGCACAAACTTGAAGCCGTCCAGGATGGAGCGAAATTTTTCGGCCCACTCGGCGCGAAGTTCAGGCGTCTTTTCGACGGCAGCGATGCCGCGCGCAACACGATCCATCATCTGGGCCGGCTCGGTCTCCAGCGGCTTGTCGACATGTTCGATGGCGACGGTCATCTCACCACCGTCGCGCAACTCCACTGTCACGTGCGGTGGCGCAAATGCGGTGACGACGCCAACCTCGCGCTGATTGGTCTTTGGGTTCACCAGCACGATGACGGTGTCGCCCTCGCCCAACGTCTCGCGCGTCATATCCTTGAGCGCATAGCGGTCCAGAAATATTTTCTCCCCCAGGCCGCTCAACGTATTTTGGTCTGCAATTGTCATGCTCACTTTGCTTTCTCCCATCAGACTGAATTTCATCGACATGCCGGCGGGTCGCGCCAGCATTTTTTAGACGCAAATCAAGCCAGCTACCGCTCTCCCAGCAATCGCTCGATCTCTCCCTTCACGCTCTCCAAATCCTTGAGGTTCAAGTAGACGATGGCGTAGCGGATGTAGGCCACTTCATCCAATTCGCGCAGCCCGCGCAGCACCATGTCACCGATATCGCGCGCCGGCACTTCGCTTTTGTTTAGCGCCACCACCTGCGATTCGATCTGGTTAGCCAGCCGCTCAATATCCTCAGCGGCGACGGGGCGCTTGGCGCATGAGATGCGAATGCCGTCCAGCACCTTCTCGCGGTTATAGGATTCGCGCCGGCCACCGCGCTTTACCACCAATGGCGTAGCTTCGACGATGCGCTCGACGGTGCTGAAACGCCGGCCACATTCTTTGCAGGTGCGCCGGCGGCGAATACCGCCTGTTGGCTCGCGGATGGTATCGATGACATGCGTGTTGCTTGAACCACAGGCTGGACATTTCATAGGCTTCCCTCGCTATATCTGGCGCTTGAACGTTTGTCCTACGCCATATATACACCCTCAAGGGATGCAAATGATAGTTATCCACAGGGGCGTTGTCAATCAGCAAACTATCCAATCCAAATAAATTTAAGGTAACGCCAGAGGTGAAGCCGGCTGCGTGAGACGCAACAGAAGAGCCGCACATCACGCAAAGAAAAAGGATAAAGTTTCAAACAGAATGATGATAAAGAATAACAGGGTGATTCGCAGTGCGAATCACCCTGTTGGTGCATTGCGACCAATGCAAAAGTCTAGCGCCGGCGCAGGAACGTCGGCAACTCAAGGTTGTCGGGGTCAAGCGAGGACTGGCGCGTCACTTCCTCGGCATCGTGTGCCGGCTGCTGTTGCTGTTGCGCCGGCGTGCTGGGTTGCGGATAGCGCGCGCCGGCAGAGCGCGAGGTTGTCGTGGTTGTCGTGCCTTGGCGGATCACGCGGCGCGGCCCCATGGCGCTTTGCTGATCGAAGCCAGTCGCCACCACAGTGATGCGGATCTGATCCTTCATGTTCTCATCAACCACTGCGCCAAAGATCACGTTGCAATCGGGATGCGCCGCCGCCTTGATCAACGAGGCAGCCTCATTCACTTCAAACAGGCTGAGATCGGGGCCGCCGGTGATATTGAACAGGATGCCGCGCGCGCCGTCGATGGTGACATCAAGCAGATTCGAAGTGATGGCCTGCTCGGCTGCGGTGCGGGCGCGCCCTTCACCGCTGGCCGTGCCAACCGCCATCAGCGCCGCGCCACCCTCACTCATGATGGTGCGCACGTCGGCAAAGTCCAGGTTGATCAGGCCAGGCACCGTGATGACCTCGCTGATGCCCTGGATGCCCTGCCGCAGCACATCATCCGCCGTGCGGAACGATTGCTGCAAGCTGGCGCGCTTGTCAACAATGTCGAGCAGACGGTCATTCGGGATGACGATGAGTGTATCGACATGCTCCTTGAATTTCTCGATGCCGCTCTCGGCCTGGCGCTGGCGCGGCGTGCCTTCAAAGG
Organism: Thermoflexales bacterium; assembly: GCA_039810125.1. GTDB lineage: Bacteria > Chloroflexota > Anaerolineae > J036 > Brachytrichaceae > JBDHWI01. The sequence goes on along the minus strand of JBDHWI010000006.1, from coordinate 21,883 downwards.
AGAACGGGCGAGTGACCACGCCGATGGTCAGCGCGCCGGATTCCTTGGCGATACGGGCGATGACAGGTGAAGCGCCGGTGCCAGTGCCACCACCCATGCCGCAGGTGATGAACACCATATCCGCGCCCTTGAGCAGACCATAAAGCTCATCGGCAGATTCTTCAGCCGCCTTCTCGCCAACATCGGGGTTGCTGCCGGCGCCCAAGCCGCGCGTCACTTTTTCGCCAATTCGCACCCGCACCGGCGCATGACTGAGCATCAGCGCCTGCTGGTCTGTGTTGACGGCGATGAATTCAATGCCGGTCAGGCCCTCCGCAATCATGCGGTTGACCGCGTTTTGGCCGCCACCGCCCACGCCAACCACTTTGATTTGGGCCGGCGACTCAGCGCGAACCGGTGAATAATCTGCTTGTGTGTTCATCGTTCTCTGTCTCCTCTAGCGCGTGGCTTGCCTCGTTGCGCACATGCGATTCACAGATTTTAGGTGTGTAATCCACAGTGTCAAGGAAGTTATCCACAACTATACTTAAATTTCCCAAATTAGTCTGAGCACTAAGTAGTTTTTATGAAATTGTTGTACGATCGTGACACTACTTAGATATTGCTTAGCCAGGCAGCAGGTTCTTCAGCCACCCCGGCAGGTCACGCGGGCCAATCCGCCGGCGCTTGGAAGGCTTGGCAGCAACGCCCTGTAGCCCCCAATGCAGCATGCCTACAGATGTCGAAAATGCCGGCGACTGCAAAGAGTCGACCAGCCCGTGCAGGTTCATCGGGCGGGTCAGCCGCACTGGCCGGCCCGTCGTCTCTCGCGCGCTCTCGCGCAATCCTGGCAGCAGCGAACCACCTCCTGTAATGACCAGGCCGGCCGGCAGCAGACCGTCATAGCCGCTTCGCTTGATCTCCTGCTCGACCAATCCAAACAATTCGTCAGCGCGGGCGCGCAAAATCTCGGCTGTCTCACGGCGTGACACCCGCATGCGTGGTTCGTCGCCAAAGCCGGCGATGTCGCACATCTGATCGCCTGGCACCTCCAGCGGACTGGCATGGCCATACATCACCTTCAACTGCTCGGCTGTCTCCATCGGCAGTTGCAACACCTGCGCCAGATCACTGCTGAAGTGAGCCCCGCCGACATCCAGCACCTTGGTGTGCCACGCGGCGCCCTCGATGAACACCGCAATGCCAGTCGCTCCACCCCCAATGTCGACCAGCACCACGCCCATCTCGCGCTCCGTCGGCGTCAACACGGCTTCGGCAGAAGCGAGCGGGGACAGCACGAACTCGGCCACATCGAGGCCGGCGCCGTGGGCACACTTCAACTGGTTCTGCATGGCCGTGGTCGAGCAGGTGATGATGTGCGCCTGCACCTCCAGCCGAAACCCCAACATGCCCACAGGATTGCGCACGCCGTCCTGCTCATCCACGCGGAAATGACGCGGCACCACATGCAAAATCTCGCGATTGTTTTGCACCGGGATGGCCTGCGCCGAGTCGAGCGCGCGATTGATGTCCTCGTAGGTCACGCCCTGGTCGCCGCGCCCAATGGCGACTGCGCCTGGGTTGTTCTGCGAGGCGATGTGGCTGCCGCTGATGGACATGAACACCTGCGCTGGCTTGATCCCGCTGGATGCCGTTGCGCCGGCAATCGAGTCGCGGATGGCATCGGTCGCCTCGGCCACGTTGATGATCTGGCCCTTCCGCACGCCTTTCGACGGCGTCAGGCCGACGCCGATGATCGAGAAGTCGCCATCAGCTTCCGCAGCCTCGCCTACCAGCGTCACGACCTTCGTGCTGCCGACATCTACAACGGTGATCGTCTTTGGTTCAGCCATGTTTCAACTTGCGCGAGACGGATGACGTGTGACCGCTGATGCGTCGTTCGTCATGCGCCAATCCTCATTTGATGTAATACGGCGCCTCCGGGAACCGCACATCCAAAATAGACACGTCCTCAGCCTGCGCCGCCAATTGCTGCCGCAGCGCGCGCACCAGCTTCAATTTATCGCTCATCGCACCATCATAGCCGGCCACGCCAAGCCGAATTTGCAGCGTGTCATCAATCTTCTGAATCAGCCCATATTGCCGCGAATACACATAGCGGGTGACATCCGGCTGCAATGCAATCAACTCGTTCACCGCGCGCAACAGTTGCGGATCGATGGGTTTGTCGAGCGCCGGCGGCGCGCCATCCTCGACCAGGACGCGCACCTTCGTCGTCATGCCGGCAGTAGCCTGCTGCACCCGCCCCTCGTAGTCATTCCACACATTGCCATAGCCGCTTTCCCACAGCGCCATCGCGCGCGCCGGCTGAATCAAGACTGCGCAAGTCGCCTTGAATTGCCACTGGCAGTTCACACGCGCTGCCTCCACGCCGGGCAAGTCGTCGATCTGTCTGGCCGCCTTGTCAAGGTCGATGAAAAGGTAATGCTCGCCTTGCAACTCGCTGGCAGCGATGATCGCCTCAACCGGCACACCGGTGTTGTTCTGCACGTCGATCTGATTGATGCGCCAACTATCCCCCAGAAACCATGCGCCACCGCCGGCCGCCATCACCAGCACCAATGCCAATGCCACAACGCCGCCACTCACGCGCGGCAGGCGCGCGGCAGCCTGGCGGTTGGTGCGACGCGCCATCGCCACGTCGAAGCGCGTTCTGCTCTTGCGGTGTTTCTGCGGGTTGTATCGCATCTGAAATTTTGAGTTCCGCGCCCTCAATCCTGGGTTTCGGATGGCTGGCACTCCCTCGCCAGCGCAATCAACTGATCCAACAGTTGGCCGTAGCTCATGCCGGCAGCCTGCCACAATTTCGGATACATGCTGATGTCGGTAAAGCCAGGCATCGTATTGATCTCGCTGATGAAGATCTCACCGCTCGCGCCGTTCATCAAAAAGTCCACGCGCGCCATGCCGCGCACATCAACCGCCTCGCACACCTCGATGGCCGTCTCGCGGATCATCTGCTGCGCCGCCGGCGGGATCCTCGCCGGAATATGCAGCCCCGATGCCGCATCACCCTTGTCGAGATACTTCGCCGCATAGTCGTAAAACTCGCGGCTCGGCACGATCTCGCCAACCACCGATGCCTTCAGCGCGTCATTGCCCAACACACTCACTTCCAGCTCTCGCGCCTGCGGCACTGCCTGCTCAATCAGCACCTTGCGATCCCACTTGAGCGCTTCAGCCACGCCGGCGCGCAGTTGCTCCACCGAGCCGGCTTTGGTCACGCCAACGCTGCTGCCCATGTTCGCGGGCTTCACAAATACCGGGAAGCCCAATTCGGTGATCGTTTCAATTTCGATCTCGACAGGCCTGGTGTCCCATTCATGGCGCTTGACCACAATATGCTTTGGTATGGGCAGACCATGCGCCTTCATCACATCCTTGAACAGCGCCTTGTCCATGCCAACCGCAGATGCGGCAACGCCGGCACCCACAAACGGTACGCCCATCACCGTGAGCAATCCCTGCACCGTGCCGTCTTCGCCATTTGGCCCATGCAGCACCGGAAAGACCACATCAAAGGTGCGCAGCGCTTCCGCCGGCAGCGCCCATTTGCCCTGCCTGTCAATGAACACCGGCGTGACTTCATAGTGCTCACCATCCAATTCCTCCATCACCGACGACGCCGACATCACGCTGACGTCATGCTCGCCTGATTTGCCACCATACAGCACGGCCACCTTGAGTTTCGTCATCACGATGCACGATTTCGAATCTGGAATTGCAGATTTTGGATTGACGACGCAAGTCCTCAGCCCAAAATCTTCCATCCCTAAATCCCTAATCCTTGATCTCCCCCGCCACCGTTGCCCATTCGCCGAGCAACTCCACTTCCAGTTGCAAATCGACGCCAAAGCGCTGCAGCACTTCGGTGTGCGCAAGGTCGATCAGCGCCTTCACATCGCCGGCCTGCGCCTCACCAGATGCGTTGACGAAGAAATTGGCGTGCTTGTCGCTGATCATCGCGCCGCCAATCCTACGCCCCTTCAAGCCGCACGCCTCAATCAACCGGCCGGCAAAATCACCCTCCGGGTTCTTGAACATACTGCCGATGCTCGCGCCGGGCGGCTGCGACGCCTTGCGTTTTGCAACGTATTCATTCGCGCGCCGCTCCAGATTGGCGCGGTAATCCACCTTCAATTCCAGCGTCACCGAGAGCACAGTCGGTCGATCCGCCGGCGCATAATTCTTCAGCGCGCTGCGGCGATAGCCAAATTGCAACTGGCGCGGCGTCCAGTACTCCGGCGCTGCACCACGCCGCAGCACGCGCACCATGCTCACGCAGGCAGCCATGTTCGAGCCATGCGCGCCGGCGTTGCCAACGATCCCGCCACCAACCGTGCCCGGCACGCTGATCGCCCATTCCATGCCGGCCAGCCCGCGCTCAATGCAATCGCGCGCCAGTGTGGTCAGGGTCACACCGCTATCCACCTCTGCCCTCGCCTTCACGTTGCGCACATCAAACCGGATCTCTTTGGCGCGATTGACAATCACCAGCCCGCGAATGCCAAGATCGCTGACCAGGATGTTGGCTCCGCCGCCGACAACGACGTATGGCAGGGCCATCTCGTCGGCGCGCTGCGCCAGCGCCACCAACTCCTCAGTGGTGCGCGCCTCGATCAACAGGTCTGCCGGCCCGCCGATGCGCGACGTCGTGTGCTTCGACATCGGCTCGTTGCGCCTGGCGCGAGCCTGCAATTCCGCAATCTCCATTTCAATCGATCTCATCCCAGCATTTGCAGCAGGCGCTCACCGACCTGGTTGCCATCGCCGGCGCTCAACGTGATCACCACATCACCACCGCGCACCTGCGACATCAGCACGCCCAGCGCGTCGCCGAACGACGCCGCGTTGCGCGCATCACGATGCTTCATCCGCCGCGCAATCTCAATCGGATTCAGCGCATTGGCCGCAAACGAAAAATCTTCCTTCTTCTCGCGCGCTGCATAGATGGGCAGCACGATGACATGATCGGCATCCTTGAACGACGCAGCAAATTCGTCGAGCAGCGCCACCGTGCGGCTAAAGGTGTGCGGCTGCCAGATCGCCCAGATGTTGGCGACTGGATAGCGCAGGCGCGCGCCGTGCAAGGTGGCGCGAATCTCGGTGGGGTGATGCGCGTAGTCGTCAATCACGCGGATGCCGCGCGCCTCGCCTTTCAATTCAAAGCGCCGGCCTGCGCCGTGATATCCACCCAGCGACTTCACCGCTTCAGCAATCGGCACGCCGAGCGCATCCGCCGCAACCAGCGCCGCCAGCGCGTTCAACACATTGTGTTCACCCGGCACGCGTAACGAGCATGCGCCAGCAACCTCGCCACGCGCGCCGGCGCCGCCAAACGAGAAATCCATCCCGCCCAGCGTATTGCCGCGCAGATTTCTCGCGCGCCACATGCCGGCGTTTACGCCATAGGTCACAACCGTTGCCGCCGGTTGTGCGCGCTTCAGCATCTCGGTGCAGCCGGTGTCGTCGGCACAGGCAATCACAACGCCATCCGCCGGCACACTGCCCGCGAACTGGGCAAAGGCGTTCAATGTATCGTCGAAATCCTTGAAAATGTCAGGGTGGTCGAACTCGACATTCGTCACCACCGCCAGCCGCGGCTGGTAGTGCAGGAAGGTGCGGTCATACTCATCGGCTTCCAGCACGAAGGCGTCACCACCACCGGCGCGCGCGTTCACACCCAGCGGCAACGGCGTGCCGCCGATGATGAACGAAGGATCGAATCCGGCATCCATCAAGATCGTTGCAATCATGCCGGTGGTGGTGGTCTTGCCATGCGCGCCGGCCACCGCGATGCCCACCTTGTCCTGCATCAGCGCGCTCAATACATCCCCGCGATGCCACACCGGCAATCCACGCGCTTGCGCCGCCAGCAGTTCCGGCTCGTCCTTGCTGATGGCGCTCGACGGCGCCAGCACATCTGCATCGCCCAGATGCTTCGGATCATGGCCGACGCTGACCGGGATGCCCAGCGCGCGCAGTTCGGCCAGCGCCGGCGAATCGGTGCGGTCATCACCGGTGACATGCACGCCACGCGCATGGAGCAGCCGCGCGATTGCGCTCATGCCGGCGCCGCCGATGCCCATGATGTGGATTTTCTTGTCGAGCAAATGCATAGCCTTAGATCAACACGATGATGACAAACAGGAAGATCAGGATGACGATAAAGATCAGCAGCGTGCCGCTGAAGATCACCGGCGCGGCGCTCTTGATGAAAAAGAAATTGTTCCAGCCACCCGTCGGCGCCATCCACAGCGACGCATACTGCGGTGCATCCAGCATGCCGGAGTTCAACGCCCAGAACGCAAGTGAGCTGAAGAACAGATAGCCGTTGAACATACCAATCAAGAACGAGAGCAGGCCATGTTCGAAGCGATTGCTTGCTGTGGCAGCCAGTCGGCCGCGCGCCACCACCGGGCTGAGATAGCCAAAGAACGTGATCATGATGAAGGGCAGCGCGCGCCAGAAAAATCGCCACAGCGGATCGCCCTGGTTGGTGAGCGGCGTCATGATCTGGTTGAACTGTGGCAGACTGTAGACGAACAGCGCAAACATCATGGCGAACGTCACGATAACCTCGCGCACCCAGCCACGCGTGGTGCCGATGAAACCAAAAACGATGATGTAGAAAAGAAAGAAGACGTCCGCGTTGATCATGTCAGTGCCTCACCTGAAGCAGCAGTGATGCAATTTGCGCCGCGCCATCGCGCCGGCCCGCAGCGAGCATGGCCTGCCGCATGGCGCTCATTTTCGCCGCATCCTCCAGCAGCGCCATCGACCGCGCTACCAGCCCCCTGCCGGCATCGGCCAGTTCCTCATCGCGCAGCACCTCTGCGGCGCCTCTGCCGGCCAGATATTGTGCGTTCACTTTCTGGTAGCGCCATGCATGAGGATATGGCACGAGCAATGCTGGCAGGCCAAGATAGGGCAGCTCGCCAAGCACGCTTGCGCCGGCGCGACAAATTGCCAAATCCGCAGCAGCCATTGCCTGCGCCATTTCTTCATGCAAATACTTGAAGGCCAGATAGCGCGTTTGCTGCGCTTCGGTTAGTTGTGACCGGGCTGCGCTCACCTCGTCCCAATCGCCTGCGCCGGCTACGTGAATGACCACTGCGCGCTGCAACAGCGCATCGATGCCGGCCAACACAGCGCGGTTGATGCTTTGCGCGCCCTTGCTGCCACCGAACACCAGCAACACGACCTCCTCCGCCGCAATCCCAAAGTGCTCGCGCGCCGACTCACGATCCACCTGCGCAAACGCCTCACGCACCGGATAGCCGGTGACAACCATCTTCCGCGCATCGATGAACGGCGAGGAAGCCTCAGTGGTCACAGCGACTTTTGACGCAAAGCGCGCCATCACCTTCAGCGCCTGCCCTGGCTCGATGTCGGGCAAAAACACCACCGCCGGCACGCGCTTCATCGACGCTGCCACGCTAACCGGCACACCGACAAATCCACCAGTGAGCAGCGCAACATCAGGCTTGAATTCGTCCAGGATGCGCGCGGCTTCCCGCACCCCTTGCAACGTGCGAAGCGCGCCATGCATGGCACGCATTGCACCGACGCCATGCATGGCGCCGGCCGAAATGGCCTTGAACGGCACGCCCTCGCGCGCAACAAGTTCACGTTCCATTCCCGTCTCCTCGCCAACGAACAACGGTTTTATAGGACTTGCGCCTTTTGCCAAGCCTAGCGCCGAGCCGGACATCTCGGCCGACGAGGGTGCTGCGGGCGGCAGCATCGTTTGCAGCGCCCTTAGCACGGTAAGCGCGGGCAGCACGTGACCGGCTGTTCCGCCCGCGGAAAGTAGAACTCGCACGAAAAGCTTGTCCTCCCTGCGCCGTCACCAGCGCCGGCGCTTCATCATCTTCGGCCTCTTCGCGGATCATGCGGCTGCCGCGCGACACACTGACCACGATGCCGCACGCCGCCAGCAATGACACCAGCGACGAGCCACCCACGCTGAGAAAAGGCACCGGCACGCCGGTGAATGGAATCATCGCCAGCATCGCCAGCACATTCAGCAACATCTGGCTGATGACCCAGATCACCACCCCAATGGCAATGAATGAGCCAAAGGGTGTGTCGGCCTTCTGGGCGATGAGCAAGCCGCGCCACGCGAACACACCGAACAGCGCCAACGTGATGAGCAGGCCAACCAGCCCCATCTCCTCGCCCAGCACCGCCACCACGCTGTCGGTGTGCGGCGTGGGCAGATAGCCAAACTTCTGGCCGCCGGCGCCGATGCCGCTGCCAAAGATGCCGCCGCCGCCGAGCGTGATGAGAGACTGGCGAATGTGATAGTCCACCGTGAGCGAGTTTGGATTCTGCACCATCTGCACAAATGCAGTCACGCGCTCGCTGGCATGCGGCCACAGCGCAAACAGCGCCAGAAACGTGACCAGTGAGATGAGGATGACGAAGCTGAGTTGCGTCCAGCTTGCGCCGGCCATGAAGAACATCGCCATCGCCACCAATACGATGTTTGCGGTAGTGCTGAGGTCAGGCTGCAAGACAACCAATGCGCTGACGATGCCGACGATAACGCCAAACGGCGCCATGCCGTTCATGAAGCTTTGCACTTGATCGCGCCGCGAGGTCAGCCACGCTGCCGCATAAATGATCACGGCCATCTTCACGATTTCGCTCGGCTGGATGGAGCCATTGAGAAAGGTTCGGCGCGCGCCAAACTTCATGTCGCCAAACACCAACACGCCGACAAGCAGAATGAGGCAGCCGGCCATGATGTAGATGGCGTAGCGTCGCAAGATGCCGTAATCGAGCCGGCTAAAGAAAAGAAACGCCGCCACGCCCAGCACAGCAAAGGCAACCTGCCGGCCAAAGATGACGAAGGGGCTGCCCTCGTCTACTTGCGACCAGAAGAAGGTCGTGCTGTAGGCCATGATCAAACCGAGCACCGTCAGGATCAGCACTGCGCCGATAAAGATCGTGTCCGCCTGTGGCGCAACAACGGCAGTGCGCTTGCGGGGTTGGTTGGGATTCAATGCGCGCATCATCGTGTCTGGTTCACCCACTTGCGAAAGCGGTCGCCCCGCTCCGCAAAATCTTTGAAGGCGTCGTAGCTGGTGCCGCCTGGCGAGAGCAGCACCACATCGCCCTTGCCGGCAATCTCACGCGCCGCCTCCACCGCCTCTTGCAGCGTCTGGCGCATGATGCATGCCACACTGCGTCCTGCGTTTTGCACCTCACCTGCGGTTCGCCCGATCTCCTCGCCCACCATCGGCCCCATCTCACCGAAAAGGATCACGGCCTTGCAGCGTTCCAGCATCAGCTGAGCGGCCTCGCCCCACGGCAGGTGCTTGTCGCGTCCGCCGCACAGCAAAATCACTGGTTGGTCGAAGCACTTCAACGCGGCCATCAGCCGCTCCGGCGCCGTCGCGATGGAATCGTCATACCAGCGCACGCCGGCATCGTCGCGAATCAGTTGCAGGCGATGCGCCACGCCGCGAAAAGTCGTCGCCACCTGACGCATGACGCTGGCCGGCGCGCCGGCAATGGCGCACACCGCGCTTGCTGCCAGCACGTTCAGGATGTTGTGCTCGCCCATCAACAGCAATTCGCGGCGATGGCAAATGATTTCGTCAATGGCAGATTGGGCGGAATCCGCAATCCGCAATCCGCAATCTGAAATCCGAATCCGCAGGTTGCCATCTTCATCCATCCATGCGCCGTCGCCCTGCGGCTCGGCACAGGTGCTGAACCATAGTGTGCGGGCATTGGTATTCATGCCGGCGGTCACGTCGTTGTCCGCGCTCAGCACCTGCCAGTCATCAGCTGTTTGAAAATCAAGGATGTGACGTTTGGCGGCGATATAGGCTTCCATTGTGCTATGCCGGTCAAGATGATTGGGCGTGATATTGGTGATGCACGCGATGCGCGGGCTGCGCGTCATCAACTCAAGTTGGAAAGACGACAGTTCCATCACCACAAAGTCGTTGGGCTGGATGCACTGCACATCACTGATGAGCGGATTGCCGATGTTGCCGCCGACCCACACGGATTTTGGATGCTGGATCACCGGTTGCGGACTATCGGATTCCCCGACCCGTAATCCAGAATCCGCAACGGCACATTTCAGCATTTCGCCAATGAGCGTGGTGGTGGTGGTCTTGCCGGCGCTGCCGGTGATGCCAATGATCGGCGCAGGGCAGACCTCGAAGAAAATCTGCGCGTCGTTGCTGAGCGGCACACCGCGCCGCCTCGCCTCCAGCACGATCGGCAGGTCAATTGGCACACCGCCACTCAGGCACAGCGCATCGCAATCATCGAGCAGTGCGAGCGGATGGCCGCCCAACGCGAAGGTCATCTGGCCATTCAGGTCGGCAAGTCCATTCAGGTCAACATGCGCATTCATGTCGCTGAGCGTGACGCGCGCGCCCTGCGCAACCAGCCAGCGCGCCAGGGCTGTGCCTTGCCGCGCCGCGCCAAGAATGACCACTCGCTTACCTTGCCACGTCATACCCATTCAACCTTTCAGCTTAAAAAAGATTGCCAAACATCGCCAGCCCCACGCCCATCATGCCGAACAACAACGCGATGACGAAGAAGCGTTGCACGATCTGCGGTTCCGACCAACCCAGCAGCACGAAGTGGTTGTGCAGCGGCGACATCTTGAAGAAGCGCCGGCCCTCGCCGTATTTGCGCTTCGTGTATTTGAACCAAGCGACCTGAATCATCACGCTCAGCGTCTCGGCCACCGGAATGACGGCGATCAGCGGCAGCAACAACCACTGGCCGGTCATCAGCGCCACCACGCCCAGCGTCGCACCCAGCGCCTCACTGCCCAGATCGCCCATGATGATCTGGGCCGGATGCACGTTGAACCACAGAAACGCCAACATTGCGCCGACCAGCACCATGCACAACATCGTCAAAAAGACCTGCCCCTGCATGTAGGCAATTACGCCATAGGCCACAAATGCCACGCAGCAAATCAGCGCCGCTAACCCATCCAAGCCGTCAGTGAAGTTCACCGCGTTCGCCGTGCCATGAATGATGAAGATCGCGATCGGGATCCAGAACAACCCCAGATCGATGGGTTGCGGCAGGCCCGGCACGCCAACCTTGCTGATGCCAAACATGGGCGTGCCATATTGCCACACAATGCCGCTCGGCGTCAGCACAAACGCCGGCATCACATTCATGACCACTGCCGCGATGGCCGAAAGCAGCAATTGCAGCAGCGCCTTCGTCCGCCCGCGCATGCCTTCACCGCGCCGCACGCCGCGCACACCCATATAGTCATCAATTGCACCCATGACGGCAAAGCCGAGCATGACGAACATGGGGATGGCAAGCGAGCGACCCACCAGCACCACGCCGGCGAAATTCGGACTCAACCGCACCCCTACGCGCGTGAACAGATACATTACCGTAATCAACGCCAGCGTCACGCCGATGAACATCACGCCGCCCATCGTCGGTGTGCCCATCTTCACCATGTGGCTGGCCGGCCCATCGATGCGGATGATCTTGCCGATGCGCAACCGCTTCAGCGTGCGGATGAGCGGCCGGCCGCTCAAAATGGCGATGACGAATGCGACGCCGCCCATCAAAAGACAGACGCCCATTTCGGGTGGCAACGGTGTATGCATGGTGTAGTGCCGAGTTCCAAGTGCTCTCCCAAGGCACTCGTCAGTCGTCGTTCGCCAGCCCTCCGAGGCCGGCCACAATCTCTTCCATCTTCATCCCGCGCGATCCCTTCACCAGGATCACACTCTTCTCTTTCACGATCTCGTTCAACACTTCCAGCGCCTCGGCATTGGTCATCACGTGAAAGACGCGATCCCTTGGCGCGCCGCACTCCACTGCCGCCTGGCACGTCCAGCGCGAGCGCTCGCCGACACCGATGATGGTTTGCGCCACCAGCGCAGCGCGGCAACCCACTTCATCATGCGCCTGCTTCTCCATGCCGCCCAGCTCGAACATGTCCCCCAGCACGGCAATGTGCTGGCCTTCACCCTCGATCTCGTTGAGCAGATTCAGCGCGGCGATGGTCGATTCGGCGCTGGCATTGTAGGTGTCATCCAGCACCAGTGAGCCATGCGGCCCCTTTGCCACCACGAGTCGCAATTGCGCCACTGGCGCCGCTAGCGCCTCAACGATCTCATCGAGCAGCATGCCCTCGGCCAGCGCAGTGGCGGCGGCGCGCAGAGCTGTCTGCGCGCTGTGCTGGCCGATCAACGGCAGCTTCACCAACCGCATCTGGCTGCCGGCGTGCAAGGTGAAAGAGATACCATCCAGTCCTGCGCTCTGCACGTCCTCGGCCCACACGTTTGCGCGCGAAGAAAGGCCGTAGGTGATGACGCGCGCCTTTGTGACCGCTGCCATGTCGCGCACGCGCGGGTCATCGTCGTTCAAAATCGCCACGCCACCCTGCTTGGCCGATGGCAGTGCCGCCGGCAATTCGCTTTTTGCCTTCACAATGTTGCCGACTGTGCCGAGTCGCTCCAGATGCACCGGTGCGATATTTGTGACGACGCCCGTGTGCGGCTGGGCCCACTCACAGTACGCCGCAATCTCGCCGATGGCATACATGCCCATCTCGATCACGGCGCGCTCGTGCTCTGGCCGCAGCCTCAGCAATGTGAGCGGCACACCAATCTCGTTGTTCTGGTTGCCTTCGCTCTTCAAGGTGCGGAAACGTGATGCCAGCACCTGCGCGATCAACTCTTTCGTGGTGGTCTTGCCGACGCTGCCGGTGATGCCGATCACGCGCAACCCCGGATGATCGATCTTGCGCCGCCAGAATGCGGATAGTTTTTGAAGCGCAGCGAGCGGATCGGCAACCGAGATCAGCAATGGCTGAGTCGATGAAGGGATGAATGCATCGATCGTAGTTGCCTGCACGCCCTTCAGATCAATCGCTTTGTCTTTTGACACCAGCGCAGCGATGGCGCCGCGTTGAAATGCCTGTGCGACGTAGTCATGGCCGTCTGCTCGCTCACCCTGAAGCGCCACAAACACATCGCCGCGCGTGGCTTGACGCGAGTCAATGCACATGTCATTGACGCGCAGCGAGACCAGCGCCTCAATGCGCTGGCCGCTCACCCCTTCAACGACATCTGCCAAAGTCAACATGTCAGTGCTGCGCCCTGAGTTCCGAGAAACATGATCACCATCGTCATCGGAACTCAACACTTGGAACTTCTTACTTCAATACATTCGGCGGCACGCCCAGGATCTGGCAGGCGCGCTCGGCCACATCGTGAAATATCGGCACCGTCGTCTCGGCTGCCCACTTCGACGAGGATGGCTGATCGAGCTTTACCAGCACAGTGATCTGCGGGTCTTCCGCCGGCACAAATCCGACATATGTCACAATCGTCGTGTCCTGCTTGATGCCTTGCAGATACCAGTCGGCGGTGCCAGTCTTGCCGGCAACAGTGTAACCGGCGATTTCAGCCTTTGGCGTGCCGCGCCGCGTGGCAATGGCCATCACCTGTCGCAGGGTGCGCGCAGTCGCCGGCGAGATCACCCGCCCCTTCGGCACCGGCTGCTTTGCTATCACGTTGCCATTCGGCTCGCGCCATTCCTTCACGATGTACGGCTGCATCAGCACACCATCGTTCGCAATCACGTTCAGTGAATTGATCACCTGATACGGCGTGGATGACATGCCCTGCCCGAAGCTGTTGGTTGCAAGGTCGGTGCGCGACCAGGTCACATCGCTCGGCGTGCGCAACACGCCGGCCGCCTCATCACCGAGATCGATGCCGGTGCGGCTGCCAAAACCGAACAGGCGGAAATGGCTATAGAACTTCTCAGGCCCCATGTCCAGCGCAGTCATCGCGGTTGGCACGTTCAGCGAGCGCGCCAGGATGTCTTCCATATCAACGACGCCGTGCCCTGAGCGATCAGAGTTGTAGATGCGTTTGCCATCGATGACGAGCTTGCCTGTATCGGTCATCAGCGTGCTGGTGGTAATCTGGCCGGTCTCCAGCGCGATCGCCATCGTCGCAATCTTGATCACCGAACCTGGCTCATACAGTTCGCTCACCGCACGGTCTTTCAACAGGCCGATCTGCCCGTCACTCGCCATCTCCAGCGCGCGATTCGGGTCATAGCTGGGGTAGGAAGCCGAAGCCAGAATTGCACCGGTCTTCGTCTCCATCACGATCACTGTGCCGCTGGGCGCGCCGGTCTCCTGGATGGCTTGTGCAAGGCGATTCTCGACAAAGGCCTGTAGCGTGAGGTCGAGCGTGAGAACCACATCTGCGCCGCTGGTGGTGGGTGTGACAACCAGCACATCCATGCGGCTGCGCTCTTTGCGCTCGCCGGTCTCGGCAGTGAGCTCGCTGTTGTAAAAGCCCTCGATGCCTGAGTAACCGGTGGGTTGCAGGCTGACGAAGCCGAGTGTGGGGCCGGCGACCGCGCCCTGCGGATAATCGCGTCCCCACGTCTCATCGATCAACAGACCACCCCGTCCCATCGTCTCCAGCGTTTCTGTGAGTTGTCGGGTCACGCTGGGCGAAAGGTCGAAGGCAACGATGGTGCTAAGCGTTGGCGTCACCGACTGACCGTCCACGACGATGGCATCCAGGTGTTTGCGGACATCCTCGACCGATTGGCCGAGCGCCGGCGCGAGCGCGCTGGCGACGCCGGCGGTGTCGGTCAGTGTGCGCGCATCTGCGCGGATGATGTAGGCGCGATTGCTGATAGCGAGCAAGTTGCCGCTACGATCAAAGATTGCGCCGCGCGGCGATTGCGTGTAGCGCGTCTGCGTCTGTTGGTAACTGGCCTGCGCATAGTATTTCGGGCTTTCGACGACTTGCACTTGAATGGCGCGCGCGACTGCCAACAGGATGGTGATCCCCATGACGACGGCGAGAATGGCAATCCTTCGTGCTGACAACATATCTTCTTTCCCTTGAAATCCTCGTTGTGCGTCGCGCTGCTATTGCGTCACAATCGTTGTCACGGTCAATGCCACCGCCGGCGTCACCGTTTCGGTCGCGGTGATCGTCGGCGATACGATCAAATACTCAATCCGCCGCGCCGGCTCGAACCCCAGTTGCCGCGCGCGCGGCTCCATCACGCGCGGCGATGTCACCTCTCCAATCTGCGTCCATGTCTGGTTGATCTGGTCAGTCAGCGCAGTCTGCGTGCCATCCAGGTCTTCCAATTGCTTGTCGAGCAGCGCCGTGCGCGTGCTCATGCCCAGCCAGATCACCATCAGACCCAGCAAGAGGGCGCTGCTGCAGGCGGCCAGCAACATCGCTGCGCGCAGGCTGATCTTCGCCTCAATCAACTGCCTCGCCCACTGCCGAATCGTGTTCATCTCTCAAATCCAACTGACTTGCCAATCAACTCGCCGGCCTTAAATCCGCTCAACCACGCGTAATTTCGCGCTGCGCGAGCGCGGGTTGGCGGCCACCTCGGCTTCCGCCGGTGTGATGGGGCCCTTGTTCACCAACCCCACCCGCGCCTGGCGTTCTTCCTGCTCGCCGAATCCAGGCTGCGCCATCACTGCACGGCTCTCGCGCCGGAACGCATCCTTCACGATACGATCTTCAAGCGAATGAAACGAGATGACCGCCATGCGCCCACCCGGTCGCAATAGTCCGATCAACGCCGACAGCGCGCGCTCCAGCCGGCCCATCTCATCATTCACTGCGATGCGCAGCGCCTGGAAAACCTGTGTTGCCGGATGAATCCGGCTTGAGCGCGTTTTTGCCACGTTTGCCACTGCATCGCGCAGTTGCACCGTCGTGGTGATGGGTCGCGCGCGCCAGATGACCTCTGCCACCCGCCGCGCATTTTGCACATCGCCATAGCGCCGCAACAGCGCCGTCATCTCCTCCACATCCAGCCGGTCGATCAACGCCGCCGCTGATTCGCCGTGGGTTGGATCAAACCGCATATCCAGCGGGCCTTCACGCATGAATGCAAACCCGCGCGCCGCCTCATCCAGTTGAAACGACGACAACCCCAAATCCATCAGCACGCCATCCAGCGGCGTGAAACCCAACGCATATGCGACGCCGCCAGCTTCATCCAACCAGCACTGCCGCAAAATCAAGCGATTCGCCGGCCATCGACCTCGCAACCGCGCAATCGCAGCCGGGTCGGCATCCGTCGCCAACACCCGCCCATCTGGCGCGCTCAACCGCAACAGCCCTTCGGTGTGACCGCCGCCGCCCAGCGTGCAGTCCAAATAGCGGCCACCGCTGCGCGGTTGCAGCGCCGCCATCACCTCATCGAACAGGACGGGTATGTGCGCGTTCAATGTGCAATTTCAGATTCCCAATTCGCGCCAAACATCTTTATTCGCGGCTTGCGATTGCACTTCCATCTTTGTGTTCTGCCAGGCGTCAGGATTCCACAGTTCGATATATTTGCCGACGCCGACGATGATGGCTTCATTCGTGATGCCGGCGTATTCGCGCAGGTGCTGCGGGATGACCACGCGGTTCTGCTTGTCGGGCATGGCATCGTGGGCATTGGTAAACAGCAGCCGGCGCAGATTCGCTGCATCGTGCCCCATCATCGGCAACGCGCTCACCTTCTCAAACAGCGCGCTGAATTCATCCATCGGATAGACGAGCAGGCAGTTGTCGGCGCCAGTGGTCATGACAAGGCCCTCCGCAAGGCGCGCGCGGAACTTCGCCGGCAGCGTCAGGCGGCTTTTTTCATCCAGGCTGTGTGCAAATTCACCGAGAAACATAGATTTCAAAAAGTGTCAGTGTGCCACCTCGTTCCATTCTGACCCACTTTCTCCCACTCGCTGCCACATGATACGCGCAAACCGGTGATATCGCAACCGTTTATCCACAGCAATTGGGAAATCATTGTTGTAATTTGCGATACAACGAAAGAAGGACATAGCGCCAAACCATGTCCTTCTTTACCTTGCGATGCTGTTGAAATGTTCTTTAACGTCAGTTCGGGGCAAGCCGAGCTTCCTCTGAGCATGAGCACACGTGCCACAATACTGAACCGCACTGCGGTCAGGATGCTCGTTCCTGGCTAGTCCGGCAACACATCCTTGAAGCGCGGGTCGTTGCGCACGCGCTCGACATCCGCCGCATTCGTCTCCAGTTGCAGGTAATCACGCATCAGCTGCCGCGCGCCATGCATGTCACGCCGCTGCATACTCAGCGCCATCAGGTTGTAGACTACGTCGACGTCGTTCGGGGCCAGCTCGCGCGCGCGAGCGAAGGCATCTGCCGCCCCACCCTGATCGCCAATTTCCATGTAGGCCAAGCCGAGTTCGTTCAGCAGTGCCGGCGATTCGCCTTCGTTGCGGATGCGGTTGAACAGCACACCAATGCGCTGCCCAGGCGAGAGCGTCGCCATGTCCACCTTGGCCGGAATGCCGATGCCGATCTTTGCCGGCTCAGTTGCGGCCGGCATCGCTGCGTCCGGCGCGGGTGTCGCAGTCAGACCGGCCACCGCCTGCGCCAGATTCTCCTTGCGCGCACGCAAATCGATGTAGTTGATGGCGTTATAAATGATGCGCAGCGGCGTGAGGAGCAATGTGCCGAAGAAGCTGACCGCCACCGCCAGCACCGAGAACAGCGTGAACGCCGGCAAGGCAGCACGATCGATGTTCATCGCGCTGTCCAGGTTCGGCAACATGATCAAGGTCACCATTGTGCTGGCGACCAGCACGGGCAGACCGATCAACACAAGCTCGACCAGCGCCAGCAGCACATAGCGACCCAGAATGCGCCAACGGTCACCCTTCGCCAGCGCTGTGCTGCGCCCCAACGCGGCCACGCCATCCGCACCCTCACCCACCACCACCGGCGCGCGAAATGTCCAGTTGATCGCCAGCACGATCATGATGATGATGCCGGCGATGAAGACGGGGACGCACAAAACAGCAAGAACGCCGACGAGCACACTGGCATCGTTCTGGCTGCTGGCGCTGCTGGCAGCTCCTGCAATCACAAGCGCAAACAAAAACAGGATATAAAAGATGACCCATGGCGCGTTGATGCCCAATTGCGCCAGCGCGTTCGAACCCCATAGCGCACCCCAACGCGGACGCGTCTCGCGGTAACTTTGGCGCAGCCCCGGCGCACGACCCAGCACGCGCTCGATCACGTTGAACGTCAGCGCGCCTTCCATCCATGGCCAAAAGATTCCCAGCACCAGCGCGATGCCACTCAGGCACCATGTGACGAGCGAGAACGCGACGAAGGTGCCGGCGATGATGTCATCGCTGCTCGAAGTCGCCGGCATCGCCGCCACCTGCATCAGCGGCAGCATCTGTCCGATCGAACCAATCGAAGTGAGCAACAAAATTGGCACGAGCACGACGGCGGCGATGCCGATGAAAAGCGGGAAATTCCTGCGATAGAGATCGAGGCTGAGGCGGAGCACTTCGCCGGCGCTTCGCGGCCGCAGTTCAACGGCATTGATGGACATGTGGTCAGTATAATCGTCGCTATCCCGCACTCATGTGACATTTATCCTTTGAAATTGCATCCCGCGCGGAGACAATACAGATATGGATAACGCTCTACAGCCAGCGACCTCATCCAGCGCATCGCGCGACCAGATCACCCGCGCCATCGGTTGGGCGGCGCTGGCGATGCTGCTGGTGGCGCTGGTCATCGTGTTCACCATCGCCCCTTCAGGCGATGTGCGATCCGGCGGCGAAGCCCAGCGCATCTTCTATTTCCATCTTTCGTCAGCCTGGGTCGGTTTCGGCGCCTGGCTGGTGACGGCGTACTGCGGCATTCGCTATCTAAAAACGCGCGACTTGCAATGGGATCGCCGCGCGCACGCCAGCGCCGAGATCGGCGTGCTGTTCATCGTCATGGTGCTGCTGAGCGGCATGTTGTGGGGCCGGCCTACCTGGAATGCGTGGTGGACATGGGACTTCAAGCTCACGCTTAGCGCGCTGCAATTCTTGATGTACGTCGCTTATCTCATGCTGCGCTCCGGCATCGAGAACCCCGAGCAGCGCGCGCGCTTCGCTTCGGTCTACGGCATCATTGGCGCGCTCACCGTGCCGCTGAATTTCCTGGTCAGCCGCGTGTTGCAAAGCATCCATCCCGCCGTCATCGGACCCAGCGTGAACGCTGCGCAGCAGGGCGACTTCGGCGTGTCTGCCGATCGCACGATCATTCTGATGTTCTGCCTGTTCACCTTCACGCTGATCTACATATTCCTGTTTCGCACGCGCGTGCGCCTGCTGGAGCGTGAAGATGCATTGGCGGTGCGCAAGGCCGCGCTGGTGGAGGTGTCATGAATCTGTTGCAGGACAAGAATGCGGTGTATCTGCTCGCAGCGTATGGCGTTTTTCTCGGCGGCATGACGTTGTACTTTGTCTCGCTCGTGCTGCGCCGGCGCGCCCTCGACCGCGATGAGCAGATCATCGAGCAGGTGGAGCGGGAAGAAACGCAGCAGTGATTTTGGATTGCGGACTCTGGATTTTTATTTGTGCACAACTCAGCGCACCCATCTGCGATCTGCAATCCAAACATCGAAAATCGAAAGATGGCTCAACAAGTAATTTCTCCGCCGGCTGCCAGCGCCATGCCGCTCACGCGGGCGCAACGCTGGAACACCCTGAAGCAGGGCCTGTTGTTTGTCGCCGGCTTCGCCACATTCATCATTGGCTTCTTCGGCGTCGCCGGCACCGTGCTGGGTGATGTGTTCTACGATCTGCGCGACTGGGTGCGCATCATCGGCGGCGTGATGATGATTGTGTTCGGTCTGTTCACGCTCGGCATCCTGCGTATCCCGATCCTGTATCGCGACACGCGGCGCGACATGGGCAACGTCGGCGGTGTTGCTGGCAAGGTCGGCGGCGTGCGCTCGTATGTCACCGGCCTGGGTTTTGCCGCCGGCTGGACACCCTGCATCGGGCCGTTTCTCGGCGCGATCCTGTCGATGAGCGTGACAGCAGAACTTGGCACGCGCATTGCCATGCTGATCGCCTACACGCTTGGTCTCGGCATCCCCTTCCTGCTCGTAGCTGCGCTGACCGACAAGATGGTGCCGGTGTTGCGGCGCGTGCAAAAACACATGCGCCTGGTCGAAATCATCAGCGGCTTGCTGCTAATCGGCATCGGCTTGGCGCTGCTCTTTGGGCAGATGACGCAGCTCAGCAGCGTGCTGGCGGCCGCCGGCCCCAGCGAGTTGGAGACGATGATCCTGGGCAACGCATCGTTGAGCATCCCCGTCGCTGCCATCGCCGGCCTGCTCTCCTTCCTTTCGCCGTGCGTGCTGCCGTTGGTGCCGGCTTACGTCGGCTTCATTGGTGGCGTAGCCGTGAACAGCGCCCGGCAGCCGGCGTAAGTGCGCTGGGAAATGCGTCGTGCTTTCCGAAGCGCGGCGCATTTTTTATTTGCCTCAAAACATCCGTTCGATACAATGGATGCAGCCATGAATCGCGAAGCACTCAAGTCATTCCTCAATCATTTCCTCCACGGTGATGCCGTTGAAATGATGCGCCAGCTGCCCGATGAAAGTGTCGATCTCGTGGTTACGTCGCCACCGTACAACCTCAAGAACTCCACTGGCAATGGCATGAAGGATGGACGCGGCGGCAAATGGAAGAATGCTGCGCTGGTCAATGGTTATGCAGATCACTCAGATGACATGCCTCACGAGCAATACGTAGCATGGCAGCGCGAATGTCTCGTTGAAATGATGCGCGTGTTGAAGGACACTGGCGCGATCTTCTACAACCACAAGTGGCGCGTGCAAGCCGGCTTGCTTCAAGATCGACAAGATATTGTGGCCGGCTTTCCTGTCCGTCAGATCATCATCTGGAAACGCAAGGGTGGCATCAATTTCAATCCGGGTTATTTTTTGCCGACATACGAAGTGGTCTATCTGATTGCAAAGAAAGACTTCAAGCTTGCGCCAAAGGCCAACGCCATCGGCGACGTGTGGGAATTTACGCAGGAGATGAACAACCAACATCCTGCCCCGTTTCCGATCGATTTTGCATTGCGCTGTATCCAGTCCACAAGCGCAGAGATCGTCCTCGATCCATTTATGGGATCTGGCACCGTTGCGATAGCTGCAAAACGGCTGGGCCGGCATTTCATCGGCATTGAGATTTCCGACAAATACATCGCATACGCAAAAGAACGCCTTGAAGTAGATACTTATCAATCGACACTGCCTCTGACATGAAAACCTATACCAAAGCAGAGCTTATTGAGGCACTCGTCCAGATTCGTAATCAAGGTTTCATCCGAAATAAGCGGCGGGGCAATCACGGTGGCATTGGTAATACGCTTGAGGATTTGCTTGGTATCGAAGAGAACAACCTGCCTTTGCCTAACGCGGGAGAATGGGAACTAAAAACGCAGAAACTTGGATCAAATGCGCTTAACACGCTTTTTCACATGGAGCCGTCGCCACGTGCATTGCAATTTGTCCGCGAGGTGTTGTTGCCTTTATACGGCTGGCCACATGAAAAAGCCGGCTTGCTTTACCCAGCATCGGAGATGAGCTTTCGTCAAACAATTAATGGGCTGACACGCAGCGATCGCGGCTTCAGAGTTCTGGTGAACGAAGCCCAAGGTCGGGTCGAAGTCTCATTTGATGCGGCCACTGTTGACAGCCGGCACGCGGATTGGTTAACGGGCGTTGCCGCAAAAGTGGGACTAGGTGAACTGAACCCACAGCCTTACTGGGGATTGACCGATCTTTTTCACAAGGCTGGCACCAAGCTAAGCAGTTGCTTTTTCGTGCAAGCAGAAGTGGAAATGCGCGACAGCGAAGAATTTTACTTTTACGACCGCATCATGATGCTCAGCGAATTCAGCATTGATGGTTTAGTGCGAGGATTGCACGAGGGCTGGGTGCTGGTAGATTTCGATGCGCGCACAGGGCACAATCACGGCACGAAATTCCGTTTGCGCCAAAATCATTATCCGCAACT
>JBDHWI010000005.1:0-61331 GCA_039810125.1 Thermoflexales bacterium | reverse complement strand
GCGCCGGCGATCAACTCGGTCGGGCGGAAGCTCAGCTCGATGGCGCTCGCGCCGGCGGGGAGCGGCACGCCCAGCAGCGCGCCATCCACGACCAGCGGCGTTACCTCGACACCATTCACGCGCGCCACCCAGTTCCAGTGATAGGCCTGACTGACGACCAGCAGCGCCGGCGCGCTTGCGTTTGCGGCGACCTTGATATAGCCGGCGGCTTTGCCCTCAAGCGCTGCATTCCCCTCTCCCGCCGCAAGGGAGGCCGGCGGCGCGGGCAAAAACGCCGTTACGAACGGATCGAAACCCTCTTTGCGCATGGCGTCATACATCGCATCGCCCTGCGCCGCTTGCAGCTCTTTTGCAATCCACGCGCCGTTGAAAGACTTGGGCTCCCAATCCAGCCGATAGGTGCTGGCTTCCTTGCCCTCAAACGAATCGCGCGCGAGCAACAGCCAGGGGATCTCTTTGCCGTCGGGCGTGGTCATCGCGCCGCGCCACGTCACCGCGTGCCGCACGTTCAGCAGTTTGACCATCACCTCTTCCGGCGCGCGCTCCAGAAACGTCTTGTAATCGCGCAGGACGATGGGTGAGCCGCCGGCGACCTCGTTCAACCCGCGCGCACATGCGCCATTCAGCGGCAGGCCAAAGTGGTTGTAGACGCGCGTGAATTGCGCCGCATAGGTCGTGTCCTGCTGGATCGGCGCGCTCAGCGGGTTGGGCGGGAAAGGCTCCGCCGGCTTCTGCAACGCCGGCATGCGGTTTGCGCTGAACAGCTCGAAGGCGAGCAGCGCGATTGCGGCGATGCCCCACAGTGTGCGCGGCGCGAAACCGCGCGGGTTTGACAGGCCGGCGCGCCACGCGAACAGCGCCGCCGTGCCGAGCAGGCCAAGCGCGACCAGCGCGAGCTTGTCGGCCGCGTCGCCCAGATTCGCTGCGGGCAGCGCGCGGCCGGCGATCAATGCCGCCAGCATTGCGGCAAACGCAATCATCGCCCACAGCGCCAGCGCCCGCGCCGCCTTGCGCAATTGCAGCCGCGCGCGCCGGCGCAGGGGCCGCAGCAGCGCGTTCACCCCATACGCCGACAGCGCGCCGACGCACAGCGCGATGATGACTGCGTGGCGCTCCTGGCTTTGGAACTGGCGGTAGCCGGGCGCGGCGAGGTAGGCGAGGTCGAAGCCAAACGCATTTGCGCCGAAGCTCAGCGCCAGCGCGCCGATGCCGATGATGACCCACAGCCACGTGTCGTCGCGGCGCGCATTGTGCGCCCGCGATGCGACGAACAGCGCCACGCCGGCCATCGCCAGGGCGCTGATGCCGGCGAACAGCGGCTGCCACACGTTGGTCACGCCGGCCAGCGCGAACAGCGAGATGTCGTGCAACGCAAAGCCAGTGCCGGCGCGCTCGAACGGCAGCGATGCGCGGGTGGAGGCGAGCATGAACGACAGCGTGGGCAGCAGTTGCGCAGCGCTCAGGCCGATGGCGAATGCGCCGGCGACCAGCGCGCGGATGGCGATGGATCTGACTGGCTTCTGAAACCGCTCAGGCCTTGCGCGCGCCCACCACACGAACGCAAGCGCGCCGGCGTAGATGATGAACAGCAGCGTCTGCGGATGGCCGGCGGTGAAGGCGAAGCACACCAGCACTGCCAGCAGCGCAGCCGGCGGCAGCCAGCGCCGCGCCGTCGCCAGCCACTTCAGCGCCAGGAGGATGAGCGGCAGCCATGCCGCCGTCTCGAGGATGGCCGTTTGCAGCAGGGCGTAGCCGGTCATGAAGCCGCCGAAGGCGAAGGCGAGCGCGCCGAACACGCACGCCACCCGCCGCGGGGGCAGCCGCCGGTCGCCCCTGCGAGACAACCTTAAAAACGCATACATCGCCAATGCGGCGATCAGCACGTGCAACAGCACTTCCCATTCCAGCGCGCGCAGCGGGTATTCCGACCAGCCCAGCGCGCGGCCGATCAACATCGTCGCCAGCACCGGCGGATATAGCACCTGCGACTGCGGGTCGGCCTGAAAGGGGTGGCCGCTGTAGAGGCACTCCTCGATCAGCGGAAAGCGGCCCTGCGCGAACTGATGGAAGGCAAGCTGGCGGTAGGCCAGAAACTGCAAGGTGAAATCGCCCTGTTGAAAAGTGAGCCGGTCTGCCGCCGCCGGCGTGATGACGCGCCAGAAGAACAGCAGCCACAGCAGAACGATGGCGAGGATGGGCGCGAGTGATTTTGCGGCGCGGCGCGCGGGCGATGCGGGTGACATGGAGAGCGTTGCGGGTGAGTATACTGGCCGGCGTGTCGCCCAAAGCCCGCACCTGGCTCGTTGCCGGCGTGCTGTTGTTGCTCTCCATCGTCATTGGCCGCGAGGTGTTCATTCGGTTGATTGCGCCGGCGGCCCCGCTCAACTTCGATGAGGCGGCGCACAGCCTGCCGGGTTACTACATCCTGCGCGACATCCTCAAGTTCGACCTGCGCGCCCTGTGGGGCGACTTCCACATCCAAACGCTGTGGCCGCCGGGTTTCTCGCTGTTGCAAGCGCCGTTTCTCGGCCTGCTCGGCCGCACCGACGAAAGTGCGCGGCTGTTCGCCGTGATCATGCTCGCGCTCACGTTGCTGATGGCGTGCGCGATTGCCTACGAGATCAATCCGCAGCTTGCGCCAATCGCCGCATTCGTTGGCGGCCTGATCTCGCTCAGCGCGCCGGGCTGGTTGTTCGTGGGCAGTTGGGCCATGCAGGAGACGCCGGTGGCGTTCGTGACTTTCGTGGCGTTCTGGCTGTTCTTGAGGGCGCTGAAGACGCGCCGCGCGCTGTGGTTCTTTCTGGCGGGTTGCGCGCTGTATTTCCTCTTTCTCACCAAAGTCAACTATGCAGCGTTCGCGGTGGCGTCGGTGGGCATCGTCGATCTTGGCGAAAGGCTCAGGCGCTTTGTCTCCCGTAATTCCGGCCGCGACGGCGTTCCCGCCCTTCAGGGCGGCTTTGCGCCGCTCGCCCGTGCCTGGCGGGGATTGCGTGAGATCAAGGAAATGCTCGCGCTGTATCTGCCGCTGATCGCCGGCGTGCTGTTCTGGTTCTTCGCCGGCGTCGACATCGTTTCGACCGAGGTGAAGTGGCGCGACTTCCGCTTCTTCGTCACGAATGAGAATTCTGGCTATGACCTGTGGAGCGCGGAGAACCTGCTGTTCTATGTGCGCGCCACGCTGAACTGGCTGATGCCCTCGCCGCTGCTGGCAGTGCTGGCGCTGCTGGGCGCAGGTTGGGCGGTGGCGCGGGTGCGGCACGCCGGCGTCACGCTGCTGGCGCTGTTCTTCGCGCTCGGCTTCACGCTCGCCACTCTGCATCAACTCAAGTCTGAGCGCTACATCACGCCGATCTTTCCCTCGCTGTGGCTGCTGACCGGGCTGGGGTTTGCGGATTTGATCGGGAGGATCGGTGATCGGAGATTGGGAAGTGAGGATCGCCGCAGCCCTCTCTCCAGCCGCGTTGCGCCGCTCGCGTTGGGCGTCGTCACGCTCATCACCGTGATCGTGTGGCTGACGACGCTGCCGGCGTTGCAGCCGGTGTGGGCCGGCCATCTCGCCGACGACCTGCGCGACGCCTCACAGCGTATCGTGGCATGGCAATCACCCGACCGGCCGGTGCTGATCATCGGCACGTTTGGCGAACTCAGCCCGCCGCTGTTCGAGTGGCGCTTGCGGCCGCAGCCAGCGTTTGCCAACACGCCATTGCCGATTCAGTATGACGCGCCGCCGGCGGACGGCGCCGACGACATCGCGCGCGTGCGCAACTGGCTGCGCGACAACCCGGGCGCGCAGGTCACGCTCATCCGCGTCGATGAATCTTCGCCGCTGTATCAGACCAACGACATGCGAAACAAGAACGCGTGGCGGCAGGATATCGTGCGCCGGTTCGATCAGATCGAAGGTTACAGGCTGGTCGATCAGGTCGATTACGCAAATAGCGGCTTGAAGATCAGCTATTGGTTGCCGGATGCGAGCGCGACGCGCCAGTGAGAGGCGAAACTGGATCTGCCTCACTGCCGCAGCCGATCGCCAGCATCTGATAACATTGCCACTTCGATGACCCCTTTCATCGAAAAGCTCCACGCCGCCCAGCAGCACAATCGATCCTACCTGTGCATCGGCCTCGACATCGTCGTCGCGAACAACCCCGCGCCGATCACGTATTACGACGAGCCGATGCTGCCCTTCGCCCGCGCCATCATCGAAGCGACCAGCGACCTGGTGTGCGCGTACAAACCCAACCTCGGCTTCTATCTGGCCGAAGGGGCCGCCGGCGTTGTCGCGCTCGAGCGCATCGTGCGGCTGATTCCGCCGGAGATTCCCATCATTCTGGATGGCAAGTTTGGCGACATTGGCAACACTGCCGAGGCCTACGCGCGCGGCGCGTTTGAGCAGTTCAGGGCCGACGCAGTGACGCTTTCGCCCTACATGGGCAGCGATTCGGTCAAGCCGTTTTTGAAGCGCGCTGACAAGGGCGCGTTCGTGTTGGCGCGCACCAGCAATCCCAACGCCGGCGAATTGCAGGCCTTGCAGATCACTGACGCCGGCAATCCGCAAGCTGCAACCCACAATCCGAAATTGTTCGAGGAGGTCGCGCTGAAGGCCAACGCCTGGCACGCTGCCGGCCCAGGCGCGTGCGGCCTCGTTGTTGGGGCAACAGCGCCGGATGAAATGCAACGCATCCGCGAGTTGTCGCCGCATCTGCCATTCCTGATCCCGGGCGTCGGCGCGCAGGGTGGCGATTTGCAATCGGCGATTCAGTTCGGCAAGACGCGCGCCGGCCTCGGCCCGGTCATCAATGCCTCGCGCTCGATCCTGTACGCCTCGCGCCGCGAAACTTTCGCCGACGATGCCCGCGCTGCGGCATTGAAGATGGTTGAGGAGATGCGGGCCAACTGGTAATCGAAGCTGGGTGATTGGGGATCGGCGCGCCGGTGAAGCCCCATCCCTGATCTCCCTGGTTCTGAGTCTCTGAAGATGACAACCCAACATTCAACCCTCATCACAAATCTGCATGCCATCGGCTGCGTAAAGTTCGGCCAGTTCAAATTGAAGAGCGGGCTGATGTCGCCAATCTACATCGACCTGCGGCTGCTGGTGACGCACCCGGATGTGCTGAGGCAGGCTGCGCAGGCCATGGCTGCGCTCGCTTCGAATTTGGGGCTCGCGTTCGATCGGCTGGCGGCAATTCCCTATGCCGGCCTGCCCATCGGGGTGGCGGTGGCGCTGGAGGCGAACCGGCCGCTGATCTACCCGCGCAAAGAGGCGAAGGACTATGGCACAGCGAAGCAGATCGAGGGCGAATACTACGCCGGCGAGACCGCGCTGATGGTCGATGACCTCATCACCAAAGGCACAGCCAAGTTTGAAGCGCTTGCGCCGTTGACGGACGCCGGCCTGATCGTCAAGGATATTCTGGTGTTGATCGACCGCGAGCAGGGCGGGCGGGAAGAGTTGGCGGCGCGCGGCGTGGCGCTGCACGCGGTGTTCACGCTCTCGCAGATGATGGATGTGCTGGTGGACGCCGGCAAACTGGCGCCGGCGCAGCGCGATGACGTGCGCGCGTGGATCCGCGCGAATCGATGAGACGCGCCTAAAATGCCTCTGCCATGACCACTGCCACCCAATCGGCCGCGCCGGCGCAAGCCGATGCCGCGCCGCAAATTGATCTCGGCGTCACGCTGTGCGGCGTGCGCTTCCCCAACCCCACCGTGCTGGCATCCGGCATTCTGGGCTTGAGCGAGCATGTGTTTGTGCGGGTGGCGCAGGCTGGCGCCGGCGGCATCACCACCAAGAGTTGCAGCCTGAAGCCGCGCGCCGGCTGGCCGAACCCAACGATCGTGAATTGGGGCGCCGGCCTCATCAATGCCGTCGGCTTGAGCAACCCAGGCGTGGAGGTGATGGTGGAAGAGGTGCGCGCGGCGAAAAGGCTGCTTGCGCCATTTGGCGTCCCGATCATCGCCAGCATCTTCGCCAACACCATCTACGACTTCGGTGTGCTGGCGCGCTATGTCAGCGAGGCCAATCCCGATCTGATCGAGGTGAATATCTCCTGCCCAAACATCGATGCGCAGCACGAGGAGATGTTCTCGTCGAATGGCTATGTGTCGGCGCAGGTGACGCGCGCGGTGAAGCGCTACGCGAATTGCCCCATCGCCGTGAAGCTCTCGCCCAATGTGGACAACATCGGCGGCATTGCGAAGGA
Source organism: Thermoflexales bacterium (assembly GCA_039810125.1). Taxonomy (GTDB): domain Bacteria; phylum Chloroflexota; class Anaerolineae; order J036; family Brachytrichaceae; genus JBDHWI01. Next base: position 55,125 of record JBDHWI010000005.1, on the reverse strand, counting down.
AGTGGCGAACGCCGGCGCGGATGCCATCTGCGCGATCAACTCGCTCGGCCCGGGGCTGGTGCTGGATATCGAGACTGGCTTGCCGGTGCTGTCGAACAAGACCGGCGGCGTGAGCGGGCCGGCGGTGCGCCCGATCGCCGTGCGCTGCGTGCGCGACATTTGCCAGGCGCTCAAGAATGCGAAGTTGAAGGCGCAGGTGATCGGCACTGGCGGCGTAACCACTGCCCGTGATGCCATCGAGATGATCCTCGTCGGCGCGACCTGCGTCGGCATCGGCAGCGCGGTCTACAACGGGCTGGGTGTGTTCAAGGACGTGACCGGCGGGCTGGCAGACTATATGCGCCGGCACGACTATCGTTCAGTTGAGGCGTTCCGGGGCCGGGCGTTAAGTTGAACAGGTGAAGCGAAACATCCTGAACAGCGTGCAGCTTGAGCGGATGGTCGATCTGCGCAAGCTCGCTGTTTCATTCAAGATGCTTTGGATATAGCTTCGCGAACCCCTCAACAAGTCAAAGGGGTGTCACGTCGTGAAGCAACTTCGTCTCTATATCAGCCGGCAGGCCAGCAGCATGGGGCGCTACCTGTGGGAGCAATTCTGGCTCACGCTGTGCGGCTGGATCCCCACCATCCTCGGCGTTGCCATCCGTGCCGTGATCTACCGGCTCATTCTGAAGATGAACGGGCTGGCAGCCATCGAGAGCGGCGTGCGGCTGCGCTTCGCCGGCAACATCAAACTTGGCAAGGGCAGCTACCTCGATCAGGGCGTCTACATCCATGCCTGCCCCGCCGGCGTCGAGGTTGGCGAGAATACCTACGTCATGCACGGCAGCGTGCTGCACGTCTACAACTTCCGCAACATGCCGCAGTCCGGCATCTGGATCGGCAAGAACAGCCTGATCGGCGAGATGAACGTCATTCGCGGGCAGGGTGGGGTGCGTATCGGTGACCGCGTCTACACCTCGCCGCTGTGCCAGCTCATCGCCGTCAATCACATCTTCGACGACCCGAACGTGCCGTTTGTGGATCAAGGCATCACCGCGCAAGGCATCGTGATCGAGGACGACGTGTGGATCGGGTCAGGCGCAGTCATCTTGGATGGGGTGCGGGTGGGCAGAGGCGCAGTGGTGGCTGCCGGCGCGGTTGTCACCAAAGACGTGCCGGCGCATGTGGTGGTCGGTGGGGTGCCGGCGAAGGTCATCAAGGAGATCACACCTGAAGCGGCCAGGCAAACCGCTGCAACTCGCACTGCGAAAGTGTGGATGGCGCAGTGAGGCATGATTTTCTATGCAAACATGCAACCAAGTTGCAGTATGTTGGGTTGCAGAGCAGTGGAATCAGATCGAATCCAAAACAAAGTATTGTTCGCCGCGTGGAATATTGTGCGACGTGCGACTAACGGTGTGATTCGCACGTTATTTTGATTGCAATATGGCGTGTGAGAGGGGAACCGCTGCCGGCGTGCAAAGAGAGGGGCGCGTCGGCAGCCATTTCTTGTTCAAGGGAGAGATATGACTGCAAGCAGCATGGCGCTCAACATGCCGCGCATGGCCGGCGTTACAGCGACGGCTGAGAAGTCGCTGCACAAACTGTCGGTGGTGATCCCGGCGTACAACGAAGAGGATGGCATCGCCGACATCATCGAGCGCGTGCTAAAGGCACAGCCGGCGCTTAAGGAGGCCGGCGTGGATGACCTTGAGTTGATCGTTGTCGATGACGGCAGCAAGGATCGCACCGCCGAGATTGTGCGCAGCTATGCCGGTGTGCGCCTGATCCAGCACAAGATCAATCGCAACTACGGCGGCGCGCTCAAGACCGGTTTCCATCACGCCAGCGGCGACATGCTCGCCTTTCTGGATGCCGATGGCACCTACCCGCCGGAGTATTTTCCGAAGCTGTGCAAGGAAGTGTTGAACGGCGCGGATATGTGCGTAGGCACCCGCATGGCCGGTGAGCAGAACGACAGCCCCAAGATTCGCCAGTTCGGCAATTTCATGTTCGCCAAGCTGGTCAGCCTGATCGGCAACACGAAGGTGACCGACGTGGCGAGCGGGATGCGCGTGTTCCGCCGCGACGCACTGCCGGTGCTGTATCCGCTGCCGGATGGCCTGAACTTCACACCGGCGATGAGCACGCGCGCCATTCACGAGAACCTCAAGATCGCCGAAGTGCCCATCCCTCACGCCGAGCGCGCCGGCCGCAGCAAGCTGGGCGTGGTGCGCGACGGCATGCGCTTTTTGAACGCCATCATCTGGACGGCGCTGGCCTACAACCCGGCGCGCGTCATCGGCGGCCTCGGCGTGATCGGCATCGTGATCGCGTCCATCGTGGCCGCGGTGCTGGTGGCGATGCGTGTCGCCGGCGTGACGGCGCTGGGCGCGTGGGGCGTGTTTGCGGTGTTCGCTGGGTTGACATTGGGCGTCGCCGGCGTCAGCGTGTTCACGCTTGGCATGATGTTCAACTACCTCGTCGGGCTGTTCTACAACCGGCCCATCCGGCAGGGTCTGTTCGGCAAACCGCTGTTCAAGACGCCGCTCGACAAGCATTTTTGGTGGATCGGCGGGCTGTTGGTGCTCGCCGGCGCGCTGCTCGGCCTGGTCAGCCTCGCCTTTGGTTTGAACGATGGCGATGTGAACCGCCAGTGGTTCTGGATGCTCACCAGCTCGATGATCGTCATCGTCGGCGTGCAGTTGCTGGTATCGTGGTTCGTCATGCGTGTGCTGGAGCAGCTCAACCAGCGCGAAGGGCAGATTGATAGCGATCTGGCCGGCAACGCGATCAAGTGAATTTATCCTTGCAAAGATGTAAAGCTGTCTTTGCGAGGGATGCTATGGGCGCAAGGGGCGCTCACACGGGAGAGATGAGATGAGTGAGAATAACGTGAATGGGGGAGCGAACGGGGAAGCGAAACCGCCAGCCGCGCCACCTGTCAAGAAAGACGTCTTCAAGGAAGCGCTCAAGCCGCTGACGAAGGAGGAGCAGCTCAAGCTCAACCTCGGCACGCGTGGCGTTCGCAACCTGCCGGCGCCCAAGTTCCCCGATGCCGATCTGGCGGTGCGCGCCAAGGGTATTCGCCGGCCGGCCTACAAGACCGACATCGTGCTGGTCAACCCGCCTACCCCTGATGGGGCAGTGTGGATCCGCAGCCAGCACCGCGTGGGCCGGCGCAGCCGCGAAAACATGATCTGGCCGCAAATGGAACTGGCGCAGATGGCGGCCATGCTCGACAAGGATTACAGCGTTGCAGTCATCGACGCCAACGCTGAGCGCATGAGTTGGCCGGAGTTTGAGGCCAAGCTGCGAGAGCTTCGCCCGCGCTTTTACCTCACGCAGGTCACCGCGCCGACGCTGACGAACGACATGTATGGCGCGTTCCTTGCGCGCAGCCTCGGCGCCATCACGATTGCGTTCGGCACGCATGTCACGCCCATGCCGCGCGAGACGCTGGAGCAATTCCCTGCGCTGGACTTCGTGTTGCGCGGCGAGCCGGAATTGACCCTGCGTGAGTTGATGGACACCGTGATGGTGGTGAACGGCCTGTGGAAGGCGGACGAGGGCGGCGCCGTGATGAAGGCGGATGGCAAGCCGGCGGACGAGAGCGGCCACATGGCGCACATGCTGCGCGACGCCGACCCAACCTGGGCGCCGGCGTGGCGACTCGAATCGCTCGACGCGCCCATCTCTGACGACCGCATGAAGATCACCCTCGCGCAACTTGCCTCGATCAAGGGGCTGGCGTGGCGGCGTGGCCCTGAGGTGGTGGTGAACTTCGACCGGCCCTTCATCCGCAACTTGGATGACCTGCCCATCCCGCGCCATGACCTGTTGCCGTACGACAAATATCGCATCCCCATGATCAAGGGGCCGTATACGTTCATCGTGACGAGCCGCGGCTGCACCGCCGGCTGCAAGTACTGCATCAAGCACGTCAGCTACCAGTACTCCATCCGCCTGCGCACGCCTGAAAACATCATGGAGGAGCTGTGGACGCTGAAGAAACTCGGCGTCAAGCACGTGCACATGTACGCCGACCTGTTCACCGTGAGCCGTGAGCAGGTGATCGGCCTGTGCAAGCTGATGATCGAACAGAACATCGGCCTGACGTGGACGTGCAACAGCCGCGTCGATTACGTCGATGAAGAGATGCTGGAGTTGATGGGCAAATCCGGTTGCAATTTGATCTCGTGGGGCATCGAGAGCGCCAACGAGCAAATTTTGAAGAAGGCGGCCAAGGGCTACCGCATGGAGCAGGCTCCGCGCGCGCTGACGTGGGCGCACAAGCACGGCATCAAGAATTGGGGCTATTTCATCATCGGCCTGCCCGGCGAGACGGTCGAGACAATCAAGGAGACGATCGCCTTTGCCAAGGCGCTGCCCATCGATGTGGCTTTGTTCCACGTCGCCGCGCCCTATCCAGGCACGCCGTTCTTCTTCGACGTGCTGGAGAACAACTGGTTCCGCACCGGCACGCAGTGGGAGCAGGTGGACATGGATAAAGGCACCGTGCTGGACTACGGCGGATTGAAGGCTGAGGAGTTGGAATACTGGCAGAAGCGCGCCTTCCGGGAGTGGGCCTTCCGCCCCGGTCCGATCATGACCTTTATCAAGAGCATCAACGGCCCGCAGGTGATCAAGAGTGCGCTGGAGATCGGCATCGGTTCAGTGCGCTGGGCGCTGGGCGACAAAAATGCCTGAGCGTCACCTTTGAATGATGAATTGTGAACGCTGAATTACAGATAGTGTGGCACATCCACAATTCAGCGCTCACAATTCAAGATAACTTGTGCGTCGCACCCTCTTCGACATTCCGCTTGCGCTGTTCGTGATGGCCGCCGGCCTGGGCGTGTGGGTTGCCTATGATCGCGCGCCGGCCTGGACGAAGTTTGTTGTCATCCTCGCCGGCATCGCGTTGTACTACGCGCTGGTCTTTCTGCCGCGCAAGCTGCGTTGGCGCAAGGGCGAGATCGACACCACGCGCTTGATCTTTGCGCTCGCGCCGGCGGTGATCTTCACCTACTTTCTGCTCACCGCAGACCTGTCGTATCGTCTCGGCAAAATCCCTGCCCTCGATCCGTTGATGCGATTGGCGATGCTGGTGCAACCGCGTGCCGGCTTGCCAGAGATGAACACCAACACGCTGGGCGGTTTGATGGCCGCGCTGTTGCCGCTGCAATTTCATGCACTGTTCAGCCGGCGGCCATCGCGGCGGGCCTTATGGCTGGGTGGCGCGCTGATATTGCTCTCGCTGTTTGCGCTTTTGCTCAGCGCCTCACGCGCCGGCTGGTTGTCGCTGGCAATCGTGGCGCTGTTCTGGCTGCTGCGCCGGCTGTTTGGCCGAGGCGCAGCGCGTGCGTTTGCCGCCAGCCTCGCGTTTGTCGCCATCCTCGCCGGCGCCTGGCTGCTTTTTAGCAACCGCATCGTAGAGACCGTTGCCAGTGAGCGCGCGCCGGTGTGGGCCGGCGGCTTTCAACTCGCCACCGACTATCCCTTCACTGGTCTCGGTCTCGCCAATTTCACCATGCCCTTTTCCAGCTATACCTGGTTGATCCACGTGCCGTATCTCACGCACGCGCATAACCTGTATCTCGACTTGTGGCTGGAGACCGGATTACTCGGCGTGTTTGCCTTTGGTATGGCAGTGGTGATCGCGTTTCGCGCGCCGCTGAGCGGCTGGCGCGCTGCGTGCCTGGCTGCCGTCGGCACGATGCTGTTGCACGGCGCGCTGGATGACCCGCTGTTCGCATATGGCTTGCCAGGGCAATTGTTCATGTGGCTGCCGTTTGTGGCGATGGCGCGTGAGGCCGATATGCGCTATCTGCCGGCCAGAGTGCCGCTTGTGGTTGCCGGCGCTGCCCTTGTCGTTGTCGCGCTTGTCATAGCGCTTGTGTCGCCGGCGCAGGCCGCGTGGCAGGCCAACCTCGGCGCGCTTGCGCAGACTCGCATCGAATTGAACGACTATAGCAATGCAAAATGGGGTATCCAGGACAGTTTGCGGCGCTCCGGCACGATTGATCTTGCGCCTGCAATACAGCATTACCGTCAGGCGCTTGCGCTCGATCCGGCGAATGCCACTGCGAATCGCCGGCTGGGCCAGATCGAACTGGCAGTGGGCAACTACGATGCAGCAGCCGAGCATCTGCGCGTGGCCTATGTCACGACCCCCGGCTTTCGCGCCAGCCGGCAACTTTTTGGGGAAGCGCGCGCCATCAAGGGTGATATTGATGGGGCGGTAGACTTGTGGCGCTCCATCGACGCTGCGCAGGGCCAGTTGCAGCAGCGTCTGGACTGGTATCGCTATCTGAAAGACGAGCCGCGCGCTGCGCGCATCGCTGCAGTGTTGCAGCGATTGCAGCCGGCGGATCATTGAACCAACTTCATGCAAACGAATGTATTTGTCGGTCTGTTGAGAAAAGTCGCGCCGCCGGCGTTGTTGACGGTGGCGCTGATGGGTTTGACCCTTTTGCCGGCTTCTCCTGCGGCGATTGCGCAGGAGACTCTGCCACCCAGCGTCAATCTCTCTGTGTCTGGCAGCGCCTCACTGCCGGCCATCGGTGTCGCGCCAAATGGCCGGCTTCATGCCCTATGGTGGGATCAACTGGATGGCATGCGCTACGCGCGTGGCAGCACCACACCCACGCAGACAGTGTGGTCGAAATCGATCATTGTGCCGGGCATCGCGGGTTTGCGCCGCGTCGATCAAAATACCAAGGTGCTCACGCTGCTGCCGCCAAATAATCTGCAATTGCAGGTGGATGGCGCCGGCGCAGCGCATGCAGTCTGGCTTGATAACGATGGTCAATTGATGTATTCGCAGGCTGGCGCGGCTGCTAATGCGGCATGGTCGACGCCGGCCGTGCTGGCGACGGCAGCGGCCGGCGTCGCCACCTCGCTCGATATCAGCGGCACGCTGCGCATCGCCTTCATCCAGACTTCCAGCACGCAGCAATCGCCGTCGGGCGTGTATTACCTCGTGCGCGCCGGCAACGCTTTTCGACGCACGCTGGCCTTTGCATCCACCTACTTCCGCACCGCCAGGCCAGATGAAGTCAGCGTGAGCGTGGCATCGGATGTGAACAACGCAGTGGTCGCCTGGTATCAGGCGCGCGAGGGTGGCAGTTTTTTTGCGCGAACTGTGGATGGCGGCAAGACGTGGAGCCAGCCTGAGCCGGTGGCGCCGCGCAATGACACGGCCGGCACGGCTGTCAAGGTGGTCGTTGGTGTCGAAGCGGCGGGCAGGTTCCTGCTGATGTGGCGGGATGCCAATGCGCCTGGGTGTGGCCTGTTTCAGAAACGTAGCACGGATGCCGGCCAGACATGGAACACACCTCAGCGCGCCTTGACGAGCTTGACACGCTGTCCCGAGTGGTGGCAGATGGTTTATCTGGCGGATGGGCAGGTGGGTCTGATTGGCACGCCATCGACAACGCCGACGCCGGACGTGCAGGCCGGATTGCTGGCATTCTGGAATGGGAGCGCGTGGTTGCAGCCAATGGATGTGACGCTGCTCTACCAGAATACCGGCAGCAATGCTGTCCGCATAGCCGGCTGCATCGATCTGGCGCTGGCCGGCAATCAATTGGCAACCATCGGCTGCGACTCACGCGGCGACGTATGGGCAAATGTGCGGCAAACCGATCCCAGCACCGCCGCGCAAATGGCGGCGGCGTCCTGGCAGGGTAGCCAGCAATTGACGGTGGCCGGCGGCGCAAATCCAGCATCCCCGCTGCTTGATGCACAGGATGTGATTGTGACGGTCGACAAAAATGGCGCAGCCTTCGCAGCGTGGACGGTGGCAACAGAGGCAGGCAAGCCGGCGACGACACTGCAGATGAGCGCGCTGGGCGCGGGGCGTTGGAGCGAGCCGAAGGACATCATCCGCCTCTCCACGCTCGCCAGACTGACGGGCAGCGATCAAGTGGTGCAAACCTCGCAACCATCGCTGGCTGTGGGCAATGACGGGAAACTGCATTTAGTATGGAGCGGCGGTGAATCGGGTCGTGCGTTCTACAGCGCTGCATTCATGCGCGACGTGTTGGATGCGACGCGCTGGCAGCCGCCGGTCATGTTGCCGGCGCCCAGCCCCATCGGCAGTTCACCGCAGATCATTGCCGACCCTGCGACTGGGCGGTTGTCGGTGTTGTACGCGGTGCCGTACAACGAGGGTCGCGGCGTGTATTTGACACAATCGATCGATGGCGGCACGACGTGGTTGACGCCGACACGGGTGTTCGACGCGATGGCCGCCGGCTGGGAGGCTGTCGGTGAAACACGCCTGGCGTTTGACGCGTCAGAGGGTGTTTTTCACGCGCTCTGGCTAAAGATGCCGCTGCCGGGTGCAAGTGGCGAGCGCGAGTTGTTCTATGCGCAATCGAAGGATGATGGGCGCACCTGGTCGCAGCCGCTGCAGATGGACGGCGGTCAGATCGAGAGGCCGCACATTCAGGTGGCGGGGCCGAAGAACTTGATGGTGATCTGGCATGTGCAGACAGCGATGAGCGCGCTGCCCAACGCGCCGCTTCAGGTGTGGTGGCAGGCATCGCCTTTTGGCGGAGAACGCTGGACTCAACCTGCGGTCGTGACAGGTTTTGATGCCGTGAGCGGTGATGCCGGCCTGACGGCGGACGGCGCCGGCCACGCTTATCTCGCTGCGCTGGGGCAGGGCATCAGCGGCGAGGCGTCATTGTTGTACACAGAGTGGAGTGGCACGCAATGGAGCAAGCCGGAGGCAATCAGTCTGAGTCAGCCGGCGGCGGCTGGCAACAGCGCCGCGCTTGCGGTGTTGAACAACGCGGAGCAACTCCAAAACGTGATGCGCTTATCCACCTTGCGCCAGGATGGACAGCGCGAATTTGGTGTGGCAGCAATATCGCGCAGAGTGACTGCGGCAGAATTGCAGATCTTGCCGACGTTTACGCCGGTGCCGCCCAAAATCGAAGCGACGCCGACGCTGGCGTTGCCCGAAAGCACGCCCGTGCCGACGCTGGCAGTGGTGGGTGGCGCTGCCCCGGCAGCTGCCGGCGACATGCCCACATTCATCGTGTTGGGGGTGAGCCTGGCGCTGGTAGTGCTGGTTGGCGGCATCATCCTCTCCTTTGCCATCTCGCGCCGGCGCTAATGCCAATTTGAATTCACTCGTCACGATTTTTTTATCATGTCACCAACGGCACTCATCACCGGCGGCGCCGGCTTCATTGGCTCGCACATTGCAGACCATTTTCTCCGCGCAGGTTACGAGGTCGCCATCGTCGACAGCTTGTTGACTGGCAACCGCGCTAATGTGCCAGCCGGCGCACGCTTCTACGAGGCCGACATCCGTGATGCAGTTGCCCTGCAAGACATCTTTGCGCGAGAGCAGCCGGCAGTCGTGTCGCACCAGGCGGCCCTGGCCGACGTGCGCGCCAGTCTTGAGCATCCTGATGAATATGCCGAGGTCAACATCATCGGCACGATTCGCTTGCTGGAAGCAGCGCGAAGGCACGGCACGCGCAAGTTCATCATGGCCTCGACCGGCGGCGCGATCTATGGCGAGCATGAGCAAGTGCCGACGAGCGAAGATGCCATCGCGCACCCGCTCGATTGCTATGGCGTGAGCAAGCTGGCAGCCGAACATTACCTGTTCAGCTATCGCCACAACCACGGGCTGGATTATTGCGCATTGCGCTATGGCAATGTGTATGGGCCGCGCCAGAACAACAAGGGTGAGGCCGGCGTGGTGGCGATTTTCTGCAGCCGGCTGCTGGCCGGCCAGCCGGCGGTGATCTTCGGCGATGGCCAGCAGGAGCGAGATTTTGTGTATGTCGAGGATGTGGCGCGCGCAAATGTGCTGGCTGCCCAGAGAGGCAGCGGCATCTACAACATCGGCACCGGCGCGCGCACCAACATCAACCAGGTCTTTCATCTGCTTGCCGAGGCTGCCGGATCAATGCAGCCTGAAATGCACGCTGCGGCCAAGCCCGGTGAAGTGCGCATCAGTTGCATCAATCCGGCAAAGGCCGCGCGCGAATTGGGTTGGCAATCCAGCGTGGATGTCCGTGAAGGGCTTGTGCGGACAGTGGGATTCTTCCGGGCACAGTTGGCTGGAGTGCAATAACCGCCATATTTTCGGCGGAGCTTCGCGGCATTGCGCCTGAATGGCGAATGCAAATAACATGATGGCGCTTTATGCGGAGTAGATTGCGGGGCGCGACTAATGAAGCGTATGAGGCGGCTCCGCATTGCGGTATATCACAATCTGCATTCTGGCGGTGCGAAGCGTGTCACGGTTGAGCATTTGCGCCGGCTTTCGGCGCATCATGATGTAACACTTTTCACGCTTGACACTGCGGATCTTGCATTTGCCAGCGCCGATGAACCTGCAATCGACACGGTGGTGATGCCTTACAGTGCGGCAAGAGTGTTGCGCAGTCCGTTTGGCCGGCTGAATCCGCTCATCGTCATGCGCAACGTGAAGCGCATGGATCAGACATGCAGAAAAGTCGCCGGCAAGATTGACGCCGGCTATTTTGATGTGGTGTTGGTGCATCCATGCCAGATGACCCAGGCCCCCTTGCTTTTGAGCGCCCTGCACACGCCTTCGTTGTATTACTGTCATGAATTGCCGCGCCGGCTCTATGAGCCGGAGGTGCAGCGCCCATACAAGGTCGACAAAGCACGGCGCGTCTTCCTTGATCGCTATGATCCCATTAGAAAGCGCATGTTGGACGCGATGAAGGTGTGGGATTACGACGCTGCGACCATGGCGACGCGCATTGTCGCCAATTCACAATACACCCGCGCCAATGTTGAGCGCGCATATCGCCGCACGGTTGAAGTATGTCCGCCAGGGGTGGATGCCAACTTGTTTCAACTGCGCGGCCTGAAGCGCGAGCCGGTGGTGCTCTCCGTGGGCGCGCTGACGCCAAACAAGGGCTTTGATTTCATCATTCGAGCCGTTGCCACCATCGAGGAGAAGCAGCGCCCCAGCGTTGTCATCATCAGCAACTATCAGGAGCCGCAGGAGTTGGCCTTTTTGACTGATCTGGCAGGGCAGAACAAGGTGTGTGTGACGTTCAAGACGCGCGTGAGCGAAGCTGAACTGCACGATGCGTATGCGCGCGCCGGCTGCCTGGCTTATGCGCCGGTGCGTGAGCCATTCGGCCTGGCTGCGCTAGAGGCAATGGCAGCCGGCGCGCCAGTGGTGGGCGTCAATGAGGGCGGCGTGCGTGAAACCATCGTGGATGGCGTGACGGGCGTGCTGGCGCCACGCAACGCAGCCGAGTTCGGCCAGCGCATTCTGGAGATGCTGCGCGATGAAGATCGCGCAGAGCGCATGGCTGCTGCTGCGCGGAAGCATGTGGTCTCGCGCTTCAACTGGGAAGGACACATGGCGCGGCTTGAAGCCATGTTGTTGGAAGTGGCACAAATGCGCAAAGGTGCGCCGGCGCGCGTGGTGGCATGATGGGTAAACGGACAAGAGGGACAAGAGGGAGCGAGTGAAAAAGAACAATATTCTAGTAACGGGTGGCGCCGGCTTTATCGGATCACATGTCACCGAGGCGTTGATTCAGCGCGGCCACGATGTCACAGTGCTTGACGACCTGAGTGGCGGATTCAAGGACAACGTGCATCCGCAGGCTGAGATGGTGGTGGGCAGCATCACCGACGTGGATCTGGTCAACAACCTGTTCGAGGTCGGCAAATTCGACTACGTCTATCACCTTGCAGCATACGCTGCGGAGGGCCTGAGCCACTTCATCAAGCGCTTCAATTACAACAACAACTTGATGGGTAGCGTGAATTTGATCAACGCGGCAGTGAACACCGGCGTGAAGTGCTTCGTGTTCACCTCGTCGATCGCGGTGTATGGGGCGTCTCCGGATTTGCCACTGCGTGAGGAAACACCCGCGCGCCCCGAAGACTCCTATGGCGTGGCCAAGCTGGCCGTGGAGCATGAGCTTTTCGCCAGCAAGCATATGTTCGATCTGAATTACATCATCTTCCGGCCGCACAATGTGTTTGGTGAACGGCAAAACATTGGCGACAAGTATCGCAACGTTGTCGGCATTTTCATGAATCAGATCCTGCAAGGCAAGCCAATGACCGTGTTTGGCGACGGCGAGCAGACGCGCGCCTTCTCCTACATCGGTGACATGGCGCCGATCATGGCCGAGGCCATCGAAAAGCCTGAGGCTTACAACCAGATTTTCAATATTGGCGCAGACAAGCCATATAGCGTGAATGAGCTGGCCACTTGCATTGCCAGGGCAATGGGCGTCGATCCTGACATCATTCATGTGCCGGCGCGCAATGAAGTGATGCACGCCTATTCAGCGCACGACAAGATCGATTGTGTGTTTGGCGACCGCCCGAAGACGTCGCTCGAAGCGGGATTGAAGCGCATGGCAGAGTGGGTGAAGCAGCACGGCGCGCGCCAAAGCAAGAAGTTTGACAACATCGAGATTGAGAAGAATTTTCCAAAGGCGTGGCTAAACTGAGCTATAGCCGCCGGCGCGACGATTGCTCAACCTGCTGCGTGGAAGAAAGACCCTTCCCGTAGCGGTGTCGCCGCTGCCAGCAACATCGGCTGTGAGGGGAGACGTGGACCAACCGCTTCTGTACATCATCATCCTGAACACCAACCGGCGCGAGGACACGCTGGCATGCATTCGCACGTTGGAGATGAATGCCTATCAAAACAAGGCAATCGTGGTGTTGGACAACGCCTCAACAGATGGCTCGCCAGCGGCTATTCGTCAGGCGTTCCCCTATGTGCAGGTGCTTGCGTTGGAGAAGAATCTTGGGTATGCCGGCAACAACAACGTCGGCATCGCCTATGCCATGCAGCATGGCGCAGACTGGGTGCTGGTGCTGAATGAGGACACGCTGCTTGATCCCGATTGCCTGCGCCTGATGATCGAGGCGGGCGAGGGGGATCCGAAGGTGGGCATCGTTGGCCCGCTGGTCTATCACGCAGATGAGCCGGAGGTGATCCAATCTGCTGGTGGACAACTCGGCCCGCACTGGAGTTCCATCCACATCGGCCAGAATGAGCCGGATGCCGGCCAGTATGCGCAGCCGGCGTTTGTGGAATGGGTGTCGGGGTGCGCCATCATGGTCCGCCGCGCTGTCATCGAGCAGGTCGGCGTGCTGGACGAGCGATTTTTTTACTATTGGGAAGAGACTGAATGGTGCCTGCGCGCCACGCGCGCCGGCTGGAAAGTGCTGAATGTGCGCGCGGCAAAGTTGTGGCATAAGGGCGTGCAGCGCAATTACAAGCCTGCCCCATCCGTGTCGTATTACGGCACGCGCAACCGCTTCCTGACATTCAGCAAGCATCATGCGCCGGCAACGGTGTGGGCCAGGGCCATGCTCGACACCATGCGCACGCTGGTCAGCTGGACGGTGAAGCCGCGCTGGCGCAATCAGCGCGGGCATCGCGATGCGATGTGGCGCGGCATGGTCGACTTCTTCCAGCAGCGCTGGGGCAAAATGCCGACGTGAAGAAGCACCGGGTGTGGCGCCGGCCTGCTTCCACGCGATGTCAGCCCCGCCAGTCTCTTCGCGTTACACATCAGGCGATCATGTTGACTGCGCAGCTGTATGTGCAGGCTCTGGTTGTAAGGGGTGGTTGACGAGTGGAGATGGAAGGTGATAGGAGGGGAGGGGAATGATGGAGCCAAGCATTTCGATGCGCCGGCATGAACGAAGGATTCAAATCCTGCTGTTTGTGCTGTTGTTCATCGCCTATATCTTTGTGTTGCCGCGCTGGGCTGAATGGAGCCAGAACTCGCGGCTCAACCTGACCTTCGCAATTGTCGACGAGGGTCAACTTTCAATTGACACGTACTATAAAAACAGCGGTGACTATGCGCTGTTCAATGGCCGGCATTACACCGACAAAGCGCCCGGGCCATCGTTCTTTGCCGTGCCGGTGTATGCCGCTGTGCGCCCCATTCTGCGCATGCCCATCGTGCAGAGCGCGATCGAGCGTGTCTCGCGCAGCCCGGCCTTTGCAAACACGTTGAACCAGGACGGCAGCGGCCTGATGGCTGACAAGATCTACTACTTCATCGTGCTTTACATCAGCACGGTGATCGTCGTATGCCTGCCGGCAGCGGTGCTGGGTGTGCTGGTCTATCGCTTCGTCAGGCACATGGGTGTGCGCATGGGCTGGTCGTTGGCAGTGGCCTTGATCTATGGGCTGGCCACGCCGGCATTCACCTATTCCGCCGCCTTCTTCAGTCATCAGATCGTCGCGTTTTTGCTGTTTGGCGCCTTCACCATCGGCCATTGCGTCAGCCGTGGCGGGCGATCGAACGCATGGTTGTTGCTGGCCGGCTTCATGTTGGGGTTGTCACTTATCTCCGAATACCCGACTGCGCTGATTGTGTTTGGCGTCGGTCTGTACATTCTGCGCCATCTGTGGCAGACGGCGCAACTGAAGTGGGCACTCCCCTTCATGGCTGCAGCTGCGCCGCCACTGCTGCTGCTTGCGGCCTACAACTTCTCTATATTTGGCACGCCGCTGCCGGTTGGCTATGCCTATTCCGAAAACTACACCGCAATTCATTCGCAAGGCTTGATCAGCCTGACCTACCCGCACATAGACGCACTGTGGGGCATCACCTTCGGCTCGTTTCGCGGGTTGTTCTATGTGTCGCCGGTGCTGTTGCTTGCGGTCGCTGGTTTCTGGGGTTGGTGGCGCATGGGCAAATTGCGCGCCGAATGGGCAGTGTGCGTGTGGGCCACGGTGAGTTTCTTTTTGTTCAACGGCTCATCGGTGATGTGGGAGGGTGGCTTCAGCGTTGGCCCGCGCTACCTGGTGCCGATGCTGCCATTTTTTGCGAGCGCACTTGGCGCATTCGCACTGTGTTGGGGTCAGCGATTGTGGGCGCGCGTGGTCACGACTGTGCTGGTCGCATGGTCGTTCGTCGCGGTGTGGTCGCTTACGCTGGCAGGACAAAATTACCCCGATTGGACGCCGGAACCGCTGGTGAATTACGCGCTGCCACGCCTGCTGCAAGGTGATCTTGCGCGCAACCTCGGCATGATTGTCAACCTGAAGGGCTGGCTCAGCTTTGCGCCGTTGGCGGTGGTGCTAGGCGTGTTGTTGTTCGTGCTGGCGCATCTGGCGCGCCAAGTTGATTTCATTGAAAAGCAACCAGCGAATGACGAACAGCCGAACTGGATCAACACCCATGAACCCGCAGAAGCGTGACACGCGCAGCGGTGACGGATGGGTCATCGCCGGCCTCGCGCTGGCCGCGTTGATCCTGCGCCTGCCGTTTATGACGCGCTATCTCTATCACTGGGATTCAGTGAACTTTGCGCTCAGTCTGAGCCATTACGATGTGCGCATGCATCAGCCGCATCCGCCTGGCTACGTGCTGTACTCCGCTTTGGGCGCGCTGGTAAACGGCGTGCTGAACGATCCCAATGCCAGCTTGGTATGGCTAAGCGTGGTGGGTGGAATGGCCGGCGTGGTGGCGTTGTATTGGGCTGGTGGCGTGTTGTTCAGCCGACGTGTGGGCTTCATCGCCGCGCTGCTCGGTCTTACCAGTCCCTCGCTTTGGTTCCATAGTGAAATTGCGCTGACCTATGCGCTTGAATTTGCGCTTGTCACCGTGATTGCAGTGCTGTGCTACAAGCAACTCACGGGCAATGCGCGTATCTGGCTGCTGCTGGCGGTTGCGCTGGGCATTGCCGGCGGCGTGCGCCAAAATGATCTTGCCTTTCTGCTGCCGCTATGGCTGGTGAGTTTGTGGCCGCTGACATGGAAGCAGCGCGCGCTGAGTGTGTTGGCGCTGGTCGGCGTATGCCTCGCATGGCTCGTGCCGATGGTGGCGCTGTCCGGCGGCCCCGGCGGCTTTTTGGCGGCGTTCAGCAGCGCCAGCGATGTAGTCTACACAGAGTCGTCCATCTTCGGCGCCGGCCAATCCGTGGTCAATGCCGCGCGTCTTCTGATCTACATTGGCTATGGTGTGTTGCTGGGTGGGCTGGCACTGGCGATTGCGCTGGTTGCGCACCTGCGTCAGATTCCGGTCTGGTTGCGCGATCGGCGCGCGTGGGTGCTGACATTGTGGATTACGCCGGCGCTGTTGTTCTATCTGTTCATCCATGTGCGTCAGCCCGGGCACGTTTTCACATTTCTGCCGGCGGTCATTTTGCTGATTGCGGTCGCGATTGAAGCGCTTGCTGATCGCTGGTTTGGCAGACAACAAAAGCTAGCGTCGGCAGCGATGGCAAGCGTCATTGCTGCGACAAATGTCACCTTCTTTCTGTTCGCGCCGGCGTCGCTGTTTGGTTCGGGGCAGTTGCCCCTGCAAACAATGTCGCGGCGGACGCTGGCACAGCGCGATCAGCTGCTTTCCGAGCGACTGGCATTTGTGCGCGAGAGATTCGATCCAACCACGACAGTAGTGTTTGCCGGCGGGCTCGACTTTCGACACATGGACTTTTATCTGCGGGATTTTCAAGCGTCATCCATCTCGCATGAACTGGGCAATCAAACAGTGGCACTACCGCCGACGGTGAATACGCTGGTGCTTTTTAACGAGCAGTCGTTGCCGGCCTTGCAGGCTGATGTGCCGGTGGAGGAGGTGACAACACCTGGCGGCGCAACGCTGCGTTACTATCGCTGGGCTGCCGGCAGCGTCGCATCGCTCAGCCAGCAACGTTTGACCACCAGTGCGGAGGTGTCGCGGCAGCCATGAAGATTTTGTTTCTCTCGCGCTGGTATCCGTTTCCCGCCGACAATGGCGCGCGCCTGCGCATCTTCAACTTGATCAAGCAATTGTCGGTTGCGCACGAGGTCAGCCTGGTGTCGTTCACCGAAGCAGACCCGGATCATGCGTCCATGCGCGCGTGGTGCGTGAAAGTGCAGTCCGTGCCGTATCGCCCTTTCAAGCCGGGCAGCATGAGGGCCATCGCCGGCCTGCTTTCGCCCTTGCCGCGCTCGGTCATCGATACGCATAGCGAAGCAATGCAACAGACGGCAGCCGTTGAAGCGACGCGCTTCAAGCCTGATGTTGTGATCGCTTCACAGAGCGATATGGCGCTGTACGGGCTGAATACAATGGCGCAAAGCCGCATCCTGGAGGAATTGGAAGTTGCAATCATCCGCGACCTGGCTCTGCAAAAGGGCAACTGGCGCACGCGCCTGACCTGGATGAAGACCTCCAGCTACTTCCAGCGCATATTGCGCGGCTATGATGCGTGCAGTGTGGTGTCGGAGGTGGAGCAGGCGAATGTGATGAATCTCGCGCCGGCCGGCAAACCTGTCGAGGTCATACCCAATGGGGTGGACGTCGCAGCCTGCTCGCGATATGCGCAGAAGCCCGCGCCGGATACGCTGGTTTACAGTGGCGCGTTGACCTACCACGCCAACTTCGACGCGGTTGATTATTTCCTGCGCGAGATCATGCCGCTGATTCAGGCGCGCCGGCCCAATGTCCGGCTATTCGTCACTGGCAAACTGGAAGGTGTGCCAGTGGAGCGGCTGCCGCAACTCCCCAATGTCATCTTCACTGGTTATCTCGATGACGTGAAGCAGAAGATTGTTGAAAGTTGGGTCACGGTGGTGCCTTTGCGTGTGGGCGGCGGCACGCGATTGAAGATCCTTGAGTCGCTGGCGCTAGGGACGCCGGTAGTGGCAACCAGCAAAGGCGCAGAGGGATTGGTGTTGCAGGCCGGCCGCGATGTGCTGATTGCCGATTCGCCGCAGCTGTTTGCCGAACGAGTGATAGAGCTGTTGGAAAGTCAGTTGCTGCGCGAGCAGATGAGCGAAGCCGGCCGCTGCGCGGTGATACCCTATGATTGGCAGGCCATTGGCGAACGCATGAACGCGTTTGTAGAACACATAGCGAGGGGAGCATGAGAGCGATTCGATTTAAAGGGCCGGCGCGTTTCAATCGCACGAAGGTGGCAATCGTGCTGATTGTCTGTGGCGCAATTGCGCTCTCTGTTGTGCTGGCGCAGATGATTGCCGACGGCTTCGACCCCATGTTTTTGCTGGCGGGTTTTGTGGCTGCCGCCGGCGGCCTGGCTGTGTACAAGTTGGGCCGTTTCGAATATGGCTTGCTATTGGTTCTCATCACCGCCGGATTCATCAATTTCTTCACCCTGCCCACTGGCCGCGACAGCCGCATCGTTATCAGCCTGGCGCTCTCTCTTGTGCTGCTGACGATCTGGGGATTCCAGTTGCTTTTTCGCCGTAGCACTGGCGTGCGGGTGCAGCCCTCGCCCATCAACAAACCTGTTCTGGCCTTCGTGCTGGTGGTGCTGATTGGCTATGTGTGGAGCCTGTTTATGCGCGACCCGATTCTTAAAATCTGGTCGTCGTTTCCCATGGTTCAGGTTGCATCGCTCATTGTGAATATTTCATTGCCGCTGGTGGCATTGATGACGGCGAACAAGATCACTGAAGTGAAATGGCTGAAATGGCTCTCGCTGATCGTCATCGCCATCGGTATCACGGAGTTGCTCTCGCGATTCCTCAATCTGCCAACCCTCATCCTGGTCAGCAATGGCACAAGAGGCATGTTTACGGTCTGGCTCGGGGGTATTTTGTATGCCCAAGCCCTATTCAACAATCGCTTGAGCCTGGTGCGACGCGCTATGTTGCTGGGACTGCTTGCGGTGCTGGTCTATCAGCGTTTGATTGTGGACACTTCATGGGTGTCGGGTTGGCTGCCATTGGCATTGGTGTGCGCCATCATCACATTTGTGAGATCCAGAAAGCTGTTCGCGGTGTTGTGTGTGCTGGCTTTGATCGTGGTGGCCTTGAAGTGGGACTATGTGATGACGTCGTATGAGGCGGAGATGGCCGGCGGCAGCAACTTGCGCGGTGGGCTGTGGGCCAAGGCGTTTGGATATGTGCTGCAACACCCGCTTTTTGGCATGGGGCCGGCGGGCTACGCCGTGTATTACATGACCTATCAGCCCAACGACGCGATGGCGACGCACAACAATCTGTTTGATGTCATTGCGCAGCATGGTTTCATCGGCATCGTTGCATTCCTATGGATGTTCGGGGTGTTTTTTGTAGTCACCTTCAGATCGATGCGGCTGCACAAGGGCAGGGGTGATTTTGTGGAAGCTTTCTCGGTGCTGGGATTCGCCGGCGCCGTTGCGTCGTTCGCCGGTATGATGCTCGGTGACTGGCTGCTCCCGTTCGCCTATACGCAGACGATCTCCGGCTTCGACAATGCTGTGTTCACCTGGATGTTTATCGGTTGCGCAGTAGCACTGTATCACATGCGATTGCGCGCCAATGTGGAGACGAAGCCGCAAGCCGCGTTGCCGGCAACGCCAGTTTCGTCTGTTCAGGAACTTCGCAGTCATGCCTGACGTCTCCATCATTCTGGTCAACTGGAACACGCGTGATCTGTTGCTGCGCAGCCTGCAATCGATCCACGACACGAAGGGCGACATCGATGCCGAAGTGATCGTGGTGGACAATGCATCCACCGATGACAGCGTGGCGCAGGCGCACACACATTTCCCAACCACGATCATCCTGCAGAACGAAGAAAACACTGGTTTTGCGCAAGCCAACAACCAGGGCATGGCGATTGCAACCGCGCCGTTTTATCTGCTTCTAAACACCGATGCCTTCTTGCATGCCGGCGCGCTTGTGAATATGTTGTCACATCTGCGCAGCCAGCCTCGCGCCGGCGCGCTGGGTTGCAAGTTGCTCTACGAAGATGGCTCGTTGCAACGATCTTGCAGCGCCTTTCCCACTGTTGCCACCGAGTTGTGGCAAGCGCTCTTTCTCGATCGGCTGTTCGCGTCCAGCCGCATCTTCGGCAAATACATGATGACCTGGTGGGACATGAATGATGCGCGTGAAGTGGATGTAGTCATGGGCGCATGCATGTTGCTGCGGCGAGAGGCCATCGAGCAGGTTGGCGGGTTCGACACCGGTTTCTTCATGTATTCTGAAGAGGTCGATCTGTGCTACCGCCTGAAGCGGGCTGGCTGGCAGGTGCGCTATACGCCTGATGCCGTCGCCACGCACATCTGGGGCGGCAGCGCGCGCAAGGTGCCGCGGGAGACCTTCCTGCGTTTGTATGCAAGCCGCGTGCGCTTCTTTCGCAAGCACTACGGCGCGGTGACCACGGTTTTGTACAAAGGTGTGTTGATGTTCAGTTCGCTGGTGCGCGCGGTAGGCGGGGCATTCTACGCTGTGCTCACACAAAGCAACCGCGCCAGGCGCAGCGCCGGCAACTACGGCAGTCTGCTGTGCGCACTGTCGGGCTTATGAGAAAACGATGCGATGTGGCGCATCGGTAAAACGTAGGCGTACAACATGCGGGATAGGGCTGGATCGGCAGCCATAGCGCAAGCCTTTGATTGTGCTACGCCGGCGCATGTAGGGTGGGTGAAGTGGAAATGCGCGTGTGGAAATCATAGAATCGTTGCTGCCCCGTGTGGAGTGTTGCAAGGTTGAGAAAGGCCGGCAATCATCACCGCTGCGCCGCTTGCCCGCCAATACTGGAGTTTCAAATGGTGCAAAAACTGTCTCTCCATCCGTGGGCCGGAGGATTCATGGATTCAGAGAAGAACCGGCGCAATATGTGGCTTGCAGTCTTGTGCGTTCTGCTAGCCCTGTGCATGAATGTATACGGCGCATATGCCAATTCCAACGGTCCAAATGGGACCATCTTCCTGCCATTGGTGTCTTCGCAGGAATACAGCGCCGAAGGCATTCCCAGCCCAATCGTGTTCGTTTCGCGCAGCATCAACGACAACGGCAGCGCCTATTGGGATGCCGCGAAAGACCAGCCAGGGGTTGGCGCGCATAGCCGTTTTCGCCCCGCCGCGCCGGGTAAATTGCTCATCCGCGAGTTAAGCGGAGCGATTCGGGTGCTGGTGGATGGATCGAAGCCTACGCCGGCGTCACTGGACCTGATTGACGTCAATGCGCCGGATGTTTCCTACAATGGCAAGCAGATCGTCTTCGCTGGGCTGCCAAAAGGGCAGTACGACATCAGCCCCGCCTCTCACCCGGGCGCATGGCGGTTGTACGTCATTAACGTTGATGGCACCGGGTTGCGCCAGTTGACCTATTCAGATCAAAACCTCGACCTGGCCTCGCGGAATCTTCCACAATTTCTTGACGGGTATGACGACACCGATCCAGCCTGGCTGCCTGATGGACGAGTTGTCTTTTCTTCCACTCGCTATCCCAGCTTTGGCCAATACAGCGGCGTGAGAGCGACCAACCTGTTTGTGGTCAATGCTGATGGCGCCGGCATGAGGCGCATCACCTCGGAACGCAATGGCGCTGACCGCCCGACGGTAGATCCAAAGACTGGCCGCATCGTGTATGCGCGCTGGTGGCGCAATCATCGTTTCGCGCTCAATGACATGAGCACGGTGACGGATCCTGCCGGGGGCTTTGTGCGCAAGGATGGTCTCTCTGCAAAGCGTGATGTGCAGATTACGGGCGGCTCAGATTATGCCGATCTGTTGTGGCGCAATGCCTGGCAAATTGCCACCATCAATCCTGATGGCACCGACGTGAAGATGTGGACTGGCGTGTATCGGCTCGAAGAGGCAAATCATGCCTATGGCGGTTCGTTCACGCCCAGCGGCGATTTTGTGGCCAACTTCTTCCCCATGTACAACATGACTGAGGCAGCTGGATTCGGCGGCCTGCGGTTGTATGCGCGTAGCGGAGGCATTTACAAGCCGCTTATGGGGGCGACTCGCGTCATGGACCAGGACTATGCGCATTGTCCAACGCCCAATGATTGCTCGTTTGGCATTTACAAGACACCCTATTTCACCGAGCCGGAGGCGTTGACGGATGGCCGGCTGATCGTTTCATATGCCAAAGATTACAAACAGGACTATGGCCTGTATGTGGTTGATATGGATGGACAACATCTGACGCGCCTCTATGATGTGGCAGGCCGCAGCGAATTGCGCGCGCGGCTGGTTCGCCCGCGCGCCTTGCCGCCGGTCATCGTGGATCGCATCACGGCACAGCCCAACCCCCTGCCGCCACCAGCTGCCGGCCCGTATGATCAGGACGGCACCTTTACCTTCAATGCACTCAATGTGTATGGCAATGGCCCGGTTGACATGGATATCGTCAATGCGCCGGCGGTTGGCTCAGCGGCGCGCATCCGTTTCTTTATCGATCACCAGCGCCAGTCAAGCGGCTCTTTCCCCAATCTCGATTGGCCGATTTTGCTAGCGGACATGGCTGTGAGCCCCGCCGGCGTGGCGGTCAACCCGCAAGCGCCGGCAAATGTGCCGCTGTTTGAGCAGATTCGATCGCCGCAGAACACGGTGCCGTTGACGAGTGGGCCAGGTGGCACAGGCCAGGATGGCAGCGGCGCGGCGCACGTGGCCGGCATGAACTACGGCCGGCCGGGCGAACTGGTGCGCTGTGTTGGCTGCCATGCCGGCCACAGCATGATCCCGCTGCCGGCAAATGACGCTGACGCCCTCTGGTCGAATGTCGCACCGGGCGCTGCGGTCAGTGTGTCCTCCTCGCGGGATTCAAACTACAACGATGGCGTGAATGACCGCCGTGTGATGAAGGGCGAGATCTGGCGCTACTGGACAAGCGCCCCGGGACAGTCGCAAAACCAATGGGTGCGCTTAACCTTCCCGGTGCCGGTCACAGTGCGCAAGGTCAGGCTGTATAACCCGCGTCAGGGTGATGAAGCGCAATCGACATTGCAGGTGCAGGGCGCGCAGGTGGTGTTGTATGCTGATGCCGGCGCGACGCAGCAGGTGGGCGCCCAGAGCGCCGGCGCGCTCAGTGTCTCCGGCACCGACGTCGATTTTCAAGATGTGCGCGCGAGAGTGGTGCAGGTGAATATCACCGGCATGACTGGCACGTTCTACGGTGCACAGGTCGCGAGTGTCGCCGAGATCGAGGTCATCGCGCGGGCCGAAGCGCCGTAGCAGCCTCAAGTGATGTGAAATTGGTTTGGTGACGCCGGCTGCTCCATGGAGCAGCCGGCGCTGTTTTGAGGGTTTGTAATTCGATATTTTTCGAGCTGCAATTTGTGTGCTTGTCGTCGAATGTTGTCTGCTGTCACCTTGCAGATGTTTGCATTGCTGACGACTAATAGAACGGAGATGCGCAACCCGTCGCATAAAAAGTGACAGGCTACTCTCTGCTGCTTCATGCAACATTTTTGAACGACGAGAGGGGTGTGTTTTGGTTGAACCTATGTTACAAAATCAGACGGCGCCGGCGCCGCAGCATCTGGCGGATGAACAGCCGGGCGCACTGCAAGAGCTGATTGCTTATCGTGAATTGCTCCTCATGTGGACGCGCCGCGAGTTTCGTGTGCGTTACAGCCAGTCTTTTCTCGGCGCAGCGTGGGCCGTTTTGCAGCCGCTGGCGCTCATGATCATCTTTAGCCTGGTGTTCGGCTACACGCTGGGCATACCAACCAACGGTTCGCCATACCCGCTATTCAGCTTCAGCGGCCTGTTGCTGTGGACCTTCTTTGCCAATTCACTGACCTTTGCCATTCCCAGCCTGGTCAACCATATGAATCTGGTGAACAAGATCTACTTCCCGCGTGAGATCCTGCCGATGTCATCGATTCTGGTCTGCGCGATCGATTTTGCGGTTGGGGCGGCGCTGTTGATTCCGATGCTGATCATTTATCAGGTCCAAATCGGCGCCTATGTTCTGTTGATCCCTCTCATTGTGCTTATCCAGTTTGCATTTGCGCTGGGGTTGGCGTTTGTGCTTACCACGACGAACGTGTTCTACCGTGACGTGCGCTTTATCATTCCACTGATGTTGCAAGTGTGGCTGTATCTTTCACCGGTAATCTATCCGGCCAGCCAGGTGCCAGAGGTCATCCGGACAATCTACTTTTTGAATCCGATGGCTGCGCTGATCGAATCGTTTCGGCGGGTGCTGCTCTACAACCAGGCCCCAGACTGGCCAACGCTGGGCTTGGCGGCTGGGATATCGCTTTTGTTTCTGATTTTTGGTTATCGCTATTTCAAATCGGCCGAACGCCGCTTTGCGGACGTCATTTGATGGATTTACCATGAGTGTTGTCATTGATGTTGATTGCGTATCGAAGAGCTATGTGCTGGGTGCGGTGCAAACCAGCTTGCGCGAGGCGATTGCCTCGGCGGCGAGCAAGGCATTCAGGTCACGTGGGAAGAAGGCCGAGCGGGAATTGTTCTGGGCGCTCAAGGATGTGAGCTATCAGGTGCAACAGGGCGAGGTGGTGGGCATCATCGGCCACAACGGTGCCGGCAAAAGCACCATGCTCAAGCTGCTCTCGCGCGTCACGCATCCCACCAAGGGCAGCATCCGCACGCGCGGGCGCATGGCGTCATTGATCGAGTTAGGCGCCGGCTTTCACCCAGACCTGAGCGGGCGAGAGAACATCTTCTTGAATGGCTCCATTCTGGGCTTGAAACAGGCCGAGATTCAGCGTCAATTCGACAGCATCGTGTCTTTTGCCGGACTTGAGCAATTCATCGACACCCCGGTGAAGCGATACTCCTCAGGCATGTATGTGCGGCTGGCGTTTGCTGTAGCGTCGCATGTCATGGCTGATTTGCTGCTGGTGGATGAAGTGTTGTCGGTGGGAGATCTGAGCTTTCAGGACCGGTCGCTGAAGAAAATGCAGGAATTGCGCGACAATGGCGCGACAATCGTGTTCATCTCGCACAATATGAACGCCGTGAGATCGTTCTGTCAGCGCGCACTTTTGATGGATCACGGCCGGCTGGTGGGCAGTGGCACGCCGGCACAGATCATCCATCAGTATGAGGTCTTGCAATACGAGGCCAAGATGCGCAAGCAGCGCGAGAAGATGGTGGGCCAAAACGCTGATGAGCCGAAAGACGAATTGGTGATAACCGCAAGCGCCAACGCCTTCAAACCCAGCATCGCCAACGTGGAAGTGCTTGCTGAGGATGCGAAGCCGGCGGAAGCGCTGCATGAGGCCGGCGGCTTGTGCGTGCGCTGGGAGACGCAGGTGCCGGACACTGTCTTCAAGCCCAGCTACTGCTTGCGAGTGTGTCGCGCCAGTGATGAGTCCACTTGCTTTGTGCTGTGGGGGGCGAACATCAACGTGATCCAATTGCATGGCATAGCAAAGGTGGAGGTAAGCATCCCGCGACATGGCTTGGTTGCCGGCAAGTACTATGTGGAGATAACGCTGAGCGACGGAGGCACGCGGGAGACGCTCGCGTTCAGTACACGCACTTCCTTCATCATTTCAGGTGTTGCGCCAAGTGAGGATGAAGGTTTCTATCACCCATTGGCGGAGTGGCAATTTGCAGAGCCACTACCCGTCTAAAGCAAGGCGGACGGTGTTCGTTCATGTCGGCCCAGCCGTCACGATACGCATATGATCGGCACAAATGCGCGCGGCTTTTGATTTTCAGGTGTGGCAGCACTCAGAAAGACCACTGCCGGCCCGCTGAAGGGTGGGTTGAGGGACACGTTGCCGCCACCGCGAACCGACTTTGCGTTGACCGTCTGGCCGCTGTTCACGTCATGCCAACTCACATCGAAGCGATTGCTGGTTCCTGACAGATCGATGGTGATGGTGCCGCCGTCAGGGTTAAGGGCGAGATAGGTCACACCTGGGTGCGCCAGCATGTAGCCAGTGGAGGCGAGGTCGCCGCGGGGAGTTGTAGCTGCCAGATTCATGCGCAGCGCAAATTCGCGCGTTTTACCCATCGCTACTCGAATGCGCTCTTCCCACTCGTCTGTGCCCAGATTGTCCATGAAGATCGTGTTTGAGCCGCGTAAAAACGCCTTCCATATCCAGGTTGCGTCGCCACCGATGCCAAAGACATGATCGGTGTCTGCCATGATGGGCTTGCCGCCTTGAGCCGGTGGCGGGTCGTTGTTGAAACCGTCAAGGCTGCCAGGCGCGAACCAATCCGCTGGACTGTCATACAGCGGCTTGTTTGAGCCTTTCCAATCCGGCGAAGTCATGGCGATCAGGTGCTTCATCGGCTTGCTTGCGATGTACGATCGGGTGAAGCGAATCAGTTCATATTGCCACTGCACAGACTCCATGCCGCTTTCGTTGGAGATCTCATACATCACGTTGTCCAGGTCATTTACCGTGTCGATCACCTTGCGGATGAAGGCCTTCTGAAATTCCAGCGCTTGTGGGTTCTTCAACTCATGCAACTCGTAGCCCTGGCCATCATTGTTGAGGTCGCCGTTGATGTTGTTGATGTTGTTTGCCTTGTTGTAAGGGTGGCCCTTCCAGGGGTTGTCCACCACTTCATCGCCTTTTACGCCGACACTCCACCCATTGAAAAACATGATTGTGGCGTAGATACCCTTGTCACGCGCCTGAATGACTCGCTCGCGCATTCGATCGAAGTAAGCCTGGTTGAATCGCGACAGGTCGAATTTGGGCTGGCCGTCCAGGGCATTGCCTGGCCCGGTGCGTTGATAGGGCATGGGGTCGTTGTAGTTGCCGTGTCCCCATGTCGTCCACCGCGCATGTTCCCACGTCCAAAAGCGAAGATGATTGTGTCCCAGGGCAACCATCCGATCGAGATAGCCGGCGTAGTCGAATGCTTGCAGCGGAAGGCTTTCTCCGCTGTCCTGAAAGACATACCAGTAATGCATGCCTGTCAGATAGACGGCCTTGCCGGCAGCATCGGCGAAGTAGCGGCTATTGGTGGGATGCACTCGCAGCGGCCCATTGGTTGCAACTGCGGCGTTGGCAGGTGTGGCTGAAGGCGGACCTGCAGCCCACCCGGGACTTGACTGTGTGCATGCCAGCAGGGTGATCGACAAACACAGGCCCGCGGCTGGCAGTTGAAAGTAGCGCTTGGTTGAAGCCATATATGAGTTATTGCCTGGTGAAGCATGTCGGCTGGATACGGCTGCGCCGGCGCTTGTTGCACCTCCAAGCCGGCAAGAGATGACGTTCATCTTGACACAGTTGACCATACCCGCATCCAGCCTTGCCTGCTGCACGCCGAGCCTACGCTCCTGCAACACACTTGCCCTATGCCAAGTGACAGGCATATAAAAATGCCATCGCAAACACCTTTTTGCAGAACTATATTACTCGATACGACTATCGAATATGCTTCCTGCGCCCATCTGGTGTCGATCCGTGACGCCGGCGGCAAGGAACGGTGGCTTGCGCGCAAAAATACTTTCTGTTCGAGCAATATGCAAATAGTTTGGTTGCTGAACGCCGTGATTTTTCCGCAATTCATGTAGGGGAGGTTTCATTTGGATGGCCGACGTCACTGTCGTAATACTGACCTATAACCGCGCTGCAATGCTGCCCAGGGCGATCGAGAGTGTGCTTGCCCAAACGCAACGCAATATCGATATTCTGGTGGTAGACGATGCATCCACCGACGACACTCCGCAGGTCATGGCAGGATACAGCGGCAATGTGCGCTATGTGCGAAGAGCGGTGAACGGAGGAGAGGCCGCTGCCCGAAACACCGGTTGGCGCAATACAACCAGTGAGTTCATTACGTATCTGGATGACGATGATTGCTACGAACCGGAGAAGATTCGCAAAGAGCTGACGCTGTTAAGACGGCGCCCTGAAGCCGGCCTGGCATATTGCCGGTATTACTACATGACTGCCGATGGCCGCCGGCTCGATTCGAGTGTGTCTCTGCCGGAAGGTGATGTGTTGGATGAACTGCTGATGGGCTGCTTTGTGCTGTCGCATGCACCGTTGATCCGGCGCGAATGGCTGGAACGTATTGGCGGATTTGATGAGGCACTGGCGTTGACGACAGACTGGGATGCATGGTTGCGCCTCTCCCTTGCGGGCTGTCAGTTTGTGTGTGTGCAGGAACCACTGGTGGGGTATCGCATGCATGGCGGCAACGTGACCAAATCTGTTGAAAAGTGGCTGCGCGATGGTGAAACAACGCTGGAGCGCGCGTTTGGCAATCCGCGATTGCAGTCAAAGCCACAGACCTTCAAAGGACGCGCTATCGGCATGCATTATTTTCGCGGCGCCATGGCCTATTACCACTCTGGCGACTGGGAGATGGCGCAGCGCGCTGCGCAGCAGATGCTCCGGCACGATCCTGCGCTGTTGCAGGACGAGCGTGCGCTGGTGACACGGATGTGCGATGCAGCCTTTGACCCACGCTGCACGGCGCCCCTGAAGTTCATCGCCGGCGTCTTTGATCATCTGCCGGCTGATTTGCGCGGGCTTGATCGGTATCGCGCCGATGCCCTTGCTCGCGTGCATATCGAGGTCGGGCTGCGCGCCATCGCCCAAGAAGATGCCGGCCTGGCCGGCGAACACTTTGCGGCAGCTCGCACGCTGGCGTCTCCAGAGATGTTGGAAATGGTCTTCCTCGATCGCGTCCATCATGTGGCAAATGTGGCGAATCTGGGTGACCCCAGGCATTTTGTGGATTGTGCAATCCAGCTTGCCGATGGCATGATCGATGCGTCAGGCTTGCGCCGACAAGCGCGCGCCAATTTGAACATCGCCAAGGCATTCGAAGACTTTGTAACAGGCCGTCGCGACCGCGTGCCAACCGGAGTTGTCACTGCGATTGTCAACAAGCCTTCACTCGCATTCAATCGTGGCGTGATCAAGATCCTGGTCAAAAGCGTCATGTCTCCCAACGAATAAAAACTCATGGCACGAGTGTCAATTGTCATTCCCACCTATAACCGGCTTGATTTGCTGCCCTTTACGCTGGACAGCGCGCAATCGCAGACCTATCGTGATCTGGAGATCATCGTAGTGGACAACGCGTCCGTCGACGGGACTGAAGCGTTCATGACTACCCGCGCATCGGCGGATCCGCGCATTCTCTACATCCGAAAGCCTGTGAATGAGGGCATGATTGCGTCCTATACCACCGGCCTTATGCGCGGCACAGGCGAGTTTTTCTGCACGTTGGATTCTGATGACACCATTGAACCTGACAAGGTCGCCAGACAGGTGACTCTGATGGATGCACGGCCTGATATCGACATTTGCTACACGCGCTTCTGGAACATGGACTCGGATGGCCGGCGCATTAACAAGACCTGGCTGTTGCCCGAGGGGCATACGCTTCCCACGCTTCTGCAGGGCTGTTTTGTGTGCTTCGCATCCGTCATGATGCGGCGCGAGGCGCTGCTGCGCGTGGGTGGATTCGATCCAAATATCGCGATGGTGGATGACTGGGATATCCTGCTGCGCTTTGCCATCGACGGCAAGCCGTTTGCCTGTATTCAGGAGCCGCTCACCAGCTACCGACTGCACCGCAACAACATCACCCGCAATGTCAAAAACGAAGAAGTTGCACTGATGCAGATCTTCGAAAAGACATTCGCAAACCCGCGTTTGCCAGCGGAGGCGGCCACCATGAAGCCGCAGGCTTATACGGCAGTGCACCTGTGGCTGTCGTATGGCTACCATCACAACGGTGATGCAGAAAATGGCCGGCGACATCTGGCTGAGGCGATCGCGCTGAATCCCGATTGGCAGCGCGATCCATCGCACCTGTTGCTGCGACTTCGCGAGATGGGCTTGCACATCCGCGTGGATGATCCGGTTTCATTCATGTCCAACGTGCTGGGTCACCTGCCGGAAAATGCGCCATTGAGCGCGATGGAGCGCGAGCAAGTAATGAATGCAGTTCGCCTGGGTGCGGCGCTGCGCGCCTACAACCGCGGTGATATTGATGCTGGCCGGCAGCAAATAGATGCATTGGCGAGGGCGCATCCGAACGCGCTCAACGATCACGAGACATTTGAGAGCGTGTTGATTGAACAAGCGATCACGTCACTGGCCGACTCCCCCGGCGATTTTGTGCGCCTTGTGCTCTCAAATATGCCGGCGTCGGCTGCGCCGTTGACGAAGCGCTCGCATTCGCTTGTGGCCAATGTGAACATGTTGAGCGCGTTTGGCAACTATGCTGCCGGCAACCGCAGACAGGTGCCGGCGCAGGTGCTCGCCGCAGTGCGTCATCGCCCTTCACTCTTGCGCAACCGTGGCGTGCTGTCGATCTTTGCAAAATCTGTGCTGGGTCGACAGGGAGCTGCAGGGTGACACGCGTATCGATCATCATTCCAGCATTCAACCACGCGCATCTGGTTGGAGACACGATCCGCAGCGCGCTTGCGCAAACCGATGCTGAGCCTGAGGTGATCGTCGTGGATGACGGCTCCACAGACAACACACCTGAGGTGGTTGCCTCTTTTGCCGGCCGTGTAGTCTATATCCGACAGGACAACGCCGGCGTATGCGCCGCGCGCAACCGCGGCCTGGCTTGTTCGCAGGGCGACCATGTGATGTTTTTGGATTCCGACGACTTGCTTGCGCCGCAGGCTATCGCGATCAAGTCTGCACTGTTGGATTTGGACGCTCGCGCAGCGCTGGCCTATTCTGCGTGGCGCTACATGGGCGAAGATGGCGTGCAGGTGCTGGATGAAGTGCATCCAAAACCGCAGGATAACCTGCTCAAGCGCCTGCTGCTGCGCATGCTGGGCTTTCCGCCAGGCAACGCGCTCATTCGCCGCGTCATGCTGGAAGAGGTCGGCGGCTGGGACACCGATCTGGCCGGCGCAGCAGACACTGATCTGTGGGTTCGGCTGGCTGACGCCGGCCACACGTTTGCTTATTCCGATCGCGTGCTGTTCAACTACCGCATTCTGCAAGGCAGCATGTCGCGCAACTATGCGCGGCAGATCAAAGATGAATTCAAGCGACTCGATAAATACTTCGCGCGGCCAGATCTGCCGGCAGAGATCGCGTGCTTGAATCAGCGCAGCCACGCCATCGTGCATTTGGAGGCAGCCACCCGCTGTTATCTCACGCGCGACATTGAGGGCGGCAAGGCCCATTTGCGCGATGGCTTTTTGCTGGCGCCGGAGCTTGCGCGCGACCGCGAATGGCTGATGAGTTGGCTCGCTGGATTCGCTCTAGAGCCATTGGTGAAGGAGCCGGTTGAGGTGTTGCTGCGCATTCTCGACAATCTGCCAGAGGAAGCTGATGTGTTGCGGCGTATGCGTCGCGAGATTATCGGCAGCTATCACGTCGCAGCAGCCTTTGCTGCAAACGACAAGGGCGATTACAACGCAATCGTGCGACATGCCGGGCCGGCTGTCAGCATGCATCCTGCGATCTTGCGGAACCGCGGGTTTCTGCGCTTGTGGCTGACTGCATTATCACGGGTTGGCCAGCAAAGAAGCACTGCATGACGCGCGCCGGCTGTTGTGAAAGCGGGCCGAAAAACCTTGCAGAGTTGTCGTTTGCCAGCCGACTAACAGGCAGAATGATGAAAGCGGAGGGGTTGACCGCCGGCGTGATTGTTCCGGTGTACAACGGCGAATCGACAATTGCCAGTTGCATCGAAAGCTTGCTGTCGCAAGTTGGCATGGATGGCCGGTTCGAGGTCATTGTTGTTGAAAATGGCTCCACCGACCGCACGACGGAGATCGTCTCGCGCTATCCAGTTCGCCTGTTTCACAATACTGTGCGCGGGCCGGCGGCGGCGCGCCAGTTTGGGTTGATGCAAAGCCAGGCCGACATCGTGGCTTTCACCGATGCAGATTGCTATGCCGATCCGCACTGGCTGGAAGAGTTGATCAAGCCATACGCTGACTCCAAGGTGGGTGGCGTGGGTGGCGCGGTGCTGGCCTATCAGCATGCCGAGCGCAACCTGGTGGAGCAGTTTGCGGATCGTTTCACACCGCTGGCGAATTTCTCTGGTGGCAACGGTGAATTCATGCCACGCCTGCACACTTGCAATGCGTCATATCGTCGCGCGCTGCTGATGCAGATAGGCGGTTTTGACACCCGACTTGTCACGGCTGACGACACCGATATATCGTGGCGCGTTCAACTCAAGACAGGCTGCCGGCTGGCGTATGCCGAAAAGGCAGTGGTGTACCATCACCATCGCGCCACCAGGCGCGGGCTTGCAAAGCAGTATCGACAATATGGCTACGCTGAAATCCTGCTGGACACGATGTATCGCCATGAAGCCGGCTATCCACGCTCTCGGAGTTGGCAGGTCAGACGAATCCTGAAACAGGTGAGCGTGCTGCCGCTCTATGCAGCTTCCAGCGTGATCAATCGTATTCGGCTGGCCCGTGGCCGCGCAAATTTGTTCCAGGCTACTTCGCCCAGATTGTGGTTTCTGGCGGAAGGCAGCAACATCCGAGGCAAACTGGAAGGGCTGTGGGTGACCCGCTTCATGTCTGATGCGGAGCCGGCGCTTAAATCTGATCCTGAGCAGCTCATAGACCGCTATTTCCAAAATCGCAAGGAATGATGCTGTCTCGCGGATCGCTGATGCACGGATGTCCGGGGCAAGGGCGACCGAGCGACTGTAACAAAGCGACACGGCCCATATAGAGATACTGGCAACCACAGAATTTTGAGCAGAGGAGAGACGAAATGAACGTGCTTATCACCGGCGACACTGGTTATATCGGTTCGACCATCGTGCCGCTATTTTTGCAGCAGGGCTATACAGTTACCGGGCTCGATGGCGATTTGTTCGAACAGTGCGTGTTCGAGGCGCCGATCTTCACCATCCCCCATGTTCGCAAGGACGTGCGCGACGTGACTCTCGACGATTTGCGTGGCTTCGACGCGGTCGTGCATCTGGCTGCGCTCTCGAATGATCCACTTGGCAACCTCGATCCGAACCTGACCTACGACATCAACCACAAAGCGTCGGTGCGGCTGGCCGAGCTGGCGCGTGACGCCGGCGTGAAGCGTTTCCTGTTCTCTTCATCGTGCAGCATCTACGGCGCGGCCGGGCAGGGCGCGGTGAACGAAGAGGCGCAATTTAACCCCGTCACGCCCTATGGACATTCCAAGGAACTCGTTGAAGCAGATGTGCGCAAACTTGCGACGGAAGCATTCAGTCCGGTTTTCCTGCGCAATGCAACGGTGTATGGCTGGTCGCCGCGCATGCGGTTCGATCTGGTGCTGAACAACCTGGTCGCACATGCTGTTGCCACCGGCAAGATTTTGATCAAGAGCGACGGCACCCCCTGGCGGCCCATCGTGCATGTCGAGGATGTCGGTCGGGCGTTCATCGCCGCATTGCAGGCGCCGCGCGAGCGCATCCACAATGAAGCCTTTAACATCGGTCTCGATGACGAGAACTTCCAGGTTCGTGATTTGGCCGAGATTGTGAGGCAGACGGTCGCCGGCACTGAGGTGACCTATGCGGCGGGTGGAGAGCCAGACAAGCGCTCATATCGGGTGGACTTTGGCAAGGTGCGCCGGCAATTGCCGGAGTGGCAGCCGCAATGGACGGCTCGCAAGGGTGCAGTGCAATTGCGCGATGCGTATCAGCGCGTCGGCATCAGCCTGCAAGATTTCGAAGGCCCGCGCTTTCGCCGCATCGATCTGCTCAAGCGCTTGATGGGCGAGGGCAAGGTCGACAATAGCCTGCGCTGGAAGACGCCAGTTGCAGCCTGAGTCATGCCTGCCGCATGACGAAATGATCTTTTCGGAGGAACTGAGATGGATACAACCCCACATGCAATTGCAGATTTGCACCTCGCCAAATCTGATGAGTTGCGCGAGAAGGCGCATCGCTTGATCCCTGGCGGCGCACATACCTATGCCAAAGGCGACGACCAATATCCGCAGCTGGCGCCAGGTTTTCTTGTGCGCGGGTTGGGTTGTCATGTCTGGGATGCTGACGGCAACGAGTACATCGAGTACGGCATGGGATTGCGCGCAGTCACGCTCGGGCATGCCTATGCGCCAGTGATTGCGGCGGTGGCTGAAGCGCTGCAAATTGGCCAGAGCTTTACTCGCCCTTGCCCGATCGAGATCGAGGCTGCGGAAACTTTCCTGGGGCTGGTGAATGGCGACATGGTGAAGTTCGCCAAGAACGGCTCGGACGTGACAACGGCGGCAGTGAAGCTGGCGCGGGCTGTGACAGGCCGTGACATGGTGGCAATATGCGGTGACCACCCGTTCTTTTCGGTGGACGATTGGTTCATCGGCAGCACGCCGATGGCCGCCGGCATCCCTGCATCTGAGCAGGCGCTGACGGTCAAGTTTCGCTACAACGACCTCGATAGCCTGCGCACGCTGTTCGACACACACCCGGGCCGCATCGCGTGCGTGGTGATGGAAGCTGAGACGGCGACGGCGCCGGCGCCAGGGTATCTGCATGCCGTTCAGGCGCTGTGCCATGAGCGTGGAGCACTGTTTGTGCTGGATGAGATCATCACCGGTTTCCGTTGGGACAGCGGTGGCGCGCAGCGCGTGTATGGCATTCAGCCTGACCTGTCTACATTTAGCAAGGCACTGGCGAATGGCTTTCCGCTGGCTGCGTTGACTGGCAAACGCGAGTTCATGGAGCGCGGCGGATTGCATCACGACAAGGAGCGCGTCTTTTTACTTTCCACCACGTTTGGCGCGGAGACAGCTTCACTCGCTGCCGGCATTGCCACGATGCGCGTGTATGCCAGTGAGGATGTGACGGGCTTTTTGCGCCGGCAGGGCGAACGGTTGCGCACCGGCGTGTTGCAGGCGATCACGGCTGCCGGCGTCGCCGACTATTTCGATGTGATTGGCCACCCCGCGAACGTGGTCTTCGTGACGAAGGATGCCGACGGCAATCGCTCGCAGCATTTCCGCGCGCTTTTCATGCAGGAGATCATCCGGCGCGGCGTGCTTGGCCCATCGTTCGTGGTGAGCTATTCGCACACCGATGCGGATATCGACCGCACCGTCGATGCGGTTGCCGGCGCGCTGGCTGTCTATCGCGCCGCGCTGATGAATGGCGTCGAGCATTATCTGGCGGGTGGGCCGACGCAGGTCGTATTCCGCAAATACAACGCATGAGCACAAACGAACTTTCCCGCTTCCGCACCACTTGCCGCTTCTGTGGCGCGCCGCTCACGCACAGCGTGGTCGATCTGGGCGCGCAGCCACCCTGCGAGAGCATTGTCTCGGCAGAGCGTTTCAACGCTGCCGAGGCCATCTATCCGTTGCATGCAATGGTGTGCAGCGAATGCCTGCTCGTGCAGCTTGACACCGATATCGCGCCGGATTCGATTTACACCGAATATGCCTACTTTTCCTCATTCTCCGTTTCGTGGCTCGACCACGCGCGGCGCTATGTGGAGATGATGGCGCAGCGGCTGCAATTGGATGCGTCGAAGCAAGTGGTTGAACTGGCCAGCAACGATGGCTACTTGTTGCAGTATTTCATCCAGAGGGGTGTGCCGGCATACGGCATCGATCCGGCGGCAAATGTGGCAAAGGCAGCCGAGGCGCGCGGCGTGCCGACGGTGGTTGCGTTCTTCGGTGTAAACACCGCGCAGGAGATGGCACGGCAGGGCAGGCAGGCCGATTTGATTGTGGCGAACAATGTCTTCGGCCACATCCCTGACATCGCCGATTTTGTCGCCGGAATGAAGATTCTGCTGAAAGACGGCGGCACCATCACCATTGAGATCCCGCACTTCATGCGCTTGATGGAGTTCAACCAGTTCGACACGATCTATCACGAGCATTACTGCTATCACACGCTGCTTAGCGACACGCGTATTTTTGCCGCTCACGGCCTGCGGCTGTTCGACGTGCAGGAGTTGCCGACGCATGGCGGCAGCATGCGCATGTTCGTGTGCCACGCAGACGACCCGCGTGAAACAGGCGGCAGCGTTGAGGCATTGATGCAGATTGAGCGCGCGCGCGGGCTGGACAAACTCGAAACCTATGTCGCCTTTGACGAGCAGGTGAGGGAGACCAAGCGCAAACTGCTGTCGTTTTTGATCGAGGCGAAGCGCGCGGGCAAATCCATCGCCGGCTACGGCGCGCCTGGCAAAGGCAACACGCTGCTCAACTATTGCGGCATCCGCCAGGATTTCATTGACTATGTAGTTGACCGTAATCCGTATAAACAAGGCAAGTTTTTGCCTGGCTCGCGCATTCCCATCTATGCGCCGGAGAGGATCAACGAGACGAAGCCGGACTATGTGCTGATCCTGCCATGGAACATCAAGGAGGAGGTGATGCAGCAGATGGCGCATGTGCGCGCGTGGGGCGGCAAGTTTGTGGTGCCGATTCCACAAGTTTGCGTAATGGACTAGCCGCTGAACAAACGCGCCATCCAGCCACAACCTATCCTGCAAACCCATCTGCAACCCTATCTCTGCGCCGCGCAACCATGATCTGCATAGAGTAGCACCTGGCGATTAAGATTGATTCTTATGAGTGTATTGCAGGGCAAAATTGCGTTGGTGACAGGTGCGAGCGGAGGTATTGGCGGTGCGATTGCCGGCGCGCTGGCGCGAAGTGGTGCGCAAGTCTATCTCTCGGGACGCAATAGGGACAAGCTGGAGTCGCTGGCAGCGCAATTGCGTCAGACAGGCGCAGTGGCGCAACCGGTGATTGCTGACTTGCTGCGGGACGAGGATAGCAAGCGGTTGGCTGCGAGCGTTGCCAATGGCCATGGCCGGCTGGATGTGCTGGTGCATGCGGCTGGTATCTATGATCACGGCAGAACAGAAGAGGCGCCGTTGAAGATGTTCGATCAGATCTATGCCACAAATGTGCGCGGCCCCTATATGCTGACGCAACAGGTGTTGCCGCTGCTGAGAAAGCCGCGTGGACAGGTGGTGTTTATCAACAGCAGCGTGGGATTGTATGCGCGCGCCGGCGTCAGTCAGTACGCAGCTATGCATCACGCCTTCAAGGCGATCGCTGATGCGTTGCGCGAAGAGGTTAATTCCGATGATGTGCGCGTGCTGAGCGTGTTTTCTGGCCGAACGGCTACGCCGATCATTGAAATGCTTGCAGCGGAAGAAGGCAAACCCTATCGGCCGGAGTTGCTCCTGCAGCCCAAAGACATCGCCGATATCGTGATATGTGCCTTGTCGTTGCCCTGGACGGCTGAGGTGACTGATATTTCCATTCGCCCGATGAAAAAACCGTAATGTTGAACGAACATGCCTGACGTGAAAATCGCTGAAGCACTGTTGATGGACACAACCGGCGCTGCCGGTGAGCGCATGCACGCGCTGATCGCAAGCCTGTATCCCATCTGCCGCAGCATTACCGGCGACGGTCTGCGAGAGACGCTTGCGCGCATTGGCGAGCGCATCCCGCTGGCAATCAGCGAAGTGCCGACCGGCACGCCGGTGCTGGACTGGACGGTGCCGCGCGAGTGGAACATCCGCGACGCATATGTGAAGAGCGCCGCCGGCGAGCGCGTGATCGATTTTGGCCGGCATACCTTGCACGTGCTGAATTACAGCGTGCCGATACATGCGCGCATGTCGTTGGATGCGCTGCGGCCGCATCTGCACACGCTGCCCGATCAACCCGGGCTGATTCCGTATCGCACGTCGTATTACAGGGATGCGTGGGGCTTCTGTCTCGCGCACAACGATCTGCTCAAGCTGCAGGCCGGCGAGTATGAAGTGTGCATCGACAGCACGTTGCAGCCAGGATCGCTCACCTATGGCGAATGCGTGTTGCAAGGTGAGACCGAGGACGAGGTGCTGATCTCATGCCATGTGTGCCACCCTTCGCTGGCTGATGACAATCTCTCAGGCATCGCGGTGGCAATTGAACTGGCACAGCGGCTGATGGCGCAGCCGCACCATTTCACTTATCGCTTCCTGTTCATCCCCGGCACCATCGGCGCGATCACGTGGCTGGCGCGCAATGAGGCGCGCGCGCCACAGGTGAAGCATGGACTGGTGCTGACCTGCGTGGGCGACGCCGGCGCGTTCACCTACAAGCGCAGCCGGCGCGGTGACGCCGCCATCGACCGCGCAGTTGCGCACGTGCTGGCGCAATCCGGCCACCCACACCGCATCATCGACTTCTTTCCCTACGGCTATGACGAGCGGCAGTATTGTTCGCCTGGCTTCGATCTGCCGGTGGGTTGCTTCATGCGTTCGCAGCACGGCACATTCCCTGAATATCACACCTCGGCAGACAATCTCAATTTTGTGAAGCCGGCAGCGCTTGAACAATCGCTCGACATGCTGTGCGCCGTCATCGACGTGATTGAGCGCGACGGCGTCTACATCAATCTCTCGCCAAAGGGCGAGCCGCAACTCGGCAAGCGCGGTTTGTATGAGGGTCTGGGTGCGGGCGCGGATCGCCGGCAATATGAGTTGGCCCTGCTGTGGGTGTTGAACCAGTCCGATGGCCGGCACAGCCTGCTCGACATCGCCGAGCGCGCTGCCATGCCGTTTAGCCTTGTCGCGCGCGCAACCGATGCGCTGG
The DNA here is from genome assembly GCA_039810125.1 of Thermoflexales bacterium. Taxonomy (GTDB): domain Bacteria; phylum Chloroflexota; class Anaerolineae; order J036; family Brachytrichaceae; genus JBDHWI01. The sequence continues at coordinate 16,963 of JBDHWI010000005.1, read as the reverse complement.
AGAAAGCAAATCTGCTCAAACGGAGCGACACAACATGATCTTTACGCCAACTGCGTTGAAGGACGCAACCCTCATCGACATCGAAAAGCGCGAGGATGCGCGCGGTTTCTTCGCTCGCGCATGGTGCGCCGAAGAATACGCGCAGCACGACCTGGATACGACGCTTGCGCAGTGCAGCATCTCCTTTAATCACAAGCGCGGCACGCTGCGCGGAATGCACTGGCAGGCCGAGCCGCATGGCGAAGTGAAAGTGGTGCGCTGCACCGCCGGCGCGATCTATGACGTGATCGTCGACGTGCGGCCGGAGTCGCCGACTTTTAGGAAGTGGATTGGCGTGGAGCTAAGCGCGAGCAACCGCAGAATGCTCTACATCCCGAAAGGTTTTGCGCACGGCTTTCAAACACTTGCCGATGACACGGAAGTGTTTTACTTCATCTCAGCGTTCTATGCGCCGGATGCAGCGTGCGGCGCGCGCTACAACGAGCCGGCGTTCGGCATCGTGTGGCCGCTGCCCGTCAGCGTCATCGCTGCAAAGGATGAGGCGTGGCCCGACTATCAGACATGAATGACTCTCTGTATCCTGTGCGGAGCGATGAACTTGTGCGGATCGTTGCTCACACTTGCCGAAGCGCAGCCGAAGGATGCTTGCAGGTGCAACGATGAATGTTTTGTTGCTCACACAGGTGCTGCCGTATCCGCCCGACAGCGGGCCGAAGGTGAAGACGTACAACGTGCTGAAGTATCTTGCACAGCACCATGACGTGACACTTGTATCCTTCGTGCGTGGCGACCAATCGGCTGACGTGACGCATCTGCGAAGATATTGCCGGGCGGTGCATGTGTTGCCGATGCGGCGCGGCGCGTTGCATGATGGGACAGCCATGCTGCGCAGCTTCGCCGGCGGGAAACCATGGATGATGGTGCGCGATGATCGCAAGGCCATGCGCGATCTGATTGACCGGCTTGTGCGCGAAAACAAGTTTGATGTGGCGCATGCCGACCAACTCAACATGGCGCAATATGCGCAGCGCGTGAACGGCGCCCGCACGGTGCTGGATGCGCACAACGCGTTGTGGCTGCTTTACAAGCGATTAGCCGAGACGATGGGCGATGGTCCGCGCAAGCTGCTTTTGAACCGTGACTGGCAACTGCTCAAGGCATATGAAGGCCGCATGTGCAACGATTTTGATGCGGTGCTGGCAGTGAGTGAGGAGGACAAGCGCGCGCTGCAGGAGGCGATGGCGACCTCCTCCGACACTCTTCCACGTCAGGCGGAGCAGAGAGAAAAAATTGTCGTCATCCCGATTGCTGTGGATGGCGATGAGGTGGCGCCGGCGCAGCGCCAATCCGATGCCGACCATATTTTGCACATCGGCACGATGTACTGGCCACCGAACATCGACGGCGTGAAGTGGTTCATCAGCGAAGTGCTGCCGCTCATCCGCGCGCAGCGACCCGACGTGATGTTCGACATTGTTGGCGCGCGGCCGCCGCAGGAATTGCTGGACCTCAGCAAGGCCGACTCGCGCATCAACGTCACCGGCTACGTCAGTGACCCGACGCCATTTTTGCAGAGCGCCGGCGTGATGGTGGTGCCGCTGCGCGCCGGCGGCGGGATGCGCGTGAAGATCCTCAACGCGATGGCGCAGGCGTTGCCGATCGTCACCACCACGCTGGGCTGCGAGGGCATTGCAGTAAAGCACGGCGAGCACGTCTTGATTGCCGACACGCCGGCGGCGTTCGCCGATGCCGTGCTGAAGGTGTTGAACGATCGCGCGCTGGGCAATGCGTTGGGTTGCGCCGGCCGCCGGCTGATCGACACGACCTATGACTATCGTGCGGCTTGCCGGCCGCTTGAAGAAGCCTATAGGGGGTGACGTGATGGACGCTTACAACTCGCACTTGAGCAAGCGAATCAGGGTCTTGTGCCTGGTTGATGGCATTGTGCGCCCGCCGGATCGCTGGATTTGGAATTGCCTGCCGGAATGGACACAGGCCGATCATGTCGACTTCATATCGACGCCAACGACCGACGTCAAGGGCGTGTTCTCGAGAATCTTGCGGAAATACATCCCATATATCCGGTCGGCGATCAAGGCACTCTTTCATAGCGCGAAAGGCTACGATGTGGTGGTCGCATGGGAGCTGAAGGTCGCTTTTCCGCTTGCAGTCTTGCGCTCGTTGTTCGCGGTCAAGCGTCCGCCGCTTGTTGTGCTGGATTTCACCTTGAAGGGCATTCCTGCGCGCTATCGCTGGATCGGACGATTCGGCATGAAAAGCATCGATCTTGGCGTGGTAACCAGCACAGATGGGATTGAGCGTTACAAGGCGATCACCAGTGCGCCAAATCACAAGTTCGTATTGAGTTTGCTGGGCTGGCATGATGTGTTTGCCGAGTTGCCATCGAATGCAGCTGAGATCGCGCAGGCTGCCGTGCCTGATCTGCCTCAGAAATACGTCTTTGCCGGCGGCCGCTCCGACCGTGACTATGCGACGTTTGTGAAGGCCGCGCAGGGAATTGGCTGTCCCGTGATCATCAACGCGCGCCGATTCAATCTGGAGATCGATGGTTTGCCAGAAGGCTTGCGTTTTGTTGAACTGGATGGCTTTGCCAATGCCTCGCTTGTGACGACGTTTCTGCTTCAACATGCGTATTGTGTGGTTATTCCACTCCTGCCGACGACTATTGGCGCAGGCCATCTCTTCATCACCCAGGCCATGTGCGCTGGCCGGCCTGTCATCGCTTCGCGCATCGGCGGCACGGAGGATTATGTTGAACATGGCAAGACGGGGTTGTTGGTGGATGTCGGTGATGTTGCAGCCTTGCATGCTGCCATTAGCTATTTGATTGAGAACCCTGAGCATGCTGAAGCGATGGGCTACGCCGGCAGAAAGGCATGGGAAGAGAGATATACCGCAGAAGCCACAGCGCTGCGAAATTACATGCATATTCACCGAATGGCAACGACATCCGCTCAAACAACAGGGTAAAGCAGCCATTTCCAGCACAGCGCGGCAAGGTGCGGTGCAGCCTGACGTTTGACTGAGATGTATCTCAGTTGTGCGCGTCATCTGCGGTAGCTTCTTATTGTGAGTTGGGACTGGATTGCACAACATCATTGCCGGGAGAAATGCTTCTGTACGCATCCTTTTGTTGCCGCAGCGACTATCTTGCATAGAGGAAAAAGAAGGGAGTGGAGACAACGACAACTCTGCCGGAGGCGCGCGCAACTGTGCGCGCGTTGACTGAAACAGCTCGTTCAGAATGGCGATTCGTATTCATCGTCACAGGCATCGTGTTAGCCATCGCCACGTTGCCTCTGGCGTACGCCTATCTCAGCACGCCGGCCGATAAAACTTTTATGGGCGTCCTGGTGAATGTGCCGGATCACGCCCAATACTTCGCGTGGTTTCGCGAATTCATGACCCAGCCGCTTTCGGCCAACAAACTCACGCCGGAGCCGAATGGCGCGATCTTCTTCAACTTGTTGTGGTTCGTGCTGGCGCGTATGGCAGTGCTTTTGGGGTTGGATGCCAGCACCGGCTATCAAGTCATGTATCAGCTCATGCGTGTGGCTGGCACGACGATCTTCTTCGTTCTGGTGTACCGCCTTTGCTCATGGGTGTTTCCGGATGTGCCGCGCCGGCGCGCCGCCTTCCTCGTCGCTGTGATGGCTGCCGGCTTTGGCTGGGTGCTGGTGGTGCTGAAATACACCGTGATGCGCGGTGAACTCATCAATCCGCTCGATTTGTATGTTGCGGAGGGTAATACGTTCTATTCCGCGCTCGGCCAGCCGCATTTCATCGCGGCGGCGGCATACATTTTTGCATTTGAACTGATCTTGCGCGGGCAGGCCAGACAGCAATATCGCTATGCATTTCTCGCCGGCCTGTTCGCCCAGTTCATGGGTTGGCAGCATGCCTACGATCTGGTGATCGTCTATGGCGTGCTGGCAGCGTATGTCGTGCTGCTCACCATGCGTGATCGGCGCATCCCATGGTTCATGGTGGTGAGCAGCCTCATCGTCGGCGTCGTGTCGGTGTGGCCTTCGCTGTATTCGTTTTTATTGACTTCGCTCGATCCGTTGTGGAAGGTGGTGTTGAAGCAGTTTGCCAATGCCGGCGTCTTCACCCCGCCGCTCTATCGTTTGCCGGTGCTGATGGGATTACCGTTGATTGTCGCGTGTTTCACCGTGATCATCGACGCCATCAACGACCGCCGCCGGCGCGACACCATTCGTCAGGAGATCGCGGCCGACCCTCAGCGCGCCAACAACGACTTGTTCATCAAATCGTGGTTCCTGATCTCATTTGTGCTGATCTACCTGCCGGTTGACTTTCAGATTCACATGCTGAACGGTTGGCAGGTGCCGATTGCCATTCTGGCGACGAAAGGCATCTTCGATGTCATTGTGCCGTGGGTGCAGCGCCAGGTCGGCGCGCGCCGGCCAGCCATCGATCTGCCGAAGGTGCAGAAATGGCTCGTTGCAGGTTTCCTCCTGCTCGTACTCCCAACCAATCTATATCTGTTTGCGTGGCGCTTTACCGAGTTGCGCCGGCATGATTATCCGTTTTACCTCCACAACGACGAGATTGCGGCGCTCAAGTGGCTCGAAAACAATGCGCGTCCCGACGAAATTGTGCTGAGTTCAGAGACGGTGGGGCAGTATGTGCCGATGCTCAGCGGTGTCCACGCCTACCTGGCGCACTGGGCGCAAACGGTGGATTACTTCACCAAGCGCGATGCGGTGAAGATGTTCTACGATGCCAGCACGAGCGATGTCGAGCGCGAGCAGATCCTGCGGATGCATGGAGTGAATTACGTGTTGGCCGGGCCGGCGGAGCACCAACTCGGCGCGTATGATCCCGCAAAGGCATCTTTTCTCAAGCCGGTCTATGAAACGCCCAGTGTGCGCGTGTTCATGGTGAAGCTGCAACCGTAAATCATGCGCAAGTCCTGGTTCATTCTCCTGCTGGTCATCAGCACTCTACTCTCTTCGCCCGACTTTATTCAGGCTCGACAATTACATCAAACGCGTGGCTGGTCGCAGCCATTGCAATTGAGCCGGGATGGACAAGCGGCATGGTTCTCCGATATCCTCGTCGATGCAACCGGAAGAATTCATGTGGCTTGGAGCGGTGACAGCCTGCCAGAATATGATGCTGTTTGGTACACCGCCAGTATGGATGGCGTGAGTTGGGCTCCACCCAACGACATTATCTTGTCGGCGCCTTGGGGGGAACTGACACGCCCCTCTATGGGTGTTGATTCTCATGGCAACATGATCATCACTCATCGCCGCAGGAATGATCTCTATGATGCATATGCGCGGGTCGAACAGGCCTACTCAGGGGCTGCATGGCGAATTGGCCAGGTTTTAAGTGAGAAGGACTCTCCTTATTTCTCCAATGTATTGATTGACAGCAAAGACCGCATTCACCTTCTGTTGACCCAGGCTGTTGTCACTGAAAAATGTGTTTGCAACCGCGTTTATTACCGCCGCACAGACAATGGCGGGATGAGTTGGACGCCGGGCGTGGAAATTTCAGATCCGACTACTGGCGCAGCCAAACCCAAGATGGTGATTACCCAGGACGGCACAATCCATGCCGTGTGGGAATCCGGTGAAGGCGGCGCGCTTGGCGGGGTGTCTGGGAACGTTCAGGTCATGTATGCCTCATCCTCGGATGACGGGGCGACATGGACAGCGCCCTATACTTTTCCAGCTGCGCAACGAGGGATGAAAATCGCGATTGGGATTGATGGCAAAGGACAGTTGGTCGTCGCCTGGTTGGGTGTGCCGGAGGACAAAGTGTATTACCAGGTATCTGCAGATCAGGGCAGATCGTGGTCCTCACCGCAAGCAATCCCTGGTGTGATCGGTCAATTCGTCACCATCCAGGATGTCATGTCCATGGCGACCGATTCTGGCGGACAAGTGCACTTGGTCTTCATTGGGAATCGGAGCGATTTCGTGCAGACGCCTGGCGACAAGCTGGTTTCCAGCGTCATGCATGTGGCGTGGAATGGCACAACATGGAGCGAACCGGAGATCGTGAGCCAGTATCGAGGTGATGTGCCAGAATGGCCGCGCATCGCTGTGGGTTTAGGCAATCAACTGAATCTCACCTGGTTTACACGCGATGAAATCAACGTTTTTGGAAACAAAGAGTTGGGGCCGGCGGAGCGCTTTGGCTACAAAGTGTGGTATTCGCGAAGCGTGACATCGGCGCCGGCGGTCGCGCCCATTCCCTACCCAACGGCAACGCCTGTGCCAACGACAACGCCCGAGTTGTCATCCGGTGCAACTCAACCGACCGCGCCGGCGCTCGCCGACAAATCAATGGCCAACGTCGATTATCACAACCTGCGCACCGAGGTGGACGACTACGGCATGATGTTGTTGAGCGGGCTGCCGGTGGCGCTGTTGTTCGTCGTGGGTTACATCGTGTTTCGCCGGCGGCGCACATGAACGTGCTTTTTGTCGCACCCTACGTGCCCACGCTCATTCGCGTGCGGCCCTACAACTTTGTGCGCCATCTCGTGCGCGCCGGCCACCGCATCACACTGGTCACGTTGTGGGAAACTGACGCCGAGCGCGATGCGATCGAGTCCTTGCGGGCAGAGGGCATCGCAGTCATCGCCGTGCCACTCTCGCGCAATCGCAAGTTGATCAACCTGCTCTCTGCGCTGCCCACATCAAAGCCGCTGCAAGCCAATTTCTGCTGGCAGCCGGAGCTTGCCGCGCTCATCGATCAACAGCTCAGCACCGATCAATTTGATGTCATCCATGTCGAGCATCTGCGTGGCTCGCGCTATGCGCTGCATGCAAAATCGCGCATCGCGCATCGCACATCGCACATCCCGGTGGTGTGGGACAGCGTGGACAGCATCACGCATCTGTTTGAGCAGGCTGCGCAGCAGAGCCAGAGCGCAAAGGGCCGGCTGATGACGGCGTTCGAATTGCCGCGCACTCGCCGGCATGAAGGCTGGCTGGCCACGCAATTTGACCGCGTGCTGGTCACTTCGCCGGTGGACAAGGCAGCCATCGAAAAGATCTCGCCGCAGCGCGCGCAGATCGAGGTGCTTCCAAATGGCGTCGATCTCGCCTACTTCGCGCCCGATGACACGCTGCGCGAGCCGGACTCGCTCGTGTTCTCCGGCAAGATGAGCTATCACGCCAACATCACTGCGGCGTTGCATCTGGCGCATGACATCATGCCGGCGGTGTGGGCGCAGCGCCCACAAGTGACGCTTACCATCGCCGGCAAAGACCCCACGCCCGAAGTGCAGGCGCTCGCAGAAAAGCACCCAGGCAGAGTCATCGTCACCGGCTCAGTGCCGGACATGCGCGTTTATCTGCGCAAGGCGAGCGCCGCGGTGGTGCCGGTGGTGTATGGCGCCGGCATTCAGAACAAGGTGCTGGAGGCGATGGCGTGTGGCACACCGGTGGTGACGAGCGAGAAGACTGTGCGCTCGCTGCAACCAGGCTACGAGCAGGCGCTGTGTGTTGCGAATTCACCGCAGCAGTTTGCGGAGGCGGTGCTGCGTCTGTTGAACGATGATGCCGCGCGCGCGCGGTTGGGTGGGGCGGGGCGCGCCTACATCAAAGCGCATCACGATTGGCGCGCCATCGTCGAGCGGCTGATGGGCATTTATCAGGCTGCTGCGAAAGCGTAAAGCGCAGTTCAAGGACCGCTCATGCTGCCTTCTTGATGTCGCGCACGTGCATGGTGTTGTGCAGATAGATCATCTTCAGCATCTCTTCGACGGAGGAATCGCCCAATGCTGGATGCCGGCCGCGCAGCGCCAACTGCGCTGTCGTCAATCCTGCTGCAAATTCTGCCGTCTTGTTGCGCTCATGCTGGAATCGGTGGAGCAATTCTTCACGCGAGAGTGCAGCCAGCCGGCCTGTGCGCTCCCGGTTAAAACGGTCGATGTCGAAATCTGCCGGCGCGCCTTCACCGCCGGCGACCACCTGCTTGAACAGCACGCGCAACGACGTCTCAGCTTGGATCAAGTGCGCCAGCGTTTCGCGCGCATCCCATTGTGCGCCATCCGAATACACCTTCTTGCTCCATGCCTCTTCGGGCAGAGACTGAAAAAACGCCAGTGTCCGCTCCCCCTCATTCAATAGTTTTGCCGCCAGTGTGCTGTTGATCTCCGTCATGGGGCGTATTTTGGCTGGCAATCGTGTATTGCGCTATTTCGCTCCGCGCATCCTGCCAGAAGCAACTTTTGCGCCACAGGTACAATGGCGCCGCCATGCCCGCTGAATCGCCACCACGCCCGCCACATCTATGGCCTGGCGTCATCGCACATTACCGCAGTCGGATCCAAATCACACAGGACGTGCCGCCCGTCACGCTGCTGGAAGGCAACACGCCGCTGCTGCCGGCGCCGCGTCTGGCAACGGCGCTCGGCGGCGGCTTTGACCTGTGGATCAAATACGAGGCCGGCAATCCCACCGGCTCGTTCAAGGATCGCGGCATGACGACGGCGATGACGCAGGCCGTGGCCGATGGCGCGCAAGCTGTCATCTGTGCCAGCACCGGCAACACGGCTGCGTCGGCGGCAGCCTACGCCGCGCGCGCCGGCCTCAAGTGCGTGGTGTTGGTGCCGGATGGCAAGATCGCCGCCGGCAAACTCGCTGGTGCGCTGAGCTATGGCGCGCAGGTCATCACCATCAACGGCAACTTCGATGACGGTCTGCGCATGGTGCGCGAGGCGACCGAGCGGGCCCCGATCGTGCTGGTCAACAACATCAACCCGGCGCGCCTGCAGGGGCAGAAAACTGCCGCATTTGAAATCTGTGATGCGCTGGGTGAAGCGCCGGATTGGCTGTGCCTGCCCGTTGGCAACGCTGGCAACATCACGTCCTACTGGATGGGCTTCAACGAATATCTCGATGCCGGCATTGTCAAGACGCGCCCGCATCTGTTTGGCGTGCAGGCCGCCGGCTCCGCGCCGCTTGTCATCGGCAAGGTGGTTGAGCACCCAGAAACCATCGCCACCGCCATTCGCATCGGCAACCCGGTGCGCTGGCGCGAGGCGATGCGCGCGCTGGATGAATCTGACGGTCACATCAGCGCCGTGAGTGATGAGCAAATCCTTGAAGCCTATCGCCTTGTCGCCAGAACCGAGGGCATCTTCTGCGAGCCGTCGTCGGCCACTGGCCTCGCCGGCCTGAAGCAGGCGCTGCGCGATGGCTCTGTGGATCTGCGCGGCAAGCGTGTGGTGTGCGTGTTGACCGGCCACGGCCTCAAGGATCCTGACACGGCGATCAAGGGCAGCCTCGCACCCATCTCCATCGAGGCGCGCATCGACGACCTGCTTGACGCAATTGCATGATTGCGCGCTCGCGCGATTGCACAATTCCACACTGGCTCAGTGATTCAATCCATGACAAAGTTGCTCACGGTTCGCATCCCCGCCACCAGCGCCAACATCGGCCCGGGTTTTGATTGCATGGGTATTGCGCTCGATCTGTGGAACACATTCGAGTTGCACGAAGGCAACGGCCGGGGCATCACGGTGGAATCGCACGGTGAGGGCGAAGAGGTGCTGCCCAACGACAAGAGCCACCTCGTTGTGCGGACGATGATCGACGAGATCACGGCCTACACGCCATTCGACGCGAAGCGGGTGTCATATCACATCGTGTGCCGCAACGAGGTGCCGTGCGGCAGCGGCCTCGGCTCCAGCAGCACAGCGGTGCTGGCCGGCCTGCTGTTCGCCAATGCGTTGCTCGATCCGCAGGGGTTTCGCGGCCCAGCGGGACAAGCGCGCATCCTCTCGCGCGCGTTCGAATTGGAAGGGCATGGCGACAATGTCGCGCCGGCGTTCCTCGGCGGGCTGGTCATCGTCGTCGGCAAAGATGGCGAGGTCGTCACGCATCAGGTGCCGTTGCCGGCGATGAAGGTGGTGGTGTGCGTGCCGGCGTTCTACTTCATGACTTCGCACGCGCGCTCGGTGCTGCCAGTGCATTACACGCGCGCTGATGCAGTATTCAACGTCGGTCGCGCCATGCTGGTGGTCGAGGCGTTGCGCAATGGCGATGACGCGCTGCTGGCGAAGGCGATGGAGGATCGCATCCATGAGCCATACCGCTTGCCGGCCATCCCTGGCGCCATCTCGGCGCGGCATGCCGCGCTCGACAGCGGCGCCATCGCTGTCAGCTTGAGCGGTGCTGGGCCAGGCATGATCGCCTTTGCCCGCGGCAATCACGCCGCGATCGGCGAGGCGATGCAATCGGCCTTTGGCGGCGCCGGCCTCGCTGCGCGCCATTGGACGTTGGATGTTTCATCTGCCGGCGCGGGCGTCTTGGTGTGAGTTTGACTTGTGTGCAACGGTGAATAAAATCCGAACAGATTTAGTTGGAGATTTTTCACCTTGGAGGGTAAAGCTTCATGGCAAGTGTGACTTATGAGCATGTCGTCAAGCGCTATGGCGATGTTGTAGCGGTCAGCGACCTCAACATTTCCATTGCTGATCGTGAATTTCTGGTATTCGTCGGTCCATCGGGCTGCGGCAAAACCACTTCGCTGCGTATGCTCGCCGGCCTGGAGGAAATCTCGGAGGGCAACATCTACATCGGCGACCGCGTGGTGAACGATGTTCCGCCCAAGGATCGCGACATCGCGATGGTGTTCCAATCCTACGCGCTGTATCCGCACATGTCGGTGTACGACAACATGGCCTTTGGCCTGAAGTTGCGCCGCGTGCCAAAAGCGGAGATCGATCAGCGCGTGAAGGAAGCGGCGCGCCGGCTCGGCATCGAGGCTCTGCTCGACCGCAAGCCCAAGCAGCTCTCCGGCGGCCAGCGCCAGCGCGTGGCAGTCGGCCGCGCCATCGTGCGCAATCCGGCGGTGTTCTTGATGGACGAGCCGCTGTCGAACCTGGATGCCAAGTTGCGCGTGCAGGCGCGCGCCGAAATCAGCAAGCTGCACATGCAGCTCGGCACCACGTTCATCTATGTGACGCACGACCAGGTGGAGGCGATGACGATGGGTTCGCGCATCGCCGTGATGAAGGATGGCGTGCTGCAGCAGGTCGATTCACCCTCGTCGCTGTATGACCGGCCGGACAATGTGTTCGTCGCCGGCTTCATCGGCAGCCCATCGATGAACTTCTTCGATGCCACCCTCACCGGCAGCGGCAACGATGTCTATGTCGACACCGGCGCGTTCCGGCTCAAGGTGCCAGAAGATAAGGTTGCGTCATACAAGGCATACACCGGCAAGCAGGTCATCTTCGGCATTCGCCCAGAGGACGTGCACGACCCCGAATACGCGCCGCCTGGCATCCATCAGGCCATCGTCGATTCGAAGGTGGACATCACCGAGTTGATGGGTCACGAGGTCATCTTGAACCTGATGACTGCGAACAACAAGCCCTTCCTGGCGCGCGTCGACCCGCGCACCAAGGCGCGCGTCGGCAGCAATATTGGCGTGGCGATCAACCTCGACAACATGCACATCTTCGACAAGCAGACCGAGAAGGCCATTCGCTAAGGTCATCTGCAGCGTTGAAAAACAAAACCCCGCGAGTCTTTCGCGGGGTTTTGCTTGTGCCGATGGACACGCACTGGCAACGTGTTCAAGCGCGCTCGCGCCGGGCTTTGAACTCAGTCGCCTCTTTCATCAGTTGCTCTGCGCCCTGCGCCCCGGCCTTGCCGCTGGTGCCAAGCATCTGCGCCAGCTCCTCCAGCCGCGCTTTGCGGTCGAGCGCCTGCACGAGCGTGGTGGTGCGGCCATCCTGCGCCAGCTTCTGCACCTTGTAATGCGCGTCGCCAAAGGATGCGAGTTGTGGCAGGTGGGTGATGCACAATACCTGATGCGCGCGCGCCAGATTCCACAGCTTTTCGCCCACCGTCGTGCCAACCCGCCCGCCGATGCCCTGGTCGATCTCATCGAAGATCAGCGTCGGGGTGCTGTCAGCCTGCGACAGCGTCGCTTTCAGCGCCAACATCAGCCGTGCCGTCTCGCCACCTGACGCCACTTTCACCAGCGGCTTCAAGCCTTCGCCGGCGTTTGGCGCGATCATGAACTCGACGTGGTCGATGCCGGTGGCATCCGGCTCCTGTGGTGCGAGGCACACCTCGAAGCGCGCGCCACCCATGCGCAAATCATTCAATTCGCCCTCAATGCCCTTCGCCAGCTTCTTTGCGGCGGCCTGACGCTTCTTCGAAAGCTCGCCGGCGACTGCGCCGATCTCAGCCAGCAACTTCGCCTCGCGCTCCTGCAAGTGCTCCACGCGCTCGCCGGCATGTTCGATCTGGTCAAGTTCGCGCATGGCCTGCTCGCCAAATGCGATCACTGCCTCGACGCTCTCGCCATATTTGCGCTTGAGCTTCTTTAGCTGCTCCAGTCGATCTTCCACCTTCTGCAAGCGCTGCGGGTTGAACTCGATGCCCTCGCGGTAGTCGCGCAGGGTGCGCGCCACCTCTTCCAGGATGGCGTTGGCTTCGCCGAGCGATTTGCTGTATTCCTCGAATTGCTTGTCGTAGTGCGCAAGATGCAACAGGGCGCGCATGGCTTGCGCGATCTGATCGAGCGCAGCAGGGCTGTTGCGCGAGCCGTCGTAGAGCGCGCTGTTGGCCTCATCTGCATGGGCAGCCAGCGTTTCGGCGTTGGCTAGCCGCACATGCTCTTCGGCCAGCATGGCTTCCTCGCCGGCCTTCAGCCGAGCTGACTGGATCTCCTCGACCTGAAACTTGAGCATGTCCACGCGGCGCGCGCGTTCGCGCTCATTGCGCTGCAAGTCGTCGATTTGCCGGCGCACGCTGCGCAACTCAGCCACTCGTTCAGCCACCTGTTGCCGCACTTCCCACGTGCCGGCGAATCCGTCGAGCAGATTGACGTGTTCCTTCACTCGCAACAGCGAAAGGTGTTCGCTCTGCCCATGCACGTCGACCAGCAACTCACCCATCTCGCGCAGCGTGGCCTGGCTGACGGCGCGTCCATTCACGCGGCAGATACTGCGGCCGCCGGCGCGCACCTCGCGCCCCAGCGTCACATGATCGGACTGGTCAGATTCGAGGCCATGCTCGCTCAACCGCGCGATGATCTGTTTGTGCAGCCGGCCCTCGATGTTGAAGGTGCCTTCGATCAGCGCGGCTTGTGCGCCGCTGCGCACCATGTTCGCCTCGGCCTTGTCGCCCAGCAGCAGCGCAATGCAATCGACGATGATGCTCTTGCCGGCGCCGGTCTCGCCGGTCAGCACGTTCAGCCCAGGCGCAAACTCCAGGTCGAGCGCATCGATGATCGCAAAATCCCGCACGCGCAATTCAGTCAACATGGTTTTCACTCGTGCAAGCGAAGGGAGAGCAGCGTTTGGATCAACTCTCGTCTGTATCTCTTGCGTAAAGTTACGCCGCCTGGTCAAGCGCAGCGGCAAAGATCTTCAGCGCCTCATCGACCTGCTCTGCGTTGACCACCAGCGGTGGAATCCAGCGAATGACGTTTTGGTATGAGCCACAGGTGAATAGCAGCAGGTTGTGATCGGCGCAGAACTTCACGATGCGATCGGTGATGTCCTTGTTCGGTTGGCCGGCCGCATCCACGAACTCGGTGCCGACCATGCAGCCCAGCCCGCGCACATCGCCGATGACGGAGAACTCGGCCTGCAGGTGGCGCAGGCCGGCCATCAACTGCGCGCCGCGCGCCGCGCTGTTTTCGATCAGCTTTTCGTCCTTCATCACGCGGATGGTCTCGACGCCGGCGGCAGCCGACACGAGGTTCGGGCCGTATGTGCCGCCATGCGAGCCGGCCGGCCACTTCTGCATCACTGCGCGGCTGGCGGCCACGCATGAGAGCGGCATCCCGCTCGCCAGTCCCTTCGCCATCACCAGAATATCCGGCACGACGTCAAAGTGCTCAAGCGCGAAATACTTGCCGGTGCGGCCAAAGCCGGTCTGCACCTCATCGAAGACCAGCATGATGCCGTGCTCGTCACAGATCTGGCGCAATTCACGCAGGAAGGATGCTGGCGGCGCGACATAGCCGCCCTCACCCAACACCGGCTCAATCACGATCGCGGCGGTCTCCTGCGGCGCGCTTTGCGTCTTCAACAGAAAATGAATCGCGTCATGCGCGTAGCCACAACACTTGCCGCCGTCGTCGGGGCAGCTTGCGCTCAACGCTGCGCGGTCGGCGTTGCTCATTGCGCGCTTGGCGACGGGGCAGTGGTAGCAATGCGCATACGGTGACGCGAACACGCCGGCGGGCAGCGGCTGATACTTCTGGCGATAGCTGGTTTTGCTCATCGTCATTGCCATGGTCAGATGCGTGCGGCCATGGAAGGAGCCTTCAAATGTGATCACATTTGGGCGGCCGGTGGCTTGTTTTGCCAGCTTCACCGCTGCCTCGATCGCCTCGGCGCCGCTGTTGCTGAAGAAAAAGGTGTCGATGGGTTTCGGCACGATGCTCAGCAATTCGTCGGTCAACTCGACGATCTTGTCGCCTGTCACGGTGCCGATCTGGCCATGGATGAGCTTGGCCGCCTGCTCCTGGATGGCCTTGACGACGCGCGGGTGCGAATGGCCGGTGTTGGTCACGCCGATACCGCTGGTGAAATCGATATAGCGCCGGCCATCCTTGCCGTGCAGGTAGATGCTTTCGCCGTAGTCAACGTCGATGTCGAATGCGCGAGCCCAGACGGGCGAGAGATTCTCTTTGGACATGGTGGTGACAGTGTACGGGCTGGTGCGATTTTCGCGCAGTATAGAACATATATTCTACTTCATATAATCGGATCAATGGCGCGCTGGTTTGCCAATAATGTCGGCTTGATGATTCTTGCATTGATCCTCGCCTTCTTCGTGTGGGCGCTGGCATCGTTGCAGAGCGACCCCATTCTTGAGAATACGATTTCTGCGCCAGTGGTGGTGACCGGGCAGCCGCCGGCCGGCGAGGTCCTCTCGGCCAACACGCTGCCCAGCGCGGTGTCCGTTCGCATTCGCGCGCCGCAGAGTGTCTTCGAAACGTTGGGCAACACGGTGCAGGTGGCGATCGACCTGTCGAAGCTGGGGCCGGGTGAGCATGTGGTGCAGTTGACGCCGGCGATCAATGCGCAGCCCTCGCTGCTTCTGTCATCGCGGCCCAACACGGCCACCGTCGTCATCGAGAACACAGCGCGCCAGACTTTTTCTGTGAAGGTGAGCATCGCCGGCACGCCGGCCATCGGCTATCGCACGCTCTCGCCCATCGTTACGCCCATGGCGGCTGTCATCACCGGCACCAGCCAGGTGGTGACGCAGGTGGCGACGCTTGAGGCCATCGTCAACGTCGACAATGTGCGCTCGTCTGTCGAGCAGACGGTGCCGCTGGTCGCGCTGGATGCTGCCGGCAACCCGATCGGCGGTTTGAACATCAGCCCGAAGGCGGTGACTGTGCGCGTGCCGGTGGAGCAGTTGAGCAATTATCGCGATCTGGCAGTGCGCGTGAAGATCACCGGCCAGCCGGCGAATGGCTATGCAGTGACTGGCGTGGAATATGCGCCGCAGGTGGTGACCGTGTTCGGCCCGCGCGACGCCATCCAGCAATTGCCCGGCTTCATCGAGACGCTGGATGTCTCCATCGATCGGGCGAAGCAGAACATGGAGCAGCGCGTCGGCTTGAACGTGCCGCCGAACGTGTCGCTGGTGTCCGAGAATCAGTCAGTCTCCGTGCGCGTGCAGATTGAACCGCAGCAGGGTGCGCGGACAATTTCACGCGCCCCCAGCGTGACAGGGGTGACCACGCCGCTCACGGCGACGCTCTCGCCGCCCACGATCGACATCGTGCTGGCCGGCCCGCTGCCGCAACTGAACGACCTGACCGAGGATGACGTGCGGGTGGAAGTAGATGCCTCGAATCTGCCGGCCGGCGTGCATCAGGTCGCCCCGACCGTTATCAAGCCCGATGGCATCACGGTGCAAAGCGTGTTGCCGGCGACGGTGCAGGTCGAAATCAAGTAGCGCGAGCGAAAGTGCGTCGCTCTTTTTACTTCGACATCAATCCCTTCAGGAAGAAGGTGACGTTCTCTGGCCGCTCGGCCAGCCGGCGCATGAAATAGGGATACCAGTGCGTGCCATACGGCACATACACGCGCACGGTGTAGCCCTCTTTGACAAGCCGCTCCTGCAAATCGCGGCGGATGCCGTGCAGCATCTGAAACTCGAACTGGCTGAGAGGGATGCTGTGCTGCGCGATGTGCGCCTTCGCCGCGTCGATCATCTTCTCGTCGTGCGTTGCCAGCGCGGCCAGCGGTGGCGTGCAACCGCGCGCGTCGCCGAGCGACCTTGCCGAGCGATCCAGCAGCAGGCCGGCAAGTTTGATGTAATTGGCATCGACATCGGCCTTGACCGGAAATGCCTTGTCCGCCGGCTCGGCGTAGGCGCCCTTGCACAACCGGATGCGAATGCCCTCATCGGCCAGCGCGATCAAGTCTGCCTCGGTGCGATACAGGCTGGCTTGCAGCACCGTGCCGATGTTGTCGAACTCGCCATGCAACTCGCGCACCACCTGCAAGGTGCGGTCGGTGTGCGGCGTGCCTTCCATGTCCACCCGCACGAAGGTGTTGGTTTGCCTTGCCCGCTGCACCACGCGCCGCACAGTAGCTGTGCAAAAGGCCTGATCGATGTCCAGTCCGAACTGGGTAAGCTTGAGCGAGACGTTTGCAATCAGGCTGTGCGCGCTGATCTGGTCGAGCGCGATGAGATACTGGCCGGCAGCTTGCTCGGCCTCGGCTTCCGTGCTGACGCTTTCACCAAGGAAATCCAGCGTGGCGCGGATGCCGGCGGCGTTGAGGGCTGTGATGGTGGCGATGGCCTCAGCAATGGTCTCGCCGGCGACGAAGCGACGCGCCATCTGGCGTGAAATCGGCACGCGGGTGATGGCGCTTTGGGCCCAACCTGCGCGCGAGAGGGCGAGAAAAGTTTGCTGCAACATGCTCCGGAATCATAGCGAAGCTGGCAGTTTC